>JBGANH010000020.1:0-17773 GCA_044222365.1 Candidatus Eiseniibacteriota bacterium
CATGCAGTACATGGAGCAGCAGGGCCTCGGGCTGCGCCGCATGTGGGCGCTCGGCGCGATGCGGTTCCGCGAGCGCGTGCTCGAGGCGCCGGCACGTGTGTTCGTGCTCGGCCGCGCGTACCCACGCGCGATGACGCGCGAAGTGTCGTTCTCGGACATCGAGCTGGCGGTCACGGGCACGGACGGCGCCGCGCGCGCGAGCGCGAACGCGGCCCGGCAGGGCGAACGCGACGAGGACGTGCGCGGCGTGATCCGGCAGGGCTCGAGCGGCGAGACGTTCCTGATCGGGCAGCGCTCGGAGTCCGAGCTGCAGCTCGAATACGGCGTGCGCGCGTTCGGCGGACTGATCGCCGGCCCGCTGCTCACGCTGTTCGGTCTCTGGTGCGCGCTCGAACTGGCACGCACGGGCGGGTGGAGTTTCTAGCAGCACCGTGGACGGCGAACGGACCGTCCGCGGACACGCAACACGAGGAGGTCGCGATGCACGCGAGTGAAATTCTCTGGACCGTGGTGGTCGGGTTCGTGCTGGTCGGATCGGTCGGGTTCTTCCTGTCGATCTACAACAGCCTGATCGAGATGAAGAACAACATCGGCCGGTCCTGGGCGAACATCGACGTGCTGCTCAAGCAGCGCCACGACGAACTGCCGAAGCTCGTGAGCGTGTGCGAGGCGTACATGCAGCACGAGCGTGCGGTGTTCGACAAGCTCAGCGAGGCGCGCGCGGCGCTCGCGAAGGCGGCGGGCGTGGCGCAGCGTTCGGACGCGGAGAACCAGATCACGCGTGCGCTCGGCCAGTTCTTCGCCGTGGCGGAGAGTTACCCGGAGCTCAAGGCGAACCAGTCGTTCGCGGCGCTGCAGGGGCGCATCAGCGAGCTCGAGAACGCGATCGCCGACCGGCGCGAGTTCTACAACGACACCGTGACGCTCTTCAACACGCGCCTCGAGCAGATTCCCGACTCGTGGGTCGCGGACGGCATGAACCTGCAGGCGGCGGAGCTGTTCAAGATCGACGAGTCCGACCGCAAGGACGTCGCGATCTCGTTCAAGATGTCCGCCTGACGCGGCGCCGCGATCGCGCGCCTCGCGTGCGATCGCGGGCGTCTTGCTCCGTGGTGAGTGCACCTGTAGCGTGCGGCATCCGTTCACCCACGCCACGCTCTCCATCCGGAACCCGACGCAATGACCGCAGTTCCCGAGACGCCCGCGCCCGATGCCGGCGCCGGCCACGCCGTCCGCCGCCTCGCGGTGGCCGGCCTGGGCCGCGCCGGCATCGCGCATGCGATGGCCATCGCGCAGCACGACGCCTGCGCGTTCGCGGGCGCGTTCGAGCCGCGCGCGGACCTGCGGCGATTCGCGCGGGGTGCGGGCTTCGCGGCGCCGCTCGAGAGCACGCTGGCACGGCTGCGCGAGCGCGCGACGTTCGACGCGCTCGTGGTGTGCGCGCCGTTCGACGATCGCGCCGGCGCCGCCGCCGACGCGCTGTCGGCGGGGCTCGCCGTACTGGTGGAGGGCGGGCCGGGGCGTTCGCGCGACGGCGCGGCCCCGCTCGCGGCGCTGCCGCCCGACGTGCGCGCGCGCCTGCGCTGCGCCACACCGTCGCTGTTTCATCCGTTGCTGCGCCGCGGCGCCGCGGTGCTCGCGAGCGGTGTGCTCGGCACGCCGCGCACCGTGCGCGCCGCGGGGTGCGTCTCGCGCGTGTTCTCGCACGGCGCGCCTCCGCAGGGTGAGGACGTGCTCGACTTCGCGGTCGGCGACCTGCTCGTGCTGCTCGATCACGTGCTCGGGCCGGTCGCGCGCGTGAGCGGCGGCGCGCAGCGGCTCTACGGCGAGCGCATCGACGAGGCGCACGCCACGCTCGTGCACGCGAACGGTGTCGTGACCGGGCTGGACGCGTCGTGGAGCGTGCCCGGTTATCCGCGGGCCGCGGTCGTGCTCGAAGTCGAGGGCGAACGCGGCAACCTGATCGCCTCCGACGACGCGCTCGAAGTGGACCTCTCCGAGCCCGGCGGCGGCCTGCCGGACGGCGTCACGCGGGTGCTGCCCGCCGATCTCGCCGATCCGCTGCCCTTCGACGCGGGCGAAGGGTCGCGCGCGCTGCACGCGTTCGTGGCCTCGCTGCACGGCGTTCCCGTGAGCGAGTTGTCGGGCGATCGCGCCCTGCGCGTGCTCGGCGTGGTGGACGCCATGCGTCGCGCGTTCGCGAGCGGCACCACCGAGGAGTGCGACGCGTGAGCCGGCCCGGATCGGCGCCGCGACTGCTGCTCGGCGCCACGTGCGTGGACCTGCCGCCGCGCACGACGCGCGACCGCGCGCTGGAGGTGGCGGGACGCTTCCGCGAGTCCGAGTCACTCGCGGTGACGCTCGTGAAGGCGCTCGCCGCCGGCGCCGAGGCCGTGTACGCGGTGCCGTCGCCGACCATGCGCGCCGCGCTCGCCGAACTGCGCCGCGCCGTGCCCGTGCTCGCGCGCCTTCCGCACACGCCTCCTGCCGCGGACCTGCACTACGAGCCGGACTTCGCCCGCGAGAGCGAGCGGGACGGCGCCGGAGCGCTCGGCGCCGGCGTGGGTGCGCTCGGACTCGTGCCGGCGATGCTTTCGGGCGAGCTGTCCGCCGCGGTCGCCGCGCGCTGTGAACACGGTGCGCGCCTGCTCGCGCCGCGCGACCGACGCGGACTCGCGGTCGCGGCGCAGGCGACCGACCTCGCGCTCGCGGCCGGCAACGCGCGCTTCTTCGAACGCATGCTGTCGTGGGGTCGCGCGCGATTCGACGGCCTCGCCGGATTCGAGACCGCGCACCTCGGGCTGCTCGTGCGCCGGCTCCACGAATGGGGCCTCGAGCCGGACTTCGTGATCGCGCCGGTGAACCCGCGCGGCTACGCGATGAAGCCGGACGCCGCGGGCGCGCTCGCGGCGCTGCGGCGTGACGGCATTCCCGTGCTCGCGAACGAACTGCGCGCGGGCGGTGTCGTGTCGCTCGAGGAAGGCGCTGCGTTCGCGCGCGAACACGGCGCACACGGCTTGATCCCGGAACTGGTGGATCTCGACGACGTCGCGTCCGAACTGCGCGCGCTGGGCGGCCCGGCCGGCCCGGCCGGCGAGGCCTGAGCCGCCGGAGATTCGCCTACAGCGACTGCGTCCAGTTGTGGACGGCCTTCACGACCGTGAGGCTGGCCTTGCGGCAGGCCTCGGCGTAGATCGCGGCGTTCGGCCACGCGTGCTTGCCGCACGAACACACCAGCTTGCCGTCGGGCTGCTCGTTCACTTGGCACTTCGGGTCCTTGCACATCGGGCACATCGGGGAGTCCTCCGTTGGAAATGGCGGGCGCAGTCTAATCGCGCGCCGGGGCGGGCGCCATGCGACCGGCCGCCGGATCGAGCCCCGCCGCCTCCCGCACCGCCGGCGTGATCGCGTGCGCACGCGCGAGACGCGCCAGCACCTCGGCGCTCGTGCGCCGCGCGCGGGGCGCGCCGGGGTCGCGTTCGTCCACTCCGTAGAGCCCGAAGCGCCCGTGCCAGCCGTCAGCCCATTCGAAGTTGTCGAGCAGCGACCAGTGCAGGTAGCCGCGCACGTCCACTCCCTCGGCGATCGCGCGGTGCATCGCCTCCGCGAACTCGACGATCGCGCGCGGGCGCAGCGCGTCGCGCGCGTCGGCGACGCCGTTCTCGGTGACGAGCACCGGCGCGCCCGTGCGCCCGGCCGCGTGCAGCGCGCGGCGGAAACCCTCCGGCCAGACCTCCCAGCCGAGGTCGTTCACGCTCGCACCCGGCGTCGCGACGTGCGGCGGATCGGCGAACGCCTGCACGCGCCAGCGCGTGTAGTAGTTGAGTCCGAACCAGTCGAGCGCGCGCTTCAGCTCGGGCACGTCACGGCGCACGCCCGCCGCGCCCGGGATCTCGAGCACGATGCGCCCGTCCACCGCGGCGCGTTCGACGGCCTCGTTGAAGACGCGGTGCTCGAAATGCGCCACCAGCCGGTCGAGCGGATGCCACGCGCGCAGCGCTTCGAGCTGGACGTGGTGCTTGGCGAAGCCGACGCGCGCCGCGTGCCCGTCGCCGTCGGCGTCCACGCGGTCGGCTTCGTGGATCGCGCGGAACGCGCGACCGTGCGCCTCGAGCTGGTGCGCGATCACCACCAGCGCGCGCGAGCGGTCGCGCACCGCGGGCGGCCACACGCCCTCCGCCCAGCCGCGGAACGCGAACACCTCCGGCTCGTTGACGGTGCACCACCAGTCCACCTCGGCGCCGTACTCCCCGGCGCAGAAGCGCGCGAACGCCACGAATCGTTCGATCGTCTCGCGCGATTCCCAGCCGCCGCCATCGGCGATCCAGAGCGGGTTCGTGAAGTGGTGGAGCGTCACCACGGGCGTCATGCCCTGCGCGCGCAGCGCGCCGAGCACGTCGTGGTAGTGCGCCACCGCGCCGCGATCGAAGCGCCCGGGCTCGGGCTCGATCCGGCTCCACTCGAGCGACAGCCGGTGTGCCGTGTGTCCGTCGGCGGCGGCGAGCGCGAAATCCTCCGCGAAGCGTTCGTGGTGGCGGCAGGCCTCGCCGCTGCCTCGCCCGCCGCGAATCACGCCCGGCGTCGCCTCGAAGCGCCACCAGTCGTTGCGCGTGTTGCCGCCCTCGACCTGGTGCGCGGACGTGGCGGCGCCCCAGAGGAAGCCGTCGGGAAAGCGGAGTTCGTGCGCGTCGTGCATGCGCCCACGCTAGCGGAGCCGCGCCCATGCACGCCACACCGCGCCACACGCGGCTGACATCTGCGCCGCGCGCGGATGCTACGTTCCGCGGTGTCCATGTCCTCCGACTCCCCGGTACTTCGTCACGCGCCCGGGCTCCGCGCCCTGCGGCATCGCAACTTCCGGCTCTACTGGTCCGGCCAGCTCGTCTCGCTCGTCGGCACCTGGATGCAGAGCGTGGCGCAGGGCTGGCTCATGCATCGGCTGACCGCCTCGGCGTTCATGCTCGGACTGCTGAGCTTCACGCAGTTCCTGCCGGTGCTGCCGCTCGCGCTGTGGGCGGGCGTGCTCGCCGACCGCACGGACAAGCGCAAGCTGCTGCTCGTCACGCAGACGCTGCTGCTCGTGCAGGCGGTGATGATCGCGGTCGCGGTCACGACCGGCGCGGTGAAGCCGTGGATGGTGCTCCTGCTCGCGTTGTTCTACGGCTGCGTCAACACCTTCGACCTGCCGGCGCGGCAGTCGTTCGTGATCGAACTGACCGGCCGGGAGGACCTCTCGAACGGCATCGCGTTGAACTCCGCCGCGTTCAACGTCGCCCGCATCCTCGGTCCCGCCGCCGCGGGGTTGATGCTCGCGGCCTTCGGGGAACGCGGTTGCTTCTGGATCAACGCGGCGTCGTTCGCCGCCGTGCTCGCGGCGCTTTCGGCGCTGCGGCTGCCGCCGCGCACGGAGCCGGCCGACGCGCGCCCGATCGGCACGACGCTCAAGGAAGGCGTTCGCTACGCGTGGGGCACGCCCTCGATCCGCCAGCTGCTCGTGCTGCTCGCCGTCTGCGCCGGCCTCGGCTTCCAGTACAACGTGCTGCTTCCCGTCTACGCCCGCGACATCCTCCACACCGGCCCGCGCGAGTACGGCGCGCTGCTGTCCGCGTTCGGCGCGGGCTCGCTCGTCGCGGCGCTTCGCATGACGCAGAAGCTCGACCGCTGGGCGCTGCGGCGCCACCTGCTCGTCGGACTCGTGCTCGGCGGGCTCGGATTGCTGCTGTTCGCGTGGTGGCACTGGCTGCCGGCGATGCTCGTCGGCGGCGCGCTCGCGGGCTTCGGGCTCATCCTCTACGTATCGAGCACGAACGTGCTCATCCAGATGACCACCGAAGACCGCTTTCGCGGCCGGGTGATGAGCCTGTACACGCTCATGTTCGTCGGTACCGCGCCCTACGGCGCGCTGCTCGCGGGCACGATCGCGCAGCGCTTCGGCGCGCCGACGGCGACGAGTCTTTGCGCGGCGATGCTGCTCGGAGGGGCGCTCTGGGTGTCGCGGCGGCTGCGCCAGCTCGAGGCGCGCGACGTCGCCGAGGCCGCGGCACTCGAGAACGAGAACGAGGCGGAAGCCGAGCAGCCGAACTGACGCGCGGTCCGCGTCTCAGTCGTGCGCGGGCGCGGCCGCGAGCAGGCGCCGCGAGGCACCGTCGCCGGCCACCGACCAGACGGCGCGTGCGGCCGAAGTCCACAACTGCGCGCGCGTGAGTTTCGGGCGCGGCGCGACCGCCGGGAACCCGGGAGTGCGTTCGGCGAGTTGCAGCGACCGCCGCGCCCACACCGCGGGCAGCAGGCAGAAGAGGCGGTAGCGCAGGTGCCGGTGCGGGATCGCCTCGAGGTAGTCCGCGACACCGTCGAGCGCGTCGTGCGCGAGCGCCGCCAGCCGTGCGGCCACGGCGCGCACCTGCGGCGTGTCGCGGTCCACGAGGTCCGCCGCGGAAAGGTGCGCCTCGGCGAGCCACGACGCGGGGACGTAGCAGCGGGACCGGCGCACGTCGACCGGCCAGTCGAGCAGGATGTTCGTGAGCTGCAGCGCCTCGCCGACGCGCGGCGCGAGCGCGTGCCGCCGCGCGCGCGCCTCGGGGGCGCCGCCGGGACGCCGCGCCTCGAGCATGCCCGTGAGCATCACGCCCACGCAGCCGGCCACGACCCAGCAGTAGTCGTGCAGTTCGGCTTCGTCGTCCACGTACGGGACCGCGGGTCCGCGCTCGGCCGCCCGGGAGGCGTACCGGCTCATGCCCTCCGCCATGACGGTCACGGCGCGCTGGAGAAGCGCCCGGTCGCCCTCGGGAAGCGCCCGCATCCCCACGAGCAGGAGGGGGAGCCGGGTGAGGAGGCCCAGGTCCTCCTCGGTCCCGGCGCGGGCGGTCGCCTCCTCGGAGATCCCGACGGCCGCGCGGTCATCCCCGCTCACGGCCGCGAGAAATGCCGCAAATCGTTCGCGCATGCGGTCCGGCCGGTCGGGCCAGGAGTCCTCGAGCGCGTCCGCCGCCCGGCACAACAGGTAAGCGGTGCGCACGCTTTCGCGGAGGCCCGGGTCGAGCCACCCAATGTTGAGCGCGAAGGTGCGGGAAACACGCGGCAGGACCCGGCGGCAGTACTCCCGGGCTTCGCGTGTGCGGGAATCGAGCGGCATTCGTGAGGTTCACCCTTTCTTGGCGCAGGCCGGCCCCACTATACTCGTGCCCACTTTACTTGGCCGCCCCGGTTTCACGCCGGGGCGCAACCGCGAGATGAGGAGTTCCCAAGCGATGTTCACCGAGCGATTCGGCCGAGTACTGCTCTCCCTCGGCGTGATCGGACTACTCGCCGCAGCCGTCGCCACCGCCACGCAGCCGGTGGCGCCGCACGGCTACCCGCGCCTGGCCTACTACGGCTCGATCCGCGGCAACGGGTACCCGTTCTACAACTTCCCGGTCGACACGAACCTCGACACGTCCGTGCTCGACAAGGTCTCGCGCTTCGAGGAGATCATCCTCGACGTGAACCCGATCTATCCGTACCGGCCCGACGTGCTGCGCGAACTGCGCCGCCGCAACCCGGACGCGAAGATGCTCGCCTACGTCGTGGGTCAGTACATGTGGGATCCGGCCGACTTCGACTCGCTGAACCACTACCCGACCCGGTTCCGCCGCATCCTCGACCACAACAACGGCTGGCTCTACAACCAGCGGAACAACAAGTTCTACGCGGGCAACGTGAACCTCGCGAAGAAGGACGCCTCGGGCCGCTACGTGGTCGCCGATTCGCTCGCGCTGCTGTGGAAGGACGTCGCGATCGACTCCGGCATCTGGGACGGCCTGTTCTACGACATCCTCTGCGACGACATGTATTGGTCGGAAGTGCACGGCGAGTCCATCAACATCGCCGCGGCCGGATACACGAACCGGACGGACTTCAACAACAACTGGCACGCCGCGACCGACACGATCGCCCACCTCATGCGCAACTGGGGCGGCCCCGACTTCATCCTCGTCGGCAACTGCGCGCTCGGCACCAAGTACTCGACGTTCAACGGCTGGATGCGCGAAGGCTTCCCGTTCGAGACCGGCGGCACGTGGTACACGAACATGTTCTGGCGTCCGGGCGGCTACATGACGGACGAAGCCAACTTCCGCGAGCCGCGCCACAACTACATCTTCACGTTCAACACCGGCTCCGACTGGACGTCCGCCCTCAACCAGCGTCTCGCGCGCTGGGGGCTGGGGACCGCCACGCTGGGGGACGGCTTCGGCGTGTTCGGCGGCCAGGACCGTGACGCGTATCACTCCGACTGGTGGAACTGGTGGTTCGACGAGTACGCCGTGAACCTCGAGACCGGCCAGTCCTCGCAGTCGCGCGAGCACACCGGCTGGCTCGGACAACCGTTGAGCGACATGTACCAGGAAGTCTGGGTGCAGCCGAACAAGCCGGACGGCGTCGTGAACTGGGACTTCGAGACCAGTGCGACCCAGAACTGGAGCTTCAACGCCGGCTCGCCGGCGACCATCAAGCGTGACACGACGACGGCCGGTCACGGCCGTTCCTCGACGCGCATCGACGTGATCCAGTCGAACACGATCGACTGGAAGGTGAACTACAACACGCCGCTCGCGATCAGCCTCGACCCGAACACGATCTACTCCGTGACGTTCTGGGCGAAGGCCTCGCCGCCGCGCGAAGTACCGGTCATCATCGGCACGCCGGGGCAGGGGCAGTGGGATGCGCGGCTCGTGTGGGTGGACGACGTATGGCGTGCCTACCAGGTGCCGTTCAACACGCTCAACCACTCGGGCAACACGTACCTGCAGTTCTACCTCGCCAAGGCGACTGGCGCGCTCTGGTTCGACAACGTGCACGTGCAGCAGGGTGAGTCCACGATCTACCGCCGCGACTTCCAGAACGGCACGGTCCTCGTGAACCCTTCCGAGTGGTCGGATGCCACGGTCACGCTCGAGCGCCCGTACCGCCGCATCCTCGGGGCCGTGGACCCCATCACGAACGACGGCTCGGTGAGCGCCACGCAGTACCTGCCCGTCGCCTCGTCGCTCTTCCTGCTCGGGGACGACGTCACGCCGCCCGCGCAGGTCGTGGATCTCAGGCAGGTGAATCTTCGTCCGTGATCGGGGGATTTCGCCCGTATTCCGCGGCCGCCGGACGTGCTCCGGCGGCCGTTTTGCGTTCCGCCGGGCGCATCAAGTGACCGGCACTTGGGGCCGATAACCGCGGCGTGTCGCGGCGCATCCTCCCGATCCTGACGGTGGCGCTTTTCGCCGTCCTCGGGGGCCCGTTCCCCAACGAGGCCCGGGCGCAGGACTATCCCCGGCTCGGGCTCTACGGCTCGGTGACGGGCGACGGCACGCCGTTCGTGACGGTGGGCGGTGCGCTCGACACCACGGCGATCGCTCAGGCGGCGCGCTACGACGAGGTCATCCTCGACGTGAACCCGCTGACGCCGTACCGGCCCGACATCGCCGCGGCGCTGCGTGCGCGCAATCCCGACATCCGGATCCTCGCGTACGTCCTCGGCCACGACATCTGGCCCGCCGCCGACGCGGACTCGTTGCGCCACTACCCCACCCGCTATCGCCGCCTCGTGCGCGATCTCGGCGGCTTCCTCTACAACCGGCTCGACGGGCAGGAGTACCCCGGCGCGAACGTGAACCTCGCGCGCCGTGACGCGAACGGACGCTTCGTCGTCGCCGAAGGGCTCGCCGATCTCATGTACGACGCGATCGTCTCGACGGGCGAATGGGACGGCGTGTTCTTCGACGTCTACTGCTACACGATCTCCTGGTCGCAGGACGGCACCCGGCAGATCGACTACGCGCGCGCCGGCTATCCGTCGCTCGCGGCGTTCGAGTCCGCGTGGCAGGCCGGGTCCGACACGCTCGCGAACCGGCTGCGGAGGCTGGCGGGACCGAACGTGATCCTCGCCGGCAACTGCGCGGGCAGCGCGCACCAGTCCGTGTTCAACGGTTGGATGCGCGAGAACTTCCCGTTCCAGAACGGCGGCACGTGGTACGACAACGTGCTCAGCCAGCCGCACGGCTACTTCGCGGACGAAGCGAACTTCGTGCAGCCCGCGCACAACTGGATCTTCAGCGCGATGCAGGGCGCCGACGGCGCGCAGTACTCGCCCGAGAACGCGCGGCGCGTGCGCTTCGGACTGGCGACCGCGGCGCTCGGCGGCGGCTACGGAGTGTTCGGGCCGTCGGACCGCAGCATCCGCACCGCGAACTACCACGCGTGGTGGTACGACGAGTACGCGGTGGACCGTGCCACCGGCCGCTCCTCGACGAGCCTCCAGCACACGGGCTGGCTCGGGCAGCCGCTCGGCGCGCCCTACCAGATGATCTGGGCGGGAACGAACGCGGACGCGGTCTCGAATCCCGACTTCGAAACGAACGTGACGGACGGCTGGAGCTTCGGGCGCTTCGCACCGGCCGTCGCCACGTACACGCGCGACGCGACGACCTCCGCGGTGGGCGGCGCTTCGGCGCGCATCTCGATCACCACGGCGAGCACCGTGGACTGGCACGTCAACCTGACGAGCGCGGGGAGCATCCCGGTGTCGCCGGGGCTCAGCTACTCGGTGACGTTCTGGGCGAAGGCCTCGTCCCCGCGCGTCATGCCGATCACGGCGACGCGCCCCGGCGGTGGCGCCGTGGCGACGCGCAACGTCACGCTCGGCACCGAATGGACGCACTACCAGGTCATCCTCCAGCCGACCGCGGCCGCGAACTCGTCGCTCGAGTTCTTCCTCGGCACGCAGGCGGGCGACGTCTGGTTCGACGACGTGCACTTCCAGCAGGGCGCCACCAACCTCTGGCGCCGCGATTTCCAGCACGGCACGGTGCTGGTCAACCCGAGCGACGCGGCGCTGCAGGTGCCCATGGGGACGGCGTGGCGCCGCATCCTCGGCACCGTCGCCACGCTCGTGAACGACGGGGCCGTCGCCGGCACCGTTTCGGTCGGGGCGAGCGACGCGATCTTCCTGCTCTCCACGGGAACGGACGTGATCCCACCGGCCGCGATCTCCGACGTTCGCGTCGTGCCCTGACAAGAGGGCAGGCCGTTCGCCCCGGCCACGGGGTGAAACGGAAAAGAGGTCGTCCGCGGCCGCGTGCGTGTGCTAGTTTTTCACCGCGCCGCGACCAGTAATTCCGGGTCGCGTTGCCGTTTCGGGCATCTCTCGTGACCGCGGCCCCTCGCCGCTCCGGGCAGGTCCCAGCTCGCCGAACCGGTCGAACCACCTCGAGGTCCAGCGCATGCCGTCCCCCCGCGCGCACCGCATGGTCGCGCGCACCGCAACGCTCACCGCCATCCTCATGTTCCTGCTCATCGTCGTGGGCTCCATCGTGCGCACGACGGGCTCCGGGCTTTCCTGCCCGGACTGGCCGCTCTGCCATGGGCAGCTGATCCCGCCCATGCAGTTCAACATCCTGATGGAGTGGGGGCACCGTCTGCTCGCCCTGCTGGTCGGGGTGCTGCTCGCGGCGACCGTCGTGCTGGTCGCGATGCGTCCCGAGACGCGCTCGCGCTACGGCGGCCTGGCCGCGCTTTCGGTGGCGCTGTATTTCTCGCAGGCCCTGCTCGGCGCGCTGACCGTGTGGAAGCTGCTCGACCCGTCCGTCGTGAGCGGGCATCTCGCCGTCGGCCTGCTGCTGTTCGCCACCTTCGTCACGCTCGCGACGCTCGCGCACGGCGAGGGCCGGGAGACGGGAGAGGGGGCCCGGCCGGCCGGGCTGCTGACGCTGTTCGCGCTCGCGACGCTGCTCGTCTGGTTCCAGGCGGTGCTCGGCGGCATGGTGAGCACGAACCACGCGAGCCTCGCGTGTCCCGACTGGCCGACCTGCAACGGCGAATGGTTCCCGCGGCTCGAGGGCCTCGTCGGGCTCCAGGTGCTGCACCGCTACGGGGCCTACCTGTTGACGATCGTGCTGCTCACCGTCGCGGTGAGCGCCGAGCGCGTGGGCGACCTTCAGGTGCGCTGGCTCGGCCGGCTCGCGGGGCGGCTCGTGCTGCTGCAGATCGCGATCGGCGTCGGCAACGTGCTGCTCGGAGTGCCGGTGTGGGTCTCGGCGCTGCACCTCGGCAACGCCGCGGCGATTCTCGCGGTGATGCTGGTCGCGACGCTGCGGCTCGCGGCGCTGCCGGTCGCGCAGACGACGCCGGCCGGGGCGGTGGCGCGATGAGCGTCGCCGTCATGCAGCCGTCCGCCACGCGCACGCTGCGCGCGTGGATCGAACTGACCAAGCCGCGCATCGTGCTGCTCGTGCTCATCACCGGCCTGCCCGCCGCGCTGCTCGCCGCCAAGGGCATGCCGCCCGCCCGCGTGTTCTGGGGCGCCGGCATCGGCATCTCGCTCGCGGCCGCGGCCGCCGCGGCGCTGAACCACTACTTCGACCGTGACATCGACGGACTCATGGTGCGTACGCGCACCCGGCCGCTGCCCTCGGGCGTGCTGCAGCCGCCGGCCGCGGCGGCGCTCGGGCTGCTGCTCGCGTGGCTCTCGTGGACCATCCTGACCGTCGCCTGCAATCCGCTCGCGGCCATGGTCGCGATGCTCAACATCTTCTACTACTCGATCGTCTACACGGTGTGGCTCAAGCGGCGGACGCCGCAGAACATCGTGATCGGCGGTGGCGCCGGGGCGTCGGCGCCCATCATCGCGTGGGTCGCGGTGACCGGGCGGATCGAGCTGCCCGCGGTCCTGATCGCGGCGATCGTGTTCTTCTGGACGCCTCCACACTTCTGGTCGCTCTCGCTGTACCGCCGCGACGACTACGTGCGCGCGGGGATCCCGATGCTCCCGGTCACTCACGGCGAGCCGGAGACGCGGCGCCAGATCCTGCTGTACACCCTCGGGCTCGTGCCGCTCACGCTCGCGGCCGGCCCGCTCGCGGGCTTCGGCCCGCTCTACCTCGGCGCCGCGGCGGTGCTGGGGGCGTTGTTCCTCGCGGGGGCGGTCCGCCTGTACCGGCGGCCCGAGACCGTGCATGCCGTGCAGTTGTTCCGCTTTTCCATCGCGTACCTGTTCGTGTTGTTCCTGGCCATGACCGTGGACGCGTTCCTCGGTCTTCGAGCTGCCTAGGCCAACACGGTCCATCCATCCGGACTCCGGCGGGAGACGGGCGCGATGTGGATATAGTCAAGGGGTAGTCAAGCCCCGCCAAATCATGTATAACGCGCCGTCCGTGTGATGGCGGAAGCCCCGGCCGACCCGTTTCCGCGAGCCGACAGGGGATATCCGTCCCCGTTTCCCCAATGGAAGCGACCCCGGGACATGGAGGATGCATTGCTCAAGAAGGCCTACATCGGATTGCTGGCCATCGCCGCCACGGCGGCGGTGGTTGCCGGCTGTGGGACGGCGCCCTCGACCGGCGCCGCCCAGGGCAAGCTCGTGTTCAACACCTGCGTGCCCTGCCACGGCGAGAACGGTGGCGGCAACGCCCGCCTGCGCGCGCCGTCCATCGCGGGCCTGCCGGAGTGGTACCTCGTCCGGCAGCTGCAGAACTTCCAGAAGGACGTGCGCGGCGCGCAGCGTGACGACATGGAAGGGCACCGCATGCGCCCGATGGCGCGGTCGCTGTACCACGCGGGCGATCTCGAGGGCGTCGCGAAGTACGTCGCCGGCCTGCCGATCGTGCCGCAGGCCCAGACGATGACCGAGGGCGACAAGGCCGCGGGCGAGACGACGTACACGTCGGTCTGCATCGCCTGCCACGGCGCCGACGGCAAGGGCATGGAGGCCGTCGGCTCGCCTCGCCTCGCCGGCCAGGCCGACTGGTACCTGTACCTGCAGCTCCAGAAGTTCCACAGCGGCATGCGTGGAACGCATCCCGAGGACACCTACGGCGCGCAGATGCGGGCCATGGCGCTGACCCTCGCCGACAGCACGGCCATGAAGGACGTCGTGGCCTACATCCGCACCATTCCGGTCAAGTGACCCGAGGAGAACGCGCCCATGGCTGACCACAGCGATCGTCCGTCCGACGACTGGGGCAACACCGTCGGCAAGTGGACCTTCATCCTCACCGTCATTCTCACGGTGCTGTACGTCGGCGCCGTGCTCCTCTACGTCCGCTGAGAGAGGGAACGCCACCCGATGCTCGAACGCTTCATCCCAGCCGCCGCGAGTTACTCCGGCGATGTGGACCAGCTGGTCTGGCTGGTCACCATTCTCGTCGGCTTCTGGTTCATCGCCGCCGAAGCGATGTTCTTCTGGCTCATCTTCCGCTTCCGCAAGAAGGAAGGGGTCAAGGCCCAGTACATCACCGGCAAGGAAAAGCACCTGAAGCAGTGGATCAACATTCCCCACGGCCTCGTGCTCGTCTTCGACGTGTTCATCATCATCGCGGCCATCCGCGTGTGGGTGCACATCAAGCAGACGCTTCCGCCCGCCGACCGCACCGTGCGCGTCACGTCGCAGCAGTGGGCGTGGACGTTCCAGGATCCGGGCGCCGATGACTCCCTCGACACCGCGGACGACGTCTTCACGACCGACGAGCTGCACGTCGAGAACGGCAAGACGTACCACTTCAAGCTGGAATCGAAGGACGTGCTGCACAGCTTCTTCATTCCGGCGTTCCGCATGAAGCAGGACGCGGTCCCGGGCCGCATCTACACGGGCTGGTTCAAGCCCACGCGCCCCGGTGACTACGACATCCTGTGCGCCGAGATCTGCGGCATCGGCCACGGCGTGATGGGCGCGAAGCTCGTCGTCGAGTCCGCGGAGCAGCGCGCCGCCTGGCTCGCCGCGCACGCGCCGGCCGTCGACGAAACGGCCACGGACGCCACCGCCACGGATGCCGCGTCGACCGACGCCACTTCTTCGGATTCCACCTCGGCCGCGGCCGGGCAGCAGTGACGGGGAGCGACATGGCCAACCATCACGACACGCACGACCACCACGCCGGGGCGCACGCGCACCACGACGAGGGCTGGTTCAAGAAGTACTTCTGGTCCACGGACCACAAGATCATCGGCTTCCAGTACATGTTCACGGGCATGCTGCTCGCGCTGCTCGGCGCGTTCATGGCCTACGTGTTCCGCATGCAGCTGGCCTTCCCGGGCCAGTCCGTGCCGGGCTGGGGCCTGGTCTCGCCGGGCCAGTACAACATGCTGATCACGAACCACGGCAGCATCATGATCTTCTGGGTCGCGATGCCCGTGCTGATCGCCGGCTTCGGCAACTACATCATCCCGCTGATGATCGGCGCGGACGACATGGTGTTCCCGCGCCTGAACCGGCTCAGCTATCAGATGTTCTTCCTCAGCGTGCTCATGCTGATCGCCTCGCTCGTCGTGCAGAACGGCGGCTTCGGCGGCGCGTGGACGGCCTATCCGCCGCTGTCGGCGAACAAGGACTTCAATCTCACACCGCTCGGATCGTCGTTGTGGCTCGGCGCCGTCGCGCTCGAGTTCGTGGCGTTCCTCCTCGGCGGCATCAACTTCATCGTCACCGCGATGAACGCGCGCGCGCCGGGCATGAAGGCGTTCGACGTGCCGATCGTCGTGTGGACGATCGTCATCGCGAGCATCCTGTTCATGGCGTCCGTCGGTCCGCTCGTCGCCGGCGCCGTGATGCTGCTGTTCGACCAGCTGCTCGGCACGAGCTTCTTCAACCCGAACCGCGGCGGCGACCCGATCCTCTGGCAGCACCTCTTCTGGTTCTTCGGTCACCCCGAGGTGTACGTCGTGCTGCTGCCCGCCATGGGCATCGTCGCCGAGGTGATGACGGTGTTCGCGCGCAAGAAGCTGTTCGCCTACAAGACGGTCATCTACACGATCGTCGCGACCGGCGTGCTCAGCTTCTTCGTGTGGGCGCACCACCAGTTCGTCGCCGGCATCGACCCGCGCATGGCGAACGTGTTCACGGTCACGACCGTGCTCATCTCGATCCCGATCGCCGAGATGTGCTTCGTGTACATCGCGACGCTCTACGGCGGCTCGATCACGCTGTCCACGCCGATGCTCTGGGCGCTCGCCTTCATGGCGGAGTTCATGCTCGGCGGCGTCACGGGCATCTACCTGGGTTCGAGTGGCGCCGACATCTTCTTCCACGACACCTATTTCGTCGTGGCGCACTTCCACTACACGTTCTTCCCGATCGCGATCATCGCGGTCATGTCGGGTGTGACGTACTGGTTCCCGAAGATGTTCGGCCGTCACATGAACGAGTTCTGGGGCAAGGTGCACTTCTGGGGAACGATCATTCCCTTCAACGGCATCTTCATCCCGCTGTTCATTCTCGGCGCCGCCGGTGAGCACCGCCGCATCTTCGACTACCACAGCTTCCCGCACCTCGCGACGCCGGAGCTGCAGATGCTCCGTGTCATCGCGACGGTTTCGCTGGTCGTGATGCTCGCGTTCCAGCCGGTGTTCCTCGTCAACTTCATCACGAGCATGTTCCGCGGTCCGAAGGCGGACAAGAATCCGTGGAAGGCCAACACGCTGGAGTGGACGGCCGATTCCCCGCCGCCGCACGGCAACTGGGCCGAGCTCCCGAACTGCTACCGCGGCCCCTACGAGTACAGCGTCGAGGGCCGTGAACTCGACTACTGGCCGCAGAACGAGAAGGCTTGAGGAGGCCGCCCGTGAAGCCGATCGCGACGACCCGCAGTTCGATGAACATCGCCACCGGAAAACTGGCGGTGTGGTGGGTGCTCGTCTCCGAAATCGTCATCTTCGGAGGAGTGCTCGGTTCCTACATCATGAATCGCCTCGCGCATGTCGAGTGGGGCGAGCAGGCCTCGCACACGAACACGTGGGCCGGCGCCTTCAACACCTTCGTGCTCCTGACGTCCTCGCTGTTCGCGGTGCTCGCGCACCAGGCGGCGGAGAAGCACGACGGCAAGAAGGCCGCGCAGTACCTCTACTTCACCTGTCTCGGCGGCCTGATCTTCCTGATCGTGAAGGCCTTCGAGTGGACGCACGAGATCCGCGAGGGCTTCGTGATCCAGTCCGGCGGGTTCTGGGGCTACTACTACACCGCCGCCGGGCTGCACGGCTTCCACGTGCTCGCCGGCATGCTCGTGATGCTCTGGGTCGCCTCCAGCGCGAAGAAGAACCAGGACCTGCACCGCGTCGAGAACGTCGGGCTGTACTGGCACTTCGTCGACATCGTCTGGATCTTCCTGTTCCCCCTGCTGTACATCGCCAAGTAGGAAGGAGAGCGACGTGTCCGAACATGCCGGGTCTCACCACCAGACCAACTACGTGAAGGTCTGGGCGCTCCTCCTCGGGCTGCTGGTCGTCTCCGTCGTCGGCCCGATGGCGCACATCCAGGTCCTCACGCTCGTCACCGCCTTCGGTATCGCGCTCGTGAAGGCGTACATCGTGGCGCGCAAGTTCATGCACCTCGACGTCGAGAAGCCGATCGTGCACTGGATCCTGGCGCTCGCGCTGGTGTTCATGGTGCTCATGTACGCCGGCATCTCGCCCGACGTGGGCCGCGACTCGGGCCAGCGCTGGGAGAAGACGTCGGGCTGGCATCACCTGCCGCCGCAGTCGGAGCACGCGTCCGGCGAACACGGCGCGGCGCACGACAGCGCCGCGGGTGGCGAGCATGCGCCCGGCCACTGAACCCGCCGTGCCGGCGGTGGCACCCGCGCGCCGTGGTCGCTTCGGCGAGCACAGCGCGCTGGGCATGGGCATCTTCATCTTCACGGAGATCATGCTCTTCGCCGGCTTCTTCTCGTCGTTCGTGATCGTGCGCAAGGCCGTGCCCGAAGGGGCGTGGCCTCCGCCCGACCAGCCGCGCCTGCCGTTCGAGCGCACGGCGTTCAACACC
>JBGANH010000020.1:17780-23774 GCA_044222365.1 Candidatus Eiseniibacteriota bacterium
AGCTGGGCTCGTTCTTCTACGTGATCATCGGCGCGCACGCGCTCCACGCCGTCGCGGCGATCCTCGCGCTCGGGCTCGCGTGGCTGCGCATGAGCCGCAACCAGCTCACCGAGTCGCGGCTGATCGCGGTCGAGATGTTCTGGTACTTCGTCGTGCTCGTTTGGCCGGTGCTCTACTGGCGGGTGTACCTGTGAGCGCGGTGAAGCGATTCTCCGGTGTGTCCGCGGCGGCCGTCCTGGCGTGCGTGCCTTCGCTCGCGCACGCCTGCGCCGTGTGCCTGAACGGCGCGAACGACAACAGCCGGAAGGCGTTCTTCGACATGACCATGCTCATGACCTTCCTGCCGCTCGCGCTGTTCGCGGCGGCGCTGGGCTGGCTGGCGTGGAAGGCGCGCGACATCCTCGCGACCGAGTTCCAGGATCGCGACGAACTGCCGCAGGGTACGCAGGCCGGAGGCGGTAAGCCGCTCGCCTGAGCGCCGGGCGTCCCGTGCAAACGACGAAGGCCGCGACCCGATCGGGGGCGCGGCCTTCGTCCTAAGCGCAGCGGGGTGGGGCAGGCTCGCTGCCCGGAGGGCAGCAGCTCCAAGCTCCCAAAATGGGTCGCGCCTCGGTGGTTTACCCCACCGAGGCGACGGTATTGGTAGCGGGGGCTGGATTTGAACCAGCGACCTTCGGGTTATGAGCCCGACGAGCTACCAGGCTGCTCCACCCCGCATCAACGTGGCGGAAACTACTCGGCGACCCCCGGGCTGTCAAGTTGCCCGGCCGCATGCCTCCCGCGTTGCGCCTGCGCGGGCACATCATTATGCTGCGCGCTTCCGACCGGGTAGTCCGCCTTTTGAATCCCTTTGAAGACCCATCTCCGGAGGTTTCCGTTGACCCGATTCCGGCCCGGAGCCGTCGTCGCGGCAGCGCTTATTTGCCTGTGCGCCGCGGCTTTCACGGCAGTCGAAGCCCATGCCGCCGCCGAAGTGCACCGCCTGAGCCTCATGCTCGCCGGTGTGCCGACGGGGGTGAACGGCGGCGACTTCAATGACGCCATCGATCACTTCAACCAGGTGAGCCTCAACCCGCGGCAGTACGAAGAGATGCCGCGCGTTTCGTTCTCCTGGCTTTTCGACAGCGAGCTCCGCTACTTCGTGCGTCCGAACTTCGCCGTCTCGGCGGGCGTCGGGCACCTGCGGGCGGGACACCGCCTGGAGTTCCTTCCGGCGCTGTCGCAGTCCGTGGACATCCGCACCGAAGTCATCACCGTGCCCGTGCACGTGGGTGGTGCGTACTACCTGCAGCCGTACAACCAGGGTGACTTCCAGGCCCGCGCGTTCGTCGG
This sequence comes from Candidatus Eiseniibacteriota bacterium, assembly GCA_044222365.1. GTDB lineage: Bacteria > Eisenbacteria > RBG-16-71-46 > RBG-16-71-46 > RBG-16-71-46 > CAIXRL01. Next base: position 19,113 of record JBGANH010000020.1, read on the forward strand.
TGGCGGCCTCGTGCAGTACACGTTCACCCGCGCGGCCGCGTACCAGACGGTCGTGAGCGCCGACTCGGCGACGAACGTGGACTGGCGCGGCACCTTCCGCCGTTCGCAGACGCAGGATTCTCCCGGCTACTACCTCGAGGGCGGCGCGCACATGTTCTTCGCGTCGCGCTTCTCGGCGCTGCTCTCGGTCGTCTATCGCAGCGGCCAGCTGCGCAACATGGTCGTCACCGAGGACACGTACACGCCCCCGGGTGCGCTCCCGAACGCGGCTTCACCGTTCCCGCTCACGGAGACGCTCGACGTGGGAGGGGTAGGGTTCAAGATGGCGGTCGGCATCGGATTCTGACGGCCACACCGGACGCAAAGAGAAGCGGGCGCCTTGATCGAGGCGGCCGTTCTTCTTTTTCCGTCTTAGCCGGCGCGAGCGCGCGGTTCAGCGTGCGACGGAATCCGGGGTCGCGGGATCGAAGCGGTAGATGATCTCGCCCGGGCGCGCCATGCCCTGGCTCCGCAGCACTTCCTCCGCGTGCTCGGCCTGGCCGACCGGATCCCGGAGCCGCTTGTCGAGCGCCGTGTTCGTGGACTTCGCGCTCACGAGTTCGGCGCGCGAGTCGTCGAGTTCACGCCGCAGCTCGCGGATGCGCAGGAGGCCGTGGTCGGGATTGAACGCGACCCACGCGGCCCACAGCGAGAGCACGAGCAGTATCCAGCGCGGGCGCACCGGCCAGCGGCTCGGGCCGTGGTAGGGCGAATCGATCCGGCGCCGCAGCACCCGACCCGCAATGTCGCGCGGCTTCATGACACCTCCGTGTGCGTGAAGCGGAACACCCGGGCGCCGTCCTGGCGCCCGGGCGCCGATGAACTCAGGCCAGGGCCTTGAACGCCTTGCGGCCCGGGTAGAACGCGCTGCCACCGAGCTGTTCCTCGATGCGGAGCAGCTGGTTGTACTTCGCGACGCGGTCGGTGCGGCACAGCGAGCCGGTCTTGATCTGGCCGGCGTTCGTCGCCACCGCGAGGTCCGCGATCGTCACGTCCTCGGTCTCGCCGGAACGGTGCGAGATGACCGACGTGTATCCCGCCCGGTGCGCCATCTCGATCGCGGCCAGCGTCTCGCTGAGCGTGCCGATCTGGTTCACCTTCACGAGGATCGAGTTGCCCGTGCGCTCGCGGATGCCGCGCGAGAGACGCTCGACGTTGGTCACGAAGAGGTCGTCGCCGACGATCTGCAGCTTGTTGCCGAGTTTCTGCGTCATGAGCGCCCACGAAGCCCAGTCGTCCTCGGCGAGACCGTCCTCGATGCTGACGATCGGGTAGCGGCCGCACAGGCCCGCGTACCAGTCCACCATGTCGGCACCGCTGAGCTTCTTGCCGCCTTCGCCTTCGAGCACGTACGCGCCGTCCTTGTAGATCTCGCTGGAGGCGACGTCGAGCGCGAGCGCGATCTGGTCGCCGGGCTTGTAGCCGGCCTTCTCGATCGCTTCGGTGAGCACCTGGAGCGCCTCCTCGTTGGAGCCGAGGTTCGGCGCGAAGCCGCCCTCGTCACCGACGGAGGTGGACAGCCCGCGCTTCTTGAGCACGGACGCGAGCGAGTGGAAGACTTCGGCACCCCAGCGAAGCGCTTCGCGGAACGACGACGCGCCGACCGGCACGATCATGAACTCCTGCAGGTCGACGTTGTTGTCCGCGTGCTTGCCGCCGTTGAGCACGTTCATCATGGGCACGGGCAGCGTGTGCGCGTGCGCGCCACCGAGGTGGCGGTAGAGCGGGACGTCGAGCGACGCCGCGGCGGCATGCGCCACGGCCATCGAGGCGCCCAGCAGGGCGTTGGCACCCAGACGGCCCTTGTTGGGGGTTCCGTCGAGGGTGATCAGGGCGGCATCCACGCCGGCCTGGTCGAATGCGTCCATCCCCACGATTTCGTGAGCGATGGTCTCGTTGACGTTGCGGACGGCCTGTTCGACGCCCTTGCCCTTGTAGCGCTTGGCGTCGCCGTCGCGGAGTTCGACGGCCTCATGCTCTCCGGTGGAGGCGCCCGAGGGGACCGCGGCGCGACCCAGCGCTCCGCTCTCGAGCATGACTTCGACTTCGATCGTCGGATTCCCGCGGGAATCGAGGATTTCGCGTGCGTGTACTGCGCTGATGGTCATCATGGCTGGGAAGCTACGAGCCGCTCCTCGGAAGCGTCAAGGTCATGCCCCGCGCGGGGCGCGACCACGCCCGAGTGACCACGACGAGGGAGCCAATCCGGCCCGCGATCGGGGCCGTTCGTGGGTCCGGAGGGCCCGATTTCTTGACCGTCCCCGGACGCCCCTCCTAAGGTCCGCGCCCATGAAACCTTCCCCTGCGTTTCCCCGTAAACGGCCCAGTCAGGTGGGGGTGGCGTGAGCGGAGAAGACGCGGATCTCATCCGCCGATGTCTGGCCGGTGACCAAAGAGCCTGCCGGGACCTCGTCCAGCGCTACCAGCGACCGGTGTTCTCGGTGCTCATGCGTGTCGTGCGGAGCCCTCAGGACGCGGAAGACCTGACGCAGGAAACGTTCGTGCGGATGTTCCGGGCCCTCGATCGCTACGACATCGAGCGACCGTTCACGGCCTGGCTCTTCACGATCGCGACGCGGTTGGGCATCGATCACCTGAGGCGGCGCCGGGTCAAGACGGTCTCGCTGACGGTCTCGGAGCCCGGATCCACCGAAGAACGCACTCTCGATGTGGAAGACACCGGGCTTCGCCCGGACGAAGCCGCATCACACGCGGAAGAAGAAACCTGGGCGAGCGAGCTGATCCAGTCGCTCCCCGAGCACTACCGGATCGTCGTCCTGCTTCGACACCAGCAGGACCTGTCGTACGAGGAAATCGCGGAGGCCCTCGGAGTCCCGCTCGGAACCGTGAAAGCCCGGATTCACCGGGCGCGTGCGCTTCTCAAGGACCGCATCGAAGGCCAAACGTCATGAACCACTGCCCCGATTCGAACCACATCCAGGACTACCTCGACGACGAGCTCGTGCCGGCCCAGCGCGTGGCCTTCGAAGCACACCTCGCCACGTGCGAAGCCTGCGCCGGGGAGCTCGCGATCTATCGCCGCGTCTTCGCCGATCTCGACGCCCTGCCGCTGCTCTCGCCGTCGGCCGACCTCGCCGACCGCGTGCTCGCCGAAGTGATGCCCGCGCACGTGTCGCGCTGGCCGAAGTTCGCGCTCTGGGGTTACGGCTCCGCGGTCGCCGCCAGCGTGGCGGCCATCGCCGCGGCCGTGTTCCTCCCCGGACCGCGCCAGTGGACGTACAGCCTCGCCGCCGACGCCACCCGCTCCCTCGTCGGTTCGCTTCTCTTCGTCCTGAAGTCGCTCAACGCCGCCGCGCTCCAGATCGTCGACCTGCTGCATCTCGGCATGAACCTGCTGGGCAAGCTCGGGCCCGTCGCCCGCGCGCTCCGGCTGCCGCTCATGCAGCCCGCCGTGGCGTTCATCGTCTGCGCCGCGGTGCTCGCCTGCATCGGCATGATCTGGTGGATGCGGCCTCGTGAGAAGCACACCGCCGCAGAGGGAGATCACCATGTGGGCATTCTCGGCTTCTGAGTTCCGCCGCCGCGCGGCCGCCGCGCTCTGCGCGCTCGCCTGCGCTGCGATGCTCGCCTCGCCCGCCTCGGCCCGGGTCACGATCCGGACCGTGTCGAACGGTGACAGCAGCGGGGTCGTCAGCCGCGTCACCGTGGACGCCTCGGGTGTCCAGATCACCACCGACACGTCCGACCCGCACTCCACGCGCATCACCACCGATCCCGACTCCTTCGGCTCCGGCGCGCTCATCATCGAGGACGGCACCGGCGTCGTGCGGTTCCTGTCGAACGCCGAGGTGAAGGCCGGCGACCGCGTGGACGGTGACGTCGTCGCGATCGGCGGCAACTGCCGGATCGCGGGCTCGGTCACGGGCGCGGTGGTCGCGGTGCTCGGGTCGGTCTCGATCGAGCGCGGCGCGCACGTCGAGGGCGATGCCGTTTCGGTGCTCGGCTCGTTCCGCTCCGCGGGCGAAGTGGCCGGCAACGCGGTCGCCGTACTCGGTTCCTCGACGCTCGAGCAGGGCGCCAAGGTCGGCGGTGACGCCGTCTCCGTCGGTGGCGCCGTGTCCGAAGCGGACAGCACGCAGATCGGCGGGCAGAGCGTTTCGCTCGAGTTCCTGCCGCTCACGCTCGGCATGCCCATGCTGCCGACCGTGATCGCGTTCATCTTCACCGGATGGCTGCTGTCGGTGCTCTTCGGCTGGGTGTTCGCGACGTTGTTCCCCAGCCGCCTCGCCCGGATCGCCGTGACGTCCTCGCGCCGCACGGTGCTGTCCGTCGTGGTCGCCGTGCTCGCGTGGTTCGGCTGGCCGATCGTGTCGCTGCTGCTCATCTTCACGCTGATCGGGGCGCCCATCGGCATCATGATGTGGTTCGTCGGCCCCGTCGCGTCGTACGCCGGCCAGCTCGCCGGCACCTACGTGCTGGGCTGCAAGCTGCTCCGCCGCCGGCTCGGCGAAGGCCCCGCGCTCGGGCCGATCGTCGCCGGCACCACGTTCATCGCGCTCTTCTTCCTGGGCGGTGCGCTGCTATGGATGAGGCCGGGCCTGCCGACGGCGATCGCCATCTTCCTCTTCCTGACCGGCATCCTGCTCCAGCTGGCGCTGTCCA
>JBGANH010000021.1:0-23711 GCA_044222365.1 Candidatus Eiseniibacteriota bacterium
CCGAGCGACAGCGTGAACATGGCCTGCAGCCCGAACAGCGCGCTGCCCTTCTGCGCGATGATCGCGAGCAGCGCCACCACGAACGGCCCGACGCACGGCGCGGCGATCACGCCGACCGCGAGGCCCGACACGAACAGCCCGGCGATCGAGCCGGTGTTCGCACCGCCGACCTTGTCGAGCACCCACGTGGGCGCCTGCATCTCGTACACGCCGAACATGGACAGCGACAGCGCCACGAGCAGCAGCCCGAGCCCGACGTTCACGAGCGGGTTCTGCAGCGCCTGCCCGAACAGTCCGCCGGTCAGCCCGGCGACCACGCCGAGCGCCGAATACGTCACGCAGATGCCGAGCACGTACACGACCGCGTTCGTGAGCACCTTGGGCAGCGGCTCCTTGCGGCGCGCGCCGAAGATCGAAACGGTGATGCCGAGCATGGGGAACACGCACGGCGTCAGGTTGAGCGCGAGGCCGCCGAGGAAGAGCGCGAGGTACCACCACAGCCCGCCCTTGCCGAGCGCGTCCTGCAGTCCCTGCGCCGCGCCGGTCGCGGGCGGCGGTGCGTTCTCGCCCCCTTCGGGCATGGCGGTCGCAAAACCGTCGGAGGGCGCGGCGTCCGTGGCGCCGCTGTCGGGCGTCGCTTCGCTCGACACCGCGCTGTCCGGGTTCGCGGCCGCGGCGATGGCTTCGGCGCCGGGCTCGACGCCGCCCGTCACGGTGACTTCGACCGTGAACGGCACCTTGGTCGGCGCGAGGCAGACCTGGTCGTTGCAGCCCTGGTAGGCGACCGTGCCCTTCAGCGTGTGCGTGCCGTTCTCGGCCGTCGCGCTCGCCGTGAGCGGCAGCGTCACTTCGGTCGCGCCGTCCCACACGAAGAGTTCGGAATCCTCGAACGCGAACTTCTGCTTCTTGGGCGCCGGGTACTTCGGCTTGCCCGCGGCCACGCCGTGCCCGGGGGCGATCGTGACGGTCGTGGGGATGTTGTAGTCGAGCGCCGGAGGGTTCGCGTTGATGTGCCAGCCGTTCAGCACGTCGAGCCGCACCTTCACGGTCGCGGTCGCGCCGGGCGTGAGCTTCACGGACGGCGCGGACGCCTTGACCAGATCGCTCGCGGCCGGGGTCGCGCCTTCCTGCGCGAACGCCACGCCCACCCACACCATCAGCGCCACGAACGTCACCCACAGTCGCTTCATCGGTTGTCCCCTTGCGAATCGAGCTCGGCCGCCAGTTCCTCCGGCGTCTGCACCGGAAGCCGGCAGCGGTGTTGCACACAGACGTACGCGGTGGGTCGCCCCTCGCGCGCGGGCAGCGACGCGGCGAACGGCGCGAGCGCCGCGAGTGCCGCGCGCGTCGCGTCCTCCACCACGACCCGGTCCTGGAAGGGCCGGAACTGGGAGTCATACACCGCGAGCAGGGATTCGCGCTCGGGCGAGGGCTCCCCTTTGACCACGACGTGACCGGCCGGTTGCGCGCTCTCGATCATGACCGCGACCAGCTGCGGCATGGCCCACGCGCTCCCGGCGAGCCGGGTCGCATGGTAGTCCAGCGTGCGGTCCGCCTTCACCTGCAGGTCCTCGCGGCTTGTGAGCCGGGCCAGCCGCAGCAGCACGTGGGCGGCGATCGAGTTGCCCGCGGTTTCGGCGCCGTCGAAGCCGTCCTTCATCCGGATGGGGGTGCCTCCGGCACCCTCGGAATCGGCGGCGGGACTCTCGAAGCACGCGCCGTGTTCGTCGTCCCACAGCCGTTCGAGCATGGCGTCAGTCACCAGGACGGCGCGCTCGAGCCAGCGCGCGTCGTGCGTGGTCACGAACAGCTCCACGCAGCCGCGCGCGTAGTGCGCGTAGTCGTCCAGCTGGCCCGCGCCCTTCGCTTCGCCCTCGCGCCAGCGGCGCAGCAGCGCGCCGGTTTTCGGATCGCGCAGCTCGTTCCAGACGAACTCGGCGGCGCGCACGGCGGCCTCGGCCCACGCAGGCTCGGCCAGCGCACGCGCACCGCGCGCGAGCGCGGCGATCATCATGCCGTTCCACGCGGTGAGCACCTTGTCGTCGAGGTGCGGCCGCACTCGCTTCGACCGCACGGCGAGCAGCGCCTCGCGCGCACGCGCGAGCGTCGCGGCGGCCTCGGGCGCAGGCTCGCGCACGAGGTTCAGGATGCTCGTGCCGTGCTCGAAGTTGCCTCGCTCGGTCACGTCCCAGTGCTCCGCGACCACGCGAGCGTCCTCGGGCGGCAGCGCCTCGGCGATCTGAGCGGGCGTCCACACGTAGAAGCGTCCCTCTTCGCCTTCGCTGTCGGCGTCCTCGCCGCAGAAGAACGCGCCGCGCTCCGACGTGAGGTCGCGCTTCACGTTCGTCACGATCCCGCGCGCGACCTCGGCCCAGCGCGCGTCGCGCGTCACGAGCCAGCCGTCCACGTACGCGTCGAGGATCAGCGCCTGGTCGTAGAGCATCTTTTCGAAGTGTGGCACGAGCCATTCGCGATCGGTCGAGTAGCGGTGGAAACCGCCGCCCACCTGGTCGTGAATGCCGCCCGCGCGCATGGCCTCGAGCTGGTGCACGCACATCGCGCGCGCCTCGTCCCGCGCCGCGGGCTCGGCCGCCCACCAGCGCATGAGGAAGTGCAGGTTCACCGTGCTCGGGAACTTGGGCGCGCCGCCGAAACCGCCTTCGGCCGCGTCGTACGAGCGCGCGAGCGCCGCCGCGCATTGCGCGATCAGTTCGTCGCGCGACTCCTCGCCCTCGCCCGGTGCGGCGAGCGAGCGCACGAGGTCGAGCACCTGCGCGCCGCCGGCCTCGATCTGCTCGCGCTGCTCGAGCCACGCACCGTGGATGCGCGCGAGGATCTCGTCCATGCCGGGCATGCCCCGGCGCGACGTCGGTGGGAAGTACGTGCCGCCCCAGAACGGCGCGCGCTCCGGCGTGAGGAACACGTTGAGTGGCCAGCCGCCGCCCATGCGCATCGCCTGCATCGCGGTCATGTACACGCGGTCCACGTCGGGGCGCTCCTCGCGGTCCACCTTGATGCACACGAAGTGCGCGTTCAGCAGCTCGGCGATGCGCGCGTCCTCGAACGACTCGCGCTCCATGACGTGGCACCAGTGACACGTCGAGTAGCCGATGGAGAGGAAGACGGGCTTGTCCTCCTCGCGCGCGCGTGCGAACGCCTCTTCACCCCACGGATACCAGTCCACGGGGTTGTGCGCGTGCTGCAGCAGGTACGGAGACTTCTCGCGGGCGAGCCGGTTGGGGGCGTGCATGTCCCGAAAGTATGCCCGGGGCCGCGCCCCGGCGTTGTCAGGAATCGCGCCGACGCCCGGGTCCGGGCGCGATCCGACTCGAAATCAACGCCCGCGCACGCCGGCCTCGCCCCAGAGCGAGCCCACGAGCCAGCCGGCCACGATCGCGATGGCCGCGAGCGAGCCGGCGACCCCCCACCACGTGTACTGCGCCACGGGACCGGTCATCGCGAGCGAGGGCAGCGTCCACTGGAACGCGCGCCCCGGCGTGAGCAACTCGGCGATGCGCGCCGGATCGAACCCGACGCTCGCGGCGAGCGCGAGCAGCGCCACGGCCGACGCCGCGGACGCGAGTACGGGCGCGTTCACCAGGTCGCGCCACGTCGAGCGCGGTACGGCGACGGGCGCCACGCGCACCTGCGGCGTCGCATCGACGCGCGCCATGATCGTGTCGGTGAAGCGGTCGCCGGGAGCGCTCGCGCCTCCTTCGGAGGCGAGCATGCGTTCGAGCGAACGTGCGTCGGCGAACGCCTGCGTGCAGCGCGCGCAGTGCGCCGCGTGACGGAACGCTTCCTCGGGCAGGTGTTCGCCGCCCGTTTCGTTCAGCAGTCGCGCGAACAGTTCGCAGTTCATCGCTCTTCACTCCTTTGCTGCCGCCAGGCCTCGCGCAGCGCGGCGCGCGCACGATGCAGGTGCGTCTTGAAGGTGTTCTCGGGCAAGCCCATCACCATCGCGGCCTGCGCGATCGAACGGTCCTCGAAGTAGAACAACACGACGGCCGCGCGCTGCTGCGGCGACAGCGCCTCGAGCAGCCGCTCGGCGAACGGTTCCGCCGCGCCGCCCGACTCGTGCTCCGGCGGCGCGTGCAGCGGCGCGTCGGCCGCCACGGCCTCCTCGCGCCGGCGCCTCGCCTTCGCTTCGGCGAGCCGGTCGAGCGCGCGCCGCCACACGATCCGGTGCAACCACGTCGAGAAGCTCGCGTCGCCCCGGAACGTCGGCAGCGCCGCCCACGCCTTCACGAACGCGTCCTGCGCCACTTCCTCGGCGTCCGCCCCCGAGCGCAGCACGCGCAGCGCCAGCGCGTACGCGCGCGCGCGATGCGATTCGACGAGCACGCGGAACGCCGCGGTGTCGCCGCGCTGTGCGCGCGCGATCACCTGCCGTTCGTCCGGCGGCACCGGGACGACGGGTGCGGGCGGAGCGTTCTCGAAGCCCGTGAGCATGGCCATCGCCCCTTGGACGGAGCCGGGAGCAGGCGAAGTTTCGCCCGCGCGCGGTTCCCCGGCTGAAACCGGACGCAGGCCCGGCTCCGTCCAAGGGGCGTGATCGGCGGAACCCGCCCGGCGCACGGTGCGCGGCGGAGTCACGAGCGAACGCCCCGAAGGAGGAGCGCGATGCACGGAGAAGACATCGGAGCCATGGTGATCATCGGTGGCGTGATGCTGGGCGGTTTGAGCATCGGCGGCGGTTTCCTGTCGGCCATCCTACGTTCCCGCCAGCGCCAGAGCATCGCCGAAATGATCCAGCGCGAGCGCATCGCGATGATCGAGCGCGGCACGGAGCCCGACAAGCTCCCGGCCATGCAGACGCATCCGTTGTGGGCCGCGGTCGAGAACGGGGCGGTGACCGAGCGCCAGCTCGCGGCGCGCCGCCGCCAGGGGCTGATCGTCGCGGGCCTGCTGTTCACCTGCTTCGGCCTCGCACTGGCGCTGCTGCTCGCCCGGCTCGCGGGCGACAACGTGTGGGCCGTGGGCGGCCTGCCGCTGTCCATCGGCGTGGCGCTGCTGCTCTCGTCGAGCTTCATCAAGGCCGAATAGCGCGTCCCCTCTCCGTGGGGAAACGGCGACGCGGCGTCCCGGAACCTCGGGACGCCGCGTCGTGCGTTCGGCGGTCGCGCTACTGCACGCCTTCGAGCGCGCCGGCCGCGCGGCCCAGCGCGTCGGTGATCGGCCCGACGCCTCGCGCGTACGCGCGCGGATCGCGGTCGAGCACGGCCTGGCCAGGCGCGGCAGCGGTACGGGCGCGTAGCCCGTGTTCAGCCCCGGCGCGTACAACTCGTGGCGGAACCACTCGCGCCCGGGCAGTCCCGGCCCCACGAAACCGCGCTCGGCGCTCATGAGCGCACGATTGATCCCTTCGGGGCCCGCCGCCGGCCACAGTTCCTTGCCCGCGAGCACGGCGTCGCAGCGCTTCTCGACCGCGAACGCGGCGTTGCGCAGCCGCGCCGCCGCCTGCTTGGCGAGCGCGAGCGTGGCGTTGAACCGCAGCGAGTCGGGGCGGCCCGCGCCGGCGTCGTCCGCGCGCTCCTCGATCGCGAGCATCTCCTCGTACGCGAACTCGGCGGTGTTCGTGTAGCGCAGCGGCACGATCTCGGCGTCGGCCAGGCGCATCGCGACGCGCGACCACAGCTCGGTCATGGCCGAGTGCAGCGCGTAGGTCGGGTCGAGCACGCGGTCCACGTACTCGAAGTCGTCGTACATCGAGTGATAGGCGCCCTGCAGGCCGGCGAACGCGAAGTCGAGGCACGGCACCCCGAGATGATCCACGAACACGGTGTAGTCCGAGCCGCTGCCGAGCGAGGGCAACTGCCACTCGAACGGCTTCACCTGCTCGCCGCGGTTGCGGCGCAGGCGGTTCTGGCGCGACCACTCGGCGCGACCCTCGGACCACGCGCGGTCCATCATCGTGTTCCACAGCGCGCGGTTCTGCGACGGGTCGCGCACGTCGCGCGCGACCTCGAGCACGAGATCGCGCAGCGCGTGGCTGCCGCCCGCGCGCAGATCCTTGCCGCTCACCGCGGCGTCCACGTTCACGTAGGCGACGGCGTTCGCGCGCAGGTCGGCGGCGTTCGCCTCCGCCCACTCGGTCGAGCCGAGCAGGCCGTACTCCTCGCCGTCCCACGAGCACAGCACGATCGAGCGGCGCGGCTTCCAGCCGGTCGTCTTCGCGAGCGTGCCGAGCGAGCGCGCGAGTTCGAGCATGCAGATCGTGCCGCTGTTCGGGTCCACCGCGCCGTACGTCCACGCGTCGCGGTGATTGCCGAGCAGCACCTTCTGCTCCGGGTGCTCGCGTCCGGTCATGGTCGCGATCACGTTCCAGATCGGACGGATGGCGTAGTCCTGCTCGACCGCGAGGTGCACCTTCGCCGAGCCCGGGCCGACGTGGTACGTGAACGGCAGCCCGCCCTGCCAGCCCTTCGGCGCCTGCGGGCCTTCGAGCGTCGCGAGGATCTTCTTCGCCTCGCCCCACGAGACGGGCAGCGACGGGATGCGCGGGATGCCGCGCACCTCGCTCATGGGCAGGCGCGCGAGCTTGCCGTTGCTCTGCCCGCTCGCCCAGCCGGGCGTCGTCGGATCGCCGGGACCTTCGGACAGGTACTGCACGCTGCCGCGCTGCAGCGCGTCGGCGGGACGGCCGGCGCCGCGCGGGTACTCGTCGGCCTGCGCGAAACCGTCGTCGGCAGGATCGCTGTAGATGAGCACGCCCGCCGCGCCCGCGCGCTCGGCGTTGCGGACCTTGAGCCCGCGGAAGTTCTTCCCGTAGCGCACGAGCGCGATGCGCCCACGCACGCCGATGCCCATCGCGGCGAGCTTCGCGAAGTCGTCCACGTCGCCGTAGTTCGCGTACACGACCTGCGCGGTGACGTCGCCCGAGGCGCCGTAGCCGTGGAACGCGTCGAACACGCCCGCGTCGTGCGCGTCCTTGTCCCACGCCGCGCCGGTCTCGCGCACGGCGAGCTTCTCGCCCGTCGGCTCGACCAGCTCGAGCTGCACGCGCTTCGGCCAGTTCAGCAGCACCGGAATCTCGACGAGTTTCGCGTCCCAGCCGTACGCGGCGAGCCGGTCGCGCACGTACTCGGCGGTCGCGCGGTCGGCGGGCGTTCCGGCGACGTGCGCGTCCTCCGTGAGGATGCGCAGGTGGCGGCGCAGCGTGTCGGGGCGGATCACCAGCGCGGCGCGGCGTTCGCGCGCGAGCTGGGCGTCGAGGCTGTCGTGCGAGAAGCCGGTCATGCCGACCGGCGGCGCGATGTCACCGGGCGCGGGCTCGAGCACGCCCATGAACGGGTGCAGGTCGGCTTCGACGCTGCACGCCTCGGGCGAGGCGGCGGCGAACGGCAGCGCGAGGGCCACGGACGCGGCCAGGATCCAGCGCTTCATGAGGACTCCCCGGGACGGGTGACGGAGACGGTGGAGAAAAAGTGGGCCGAGCATACGGGCGAAGCGAGGACGGTCAACCCCTCAAACTCACCAGCACCCCGGCCGCGATGACGAGCAGCGCGCCCGCGGCCTGGTGCCATTCGGGCACCGAGTGGAAGAGCGCGACCTCGAACAGGTACGTCATCACGACGCCGCTGTACGCGACCGCCGAGAGCGTCGCGGCGCGGCCGCGCGCGTAGGCACGGCCCACGAACACCTGGCCGAAGCCGCCCGAGAGCGCCGCGATCGCGAGCGGCAGGTAGGCGCGCGGCTGCACGGGCTTGAGCTCCGGCAGCGCGACGAGCAGCGTGGCGCACCCGGCGAAGAGAGACATGTGCAGCGCGATGGCTTCGCTGCTCTCGTGCGGTCCCATGCGACGCAGGCGCAGCAGCGCGAGCGCGTAGCTCACCGCACCGAGCAGCACGACCGGCCCGGCGCCGCCGCTCCAGTGGAAGCGCGCGCCGAGCAGCACCGCGACGCCGGCGAAGCCGACCGCGACGCCCGCCCACACCGGGCCGCGTACCTTTTCGCGCAGCAGCGGGCCGGAGAGCATCGCGACCCACAAGGGCGTGGTCGCGTACAGCGTGGTCGCGTCGCCGACCGAGATCTGCTTCGTGCCGAGCGCGCTGAACAGTGCGAGCGCGCCGCCGGTTCCGAACGCGGACCGCAGCCAGGCGTTCTTCTGGTCGGTCACGCGCAGCGACTTGCCCTGCAACTTCGCCGACACGATCGCGACGATCGCGCCGCCGAAGAAGCGCGCGGCGGCGATCTCCGCCCACGGCAGCTGGCCCGCGCCGGCGCGCGTGGCGAGCCGCATGCCGGTGTACGCGAGTTCGGACAGCAGCAGCCAGCCGACGCCGTTGCGGAGCAGCGCGCGCACGCCGCGCGACCGTCGCTACGCGCGCGCGGACGCGGAGGCGTTCGCGCGCAGGTCGAGCCAGTGCACGCGGTCGGCGAAGTTCTCCGGATCGCGCGAGCGCAGCTCCTGGTGCCGTCCGCGGTGGCAGGTCACGACGATCACCTGGTGCCCGGCGCCGAATCCCTGCACGAGCGCGCGCATGGATTTCTCGAGGCGCTCGTCGTCCGAAGTCGCGAAGGCGTCGTCGAGCAGCAACGGCAGCGGCTCGGTGCCGCGCGAGAGGAACTCGCTCACGGCGAGGCGCACCGCGAGGTAGAGCTGGTCGCGCGCGCCGCTCGAGAGCTGCAGGTGCGCCTTGCCGCGTGTGACCTGCGGGCCGCCGTCCATCTGCACGGAGAAGTCGAGATCCTCGCCGAAGCGCAGCTGCTCGACGCGCGTGCCGAACTGCGACAGCACCTCGCCCACGCGCACGTTGAGGAAGTCGGCCCAGCGTCGGTGCGTGTCGGTCGCGACCTTCTGGATGGTCGCGCGCGCGATCTCGACCGAGCGCTTGAACGCCCGCGCCCGCGCCGCGGCCGCCGCGAACCGTGCGATCTGCGCCTCGAGCTCGGGACGGTTCTGCGCGTGACGGCGCCACGTCTCCTCGACCTCGAGCCGCAGGTCGCTGCGGCCGCGCTGCGCACTCTCGAGCCGTGCACGCGCCTGCTGCGCCTCGGTCTCGATCTCGCCGGCCGCGCGCGGCTCCTCGATGCGCGCACCCGCCGCCTCGAGCTGTTCGAGCGTGGCGCGGCGCTGCTGCACTTCGACGTCCGGGAGCAGGCGCTTGCGCGCGAACGGGATCAGTTCCTCGACGAGCATGTTCCAGCGCGAGCGGCCCGCGAGCCGTGCGTGCAGCTCGTCCACGTGCTCGGCCCACGAACGCTCGGGGTCGTACGCGAGCCCGGCCGAATGCAGGATGCGCACGGCGCGCTCACGTAGCCCCGCGACGGCGGCCTCGTCCACGGCGCGTTCCTTCTCGACCCACTCCCAGCTCTTGTCGAGCTCGGCGAGGCGCTGGCGCGCCTGCAGCGCGCGGCGCGCCTCGTACGCGACGCGTTCGAGCGTCTCGGGCGTCGGCGACACGACGGGCAACCCGCGCATGAGCGCGAGCGCCTGCTCGTTCACGCCGCGGCGCGTCTCCTCGGTCTGCGCGAGCATCTCCTGCGCACGGAGCAGTGGCGCGGAGTCCTCCATCATACGTGCGTACTCGCCCCAGTGGCGCATGAGGTCCACCGAATCGCGGTAGCCCATGAGGCGCGACAGGTCGGCGAGTCCGACTTCGTTCTCGGCGCGCTGCGAGCGCAGCTGGTTCAGCCGGCGCTGCGCGTCGGCCAGTTTGCGCAGCGCGACGTCGCGTTCGGCGGCCTGCGAGCGTGACGCGATCGTCAGCAGCGCCACGCCGGTGAGCGCCACGAAGGCGCCGCCGCCGAGCAGCGCGGCCCACGCGACCTGCGCGCCGTGCGTCGCGAACACCACGCCGCCGGCGATCGCCGCGCCCGCGCCGAGCGCGGTCACGATCCACGCGGGCACGCGGCGGCGATTGCGCTCGCCGTCCACCGCGCGCAGCGTTTCCGTCGCCGCGGTGCGCTCCTGTTCGAGCGTCGCGACTTCCGTCTGGAACGCGAGGTTCAGGTCGCTCTGCTGGCGCAGCAGCTTCTGGTGCTCGTCCGGCAGCGCGCTGAAGCGCGCCGTGAGGAACTGGATGCGCTCGGGCTCGTAGCCCTGTCCCGCGAGCTGGTCGCGCAGCTGGAAGACCTGGTGCCGGTGGTGCGTGTCGTCGAGCGCGACCTGGCGCATCTGCGCGGCGAGCGCGACGCAGCGGTTGGCCTCTTCCTCGCCGAAGCGTTCGTACGCTTCGAGTCCGGCGAGCTCGTTCGCGATGCCTTCGCGCTCCTTGGCGAGCTCCTCGCGCCGGCGCGCCTCGAGCGTCTCGAGGTTGCGCTGCGCTTCGTCGAAGCGCGCGACCGTGTCGCGCAGTTCGGCCTCGGCGTTCGCGGGCAGCTGCGCGGCGGACTCGAGTCCGGCCGCTTCCTCTTCGAGCTGCTTCAGCTCGGCGAGCTGCCGGTCGTTCGCCTCGAGTTCGCGGCGCAGTGACGCGGCGATCGCCGACTGGCGCTCGGCGTCGAGCCGGCGCAGCGCCTGCTTGAGCTCTTCCTCCTGCTCGGCGAGCTGCGCGAGCTGCTCGAGCGGCACACGCACGAGCGACACCTGGTGGTCGAGCTCGTGCAGTTCGGCCTCGGACAGCTGGCGCTTGGCTTCGAGCTTGTCGATCGCGTTGTCCACCGTGCCCGTGAACTCGAGCTCCGGCGCGTTGTAGCGGCGCAGCGCGTCCTCGAGCACGCGCAGCGCCTCGGACGCGTTCGTGTCGCCGATGTGCGTGTCGGCCGCGTTCTCGAGCCGCGCGCGCAGCGTGGACGCGCGCCGCGCCTTCTCGTCGCCCGGCACCACGTTGTCCATGTCGCCCTGGCGGACCAGCGCGCACTTCTCGAACTCCGTGGCGTCGAGCCCGAGCAGCGCCTGCCCGATCGAGCCTTCCTCGCGCCCCGTGACGAACTCGGACGTGACCTCGCGGCCCGCGCCGTCGAACACCGTGACCGTGCCGCGCTCGAAGTCGCGCGCGATGCGCAGCCGCCGGCCCGTCACCTCGACCTCGAGCTCCACGCGGAACTCGCCGCCCTGCCACGGGCGCCAGCGCTCGAGCGGCGTGAGCACGCGGTGCGAGCGGCGGTCGTCCTCGAGGCCGTAGAGCGCGGCGGCGATCGCGGCGAGCAGCGACGACTTGCCGCGCTCGTTGTCGTCCACCACGACGTTCACCTTGTTCGGCGCGAACGTCCATTCGCCGCGCAGCGGGCCGAAGCCCTTCACGTCGAGCTTGAGCAGCTTCATCCGGCCACCTCTTCCCAGGCCGGCGAGACCTCGCGAAGCTTGAACGCGTCGAGCCCGTGGAAGAGCGCGCGCTCGAGCTCGGCACGCACGGCGGGATCGGTGGCCGCGTCCATCTGCGCGAGCAGTTCGCGCGCGAAGCGCTCTTCGGTCGTCTTGCCCTCGCCCTCGCGGTAACGCGACAGGTCGTAGTCGGGGCGCAACGCCGAAGCGTCCCAGCGCAGGTGGAACACGCGGTTGCGCAGTTCGGCGCCCGGCCCCGTCCAGCGCACGCCGGCCGGCAGGCGGCCCGTGAGCGCGACCGAGGCGAAGTCCATCTCGCCCGCGCCCGCGACGTCGAGCGCCTTGAGGATCCGGCGGTCGATCTGGTCCGCGCTCGCGGCGCCGTTCACGTCGGACGTCACCGCGCAGACGCGGCGGCGGTCGAGCTCGACCGGCTCGACCTCGACGAACGGCAGGCGGTGGCCGTACTCGATGCGCACTTCGACCGCGCCGTGCGAACCCGTTTCGGTGTAGTCGAGCGCGACCGCGGAGCCCGCGTACGCGAGCCGCGCGCCGGCCGACTTCACGCCTTCGGTGAGCGGCTGCTCGATGCGCGAGGGCGCGTGGTAGTGGCCGACCGCGTGGTAGACGAACGGCGACGCGGCGACTTCGGCGTCCGAGAACGGCGCCGTCATCTTCTGCGCGGGCGGGCACTGCCCTTCGCGCGAGCCGTGGAACAGCGCGATCTCGAAGCCCATCGGGTCGGTGCCCGTCACCGGTGCGAGCAGCGAAGAGGCGAGCGGCCGGTCGGTGCTCTCGACGCCCGAGGTGAAGCAGCGGCCCCACACGCGCACGCCCGGAAGGCGCGGCACGGGACGGCTGGTCCATTCCGGCGAGTCGAACACGTGCACGTGTTCGGGCCAGGCGATCCCGCGCGCCTGCAGCAGCCGGTCGTTCCACGCCGCATTGTCCTGCGAAGCCGGGTCGTGGTTGCCGGGCGCGACGTAGACCGGCGGGCAGCCGCTCACGGCGAACACCTTGATCGCGAACGTCAGGAGCGCCGCGTCCACCTGCGTGGAGTCGAACACGTCGCCCGGAACGAGAATGCCGTGCACGCCGCGCTCGATCGCCTGGGAGACGCACAGTTCGAGGGCGCGCTGCTGATCGCGCCGGCGTTCCTCACGCCGATCCGACGGCAGCCACGCGAACGGGCGGCCGAGATGGAGATCCGAGACCTGCAGGAACCGGGCGAGAGCCATTGCGGGCGTGGGTCCTTACGCGAGAAGGCCTTCCGAGGCTTGTCGAATGGAGTCGAGCGGCAAGTTAGCCCCCGGCCGATGACGCCGCAAGCGATCCGAGCAGCCCGGCCTCACTCTCCCAGCGCGACGAACGCACCCCAGAGCCGTGGGTCCGCCGGGCGCCCGCTCGTGCGCAGCCACGAGAGCACGCGCCGGGACGCCGTCCGGACCGCGAGCGCCGTCGGTTCGCCCCGACCGAAGTGCGCCTCGTAGAGCTCCTGCATCCAGAGGCGGCTCGCGTCGTCGTCCACGGGCAGCAGGCTCATCACCAGGGTGCGCACGCCCGCCTGCCGCGCCGCGCGAGGCAGGCCGAAGACGCCCTCCCAGGCCTGCACCTGCCCCATCCCGCTTTCGCAACCCGAGAGCACGAGCCACTCGACGCCCTCGAGACGCATGCCCGCCAGTTCCTCGGCCGTCAGCAGCCCGTCCTCGGCGCCGGCCGCGCTTCCGTCGCGCCAGTGGTTGGCGCCCGCGAGCGCGATGCCCGAGAACACCAGCGGATTGCGCGCCAGCACGTCGGCCGCAGCCGTACCGTTCGCGCAGTCCGCCCCGAGGAAGAACGCGTGCGTCGCCAGGTGCACCACGCGCCGACCGGGCGCCAGCCGCTTGAACGCCGCCTCGTCCGCGACCGCGCCGGTATAGAGGTCCACGTGCGTCGTGTCGCGCAGGAACCGGCGGCCGAGCGCGCTCACCGCGCGCGCCTCGCCGAGCGAGGCCGGCAGCGGCGCGAAGCGCTCCTCGAGGAACGAACGGCACGACGGCAGCACGCTGCGCCGGACGGGGGCCGCGCTCGCGAGCTGCGGTTCCGGAGCGTCACCGTAGTCGAGACCGCCGAAGGCGAGCAGCCCCTCGCCGGGCGCCCGCACCGGCACGAACAAGTCGCGTTCGCTCGCGAGCCGGTGCACCACGAACGGTTCGTCGACCAGCCAGCGATCGCGTCCCGACGGCAACGAGTACCAGTTGATCTTCTGCAGTTCGCCGTCCGGCACCACGTACACCTGCGTCCGGCCGCGCAGCGCCACCACGATCGGGTCCCAGGCCAGCGCGCGCAGCTTTCCGCCCGCGGCGCGCGCCGCCGGCGAATCGCCCCCCGAGAGCAGGGCCTTGCGGTAGGCCGCGACGGCCGCGTCGAGCGACTCGGCCGGCGCGAGTTCGATCGCCTCCGGCGCCCGCTCGCCACCGCGCAGCACGAAGGCGCCGTAGGTTTCGCGCGAGATCCAGCCGAACCGCTTCGAGTCGGCGTGATCGAAGCGCTGGAACCGCGTGTAGCTGACGAGCACGCCGTCGCCGCCGAGCCGCAGCGATGCGCCGGAGACCGTGATCGAGTCGGCGGGCAACGCCGCCGTGAGTGCACCCAGTTCGCGATGGCGCAGGACCGCGCGCAGGCTGTCGCGGCGCTCGGACTGTTCGCGCGTGCCCGGCGTCCGCAGCGCGCCGAGCACCTGCGAAGCCAGCTCGCGCCGGAGCGCCGCGACCGCACGCGCGTTCGCCGACGTGTCCGCCTGCACCCGCGCGCGCTGGAGCATGGATTCGAGGACGAGACCGCGGCCCTGCGCCGTGAGTTCCCAGGCGCCCGCGCGACGTTCGGCGCTCGGCACGCGCGGCCGCATGACCAGCGTCGTCAGCGTGCCGAGTACGTTACGGCGGTTGGCCGCGAAGCGGACCGCGTCGGCGTCGGGCAGCCACGGCGCCGTCTCCTCGACCACGTGGCGGCGCAGCAGCGCGCAGGAGCGCCCGATCTCGAACGAACGCGCCTCGTCGCCGCGCCAGAATTCGAAGAGCGCCTGGCTCTCGCGGACCGCAGCGACTTCCTCGCGTTCGCCGCTGTCGTTGATCTCGAACGGACGCAGCGCACGCGCGTACCAGAGCTCCGCCTGCGCCGTGTCGCCGAGCGCCCGGCTCGCGCGCGCGGCGAGAAAGGCGGGAAAGCTGGCCAACCGGCCCTTTTCGCCGTCGCGCTCGCGATACATCGCCCACGTGGCCGCGAACGAATCGCGCGCCTCGCGCATGCGCCCCGCTTCGGCGAGCGCCTGCGCGAGGTTCTGCCCCGCCACGAGCGAGTCGTTCACGTAGGTCTGCGGCAGCCGCTTGCCGATCGCCAGGGCGCGCTCCCACGAGACGATGGCGCGCGCCATGCCGGCCGAATCCCGCGGCATGAACGCGGAGTTCGCGTAGTCGATGCAGGTGTACATCTCGCGGATGTTGTCCGGCCCGTTCCACCGCCGCGCGATCCGCAGCGCCTGCTCGAGCCGCGAGCAGGCGTTCGTGTACCGCGCGAGCGCGTAGTCGAGGCGGCTGCCGAAGTAGAACAGGCTCCACGCACCCGCGAGCGATTCGTAGCCGCGAGAGCGCAGCGTGCGGTGCGCCTCCTCGAACTTCTCGAGCGCCGCGGGCAGCCGCGCGGGATCGCGCAGGCTCGCGACCGAGCGGCCGAGCACGAACAGCGAACGCTCGTCCGCGAGCCCGACCGCGGCTTCCGCGCGCGGCGCGGATTCCGTCTTGTGGCGATCCCCGAGCGGCGCGTCGGAGAACGACTCGATCGTGCCCTGGAGCACGAGCGCTTGCGCCGCCTCGATCTCCTGGGGAGGGTCCGCGCGTTCGGCGAGCTTCACCGCCGCGGCGTAGTCGCGGATCGCGTCCGGCAGCCGGCCGCTCACCCAGTTCAGCGTGCCGGAGAGCCGCAACTGGCGGGGCCGCAGCGGCGCGGCCTCGTCGCCGAGCGCGCGTGCGATCGAGTCCGCCCGCGCCAGTGCCGCGCGCGGCTCTTCCAGCCCCTCGACCAGCAGGGCTTCGGCGAGCGCGAGCTGGGCCTCGTAGCGCAATCGGCCGTCGCGCACGCGTGCGGAGTCCATGCGCGCGATCGCGGCGCGCAGCGACGCCGCCGACGTCCGCCACATGCCCAGCCGGAACTCGACACGGGCGGCCGCGACGTCGGCACGGGCGAGCGTGAGCGCGTCGGCGCGGGCGCGGGCGAGCGCGGCGCGCACGCGCCCCGGACGCCAGAGCCAGGTCGTGTCGCACATGCCGGGCGCCTCCGTGCGCGCGAGCAGGCGCGCGTACTCCACGGAGGTCTCGGCCGGGGATTCGGGCGCGTCCGGCGACGCCGGCACCGGGGCCCCGGCCAGCAGGCTCTCGGCAGCGCCGAAGCGCCGCGCCTCGATCAGCCGCAGTGCGCCGGCGGCGGCACCACCCGGGACGAAATGCGCCGCGCCCGCGGGCGTGGGGCTCGCGAGCGTGACGGCGCAGACGAGGAGCATCGGGACCAGGCGAACGTTGCGCGGGACGGTCGGGGGCATCCGTGCCTCATCGAGCGGAAGGTGCCGGTGCGAAATCCGGTTCAGTGGTGCATCGAGACGTCGAGTGCATACTCGCGGGCTTCGGCTCCCGCCATGGAGTCGAGCCACGCCACGCGGAGCACGAGCGCGCCCTCACGGAACCGGGAGACCGGGATGCGCACTCCGGCGGACGCGAGCGCCCGTGCCGCGGCGATCTCGTCGCGGAAGAGCACTTCGTCCCGCGGGCCGTGCAGTTCGATCACGAGCGTCGCCCCCTCGTCGAGGAACAAGGCGGGGAGCGTGAACGGTACGTCCGTGGCGCCGGCGGGAATCTCGACCCGCGCGGCGCTCGAGGGCGCAGTCCCTCGCGACGCGCCCTCGAGCGCGACGGGCGGCATCGCGACTGCGAGGGGCGCGGCCTCGGGCGCGACGGAAGCCGTCGGCGCGCCGGCGGGCGGCGTGTCGGAACCGGAGGGCTGCCGCACCTCGGGCTGCACGGCGACACCCGGTTCCGGCGCGCGCGACGGGTTCATGAACACGAACACGAGCAGCACGGCGGCGAGACCGCCGGCGAAGGCCCAGACGAGTCCGTGGGGTCGGGAGACGGCCGCCTTCGGATCCTCTTCCGCATGCACCGGTGAGGCCGCGCCGGAGGCGAGTGCGTCCAGGTCCTCGCGGCACTCCTCACAACGCTCGAGGTGCCGCGCGACGAGCTCGCGCTCCGAGGTGGACAGCGCCTCGGGAGTGGCGGCGTAGACCGAGAGCAGGCGCACGGTCGCGTGCCCCGTGCCCTCCCACCAGTCGGCCCGTCGGGCACGGGCCATGGCGAGCAGCTTGCCGCACGCCGCGCACTCGCGTGCGTGCGATTCCACGAGCGCGCTTTCGGGCGCGTCGAGGAGGTCGAGCAGGTAGTCGCCGAGCAGCGCGGAAACGCGTGCGTGCGCGTCGGGGAACGTCTCGTTCATGCGTCACCTCCCCACCGGTCCCACGGCAGCTCGCCACGGCCGATCGCTTCCCTCAGCCGCTTCATGCACCGGGACCATCGCTGCAGCAGCGCGACGTGCGACTGCCCGGTCGATCCCGCCAGCTGCTTGAAATCCACGCCGTTCGCGCGCGCTTCCGCCAGTTCGACGCAGGGCGCCTGGTGAAGCCCGAAGTACTCGCGAATGGCGAGCGCCTTGCGCTCGATCACTTCCTCGAGCGCGAGCAGCTCCCGGCGCGCCGTGTCATCGGGAGCCAAGGCGTGCCCCTCCTGCACCGGCTGGACGGCCGGCCGACGCGCGCGCGCGCGCATGCGGCTCACCGCCGTGCGCCGGGAGATCACCGAGATCAACCCGTTCATCGAAACCGGCGCGCCGGAGCGTTCCAGGAATCGCACGAGGCTCAGAAGCACATCCTGTGTGGCGTCTTCGATATCCGCACTCTCCCAACCGCGCAGATGAAATGACAATCGGCGCCGTACGGAAGTCCGGATTTCCGCCCAATCGAACCCCTCGAGCGAAGGGTCGTGATACTCGGCCATGTCCTATCGTTCGGCTGGCCCGTGCGGTTCGGGCTCGGGAGGCACTGCACGAGGGAGAATGCGCAAGGATGTCCACGCCTGCCGGGGGAGCAGACCCGCACACTATTCGGACCTCTCGATCGGGGCAAGACATTCGAATTCCTCCGATCTCCTAGTCGCCCGCGGG
The DNA here is from genome assembly GCA_044222365.1 of Candidatus Eiseniibacteriota bacterium. Classification (GTDB taxonomy): domain Bacteria; phylum Eisenbacteria; class RBG-16-71-46; order RBG-16-71-46; family RBG-16-71-46; genus CAIXRL01. The sequence goes on from JBGANH010000021.1 coordinate 17,450, forward strand.
AGTTTCGTATGACACCACCTGCTGTCATACGAAACGGGGTCGCGCGACTAGAAGTGCAGACCCTCGGGACCGCGGGAGTCCGGCCGGGGCGCGCACGCGCCCGGGCCGTGCCACAGGTGGTCCCGGTCGGAGCAGCGGGCGCAGGTCGCCCTCGAGTTATTTCGGGGGAAAGGCTCGTCCGGCGATCGGTGGACCCGCATCCAGGTCCGGCCGAGCGGCCATTACTGCTGGCCGTCCTCGCGTCCGCTGCTGCGCCCGTTTCCCGCCGGGGGTTCCCGACGCGGCGCTTTGCGCCCGGGTGGCGCTCCCCTATCTTCGCGCCACATGTCCGAGCCCACCGTCGTACCTCCCACTCCGGTCTCCGAGCTCGAGCGCCGCCTCGAATGGTCCGCGCTCTCGACGATCGTGTTCGTCGCGATCCTGCTCGCGCTGCTCGGCATGGGGCTGTCGTCGTTGTTCATGAAACCGTGGCACCCGGCCGGGCTTGGCGACGACCCCGACGCGATCGCCGCCGCCGCACGGCTCGCCGGCCCGGCGAGCGCGACCACGAACGGCCTGCGCTGGAGCGTCGCCGCCCTGGGTGGTGAAGTCGCCGAGGGCGCTCCCGACGCCGCGCTCTCGCGGCGCGTGGCCGAAGCCCGCGCGAAGTTCGAGTCCGCGCACGCGCGGCACCGCCGCGATCCGCGCCCGCTGGCGGCACTCGCCGCGCTCGACCTGATCGAGCACGACTACGCGCACGCGGCGTCGCGCTACCGTCGCGCCTGCGAAGGCGCCGCGCTACGAGGGCCGTGGCTCGGAGCGGGCGTCGCGCTGGCGCTCGAGGCCGATCGCACGCCCGAAACGTGGCAGTCGCGCGCGCTGCGGCTGCAGGCGATCGCCGAGTTCGCGATGGTGGACTCGACACTGGCCGAGTACCCGCTCGCGCTGTACGACCGCGCGCTCGTGCTGCGCGACGTCGAGCGCCACGCGGAGGCGGCCTTCTGGGCGCGCCGCTACCTCGCGCGCGACGGCGCGAGCGCGTGGGCGGAGCGCATGCGCGCGATCGCGGACGCCGCGCCGGTGACGACCGCCGCCCGCTGACGCGCGAGACCGCCGCCGTCCGTCAGTCCGCGACCCACTCCCACGCCGCGTCGTCGCGCGCCTGTGCGCCACGCCAGTCCGGCAGCCGCGTCTCGCGCAGGATCGCGCCGCGCACCCAGCCACCGAACGCGCGCTCGAACAGCGAGCCGCGCGGGCGGCGGAACTCGCGCAGGCGGATCTTCTCGCCGCGCGCGACCCCGGCGCGTTCGCGTGCGTCGGCGAGCGCCGCGTCGAGCCCGCCGATCGCGTCCACGAGCCCGTTTTGCAGCGCGTCGTCCCCGAACCACACGCGGCCCTGCGCGATCTCCTCGACCTTTTCGGCCGGCAGCTTGCGGCCCTCGGCGACGCGCGCCTTGAAGCCCGCGTAGCTGCGCCCGATCGCGGAGTCCGCCGCCGCCTGCATGGCCGGTGTCCAGTCGCGCGCGATCGAGAACCCGCCCATGTACTCGCCGCGCTCGAAATCCTCCTGGCGCACGTGCTGCTTCGCGTACGCGCCTTCGAGCGAAGGCTTCACGTAGAGCACGCCGATCGATCCCGTCGCGGTGTGACGATCGGCGTAGATGCGGTCCGCGCGCAGCGCGATGTAGTAGCCGCCGCTCGCGGCGACCGAGCCCATGGACACGACGAGCGGCTTGCCCGTCTCGCGCTTGAGCCGGACGATCGCGTGATCGATCAGGTTGCTCGCCACGACCGAACCGCCCGGGCTCTCGATGCGCAGCACGACGACGCGCGTCTCGCGATCGTGGAACGCGCGCTCGAGCTGCGCGATCAGCGTCTCGCTGCCGAGCACCGCGCCGCTCACGAGCCCGCCGCCACTGCGCCCCTCCTCGATGCCGCCGCCGGCGTACACGACCGCGATCGGCGCACGTTCGTGCCACGTCCGGCGCGCGGTCTCGATGCGCCGCAGGCTCACGGTGCGCGGCTTCGGGCCCAGCCCCGCGAGCCGGCCGGCCTCGCGCCATGCGTCGTCGCGATAGCCGACCGAGTCCAGCAGTCCCGCGCTCACGAGATCGGCCGAGGTCCAGCCGCGACCGTCGAGAATGTGCGCGAACCTTCCGCGATCGACTCGACGCGAGGACGACAGTGCGCGCAGGAACAATTCCTGACGCAGGTCGAGCGCACGCTGGATCACGATCGAGTCCGCCGCGGGCGTGCGGTCCACGCTGAAGTTTCGATAGGCGGACTTGAATGCGCCGACGCTCGCGCGGTCCATGCGCAGGCCGTAGCGCTCGAGCATTTCGCGGTAGTAGCGGCGCTCGGTGCGCAGGCCGAGGCCGGCGAAGATCGCCTCTTCGGAGGCGAACGCGCGCGTGCAGGCGCTGGCGAGGTACAGGTCGCCGCGGCCGCCGCCGGATTCGAGCGAGGCGACGACCGGCTTGCCGGCGTCGCGCAGCTTCTCGATGCGCGGGCGGAGCTCCTCGAGCTGCGCCATGCCGGCGACGCCGCGCAGGTCCAGCAGCACGCCGCGCGTGAGCGGGTCCTCGAGCGCGCGGTCGAGCTGCGCGCGCAGCGCACGTGCGTCCACCGTGGAGACGTCGCCCATGACCGAGCCCCCCGCGCCTTCGTCCGCGAGCACGCCGCCTGCGCGCACGAGCGCGAGCCGCCGGTCGCGACGCGACGTGAGCCACGTGCGCTCCTCCCCGGAATGCGCGGAGAGCGACCAGCGCTCGTTCACGGTCGCGTCACCCTGCGTGGCGCTCGAGGCGCCGAACGCGCCCCGCAGGCCGCGCAGCGTGACTCCCGCGCGCCAGGCGTCGCGGCCCGTCGTCGCCACGGCGAGCGCGAGACCGTCCACGGGTTCGCACTCGACGCCCACGCGCACGCGCGCCCATTCGCGCGGCGCGCCCTCCTCGAGCGTCACGTCGGTCGTGAATGCGAGGCGCGTTCCGCGCGCGTGCGCCCGCGCGAGGTCCAGCGCGAGCGGCCGCACCGCGACCGCGGCGGTCCATTCGCGCGGCGTGCGCACGCCGTACGGCTTCGGCTCGAACGCGTGGTCCACCGCGCCGGCCAGCGACAGCCACGCCGCCGGGCGCGAGAGCGCCGTGAAGCGGTGATCGCCGCGGCGCGCACCCGCGACCGACACGCGGTAGCCCGTCCAGCCGAAGCGCAGCGCGTCGCGGCCGCCACCGAACGACGCGCCCCACGTGCGCACGCGTCCCGGCTCGTCGGTGAGGAACGCGCCGAAGCCGCCCACGTGAGCGTGGCCGGCGAGCGACTCGCGCCGGCCGTCGAGGCCGGACCACTCGAAGCGCCACTCGGCGTCGTGGCGCGTGGCGAGCGCTGCGGCCTGGTACTGCGCGGCGCGCGCGTCGTCGAGCGTGGCGAGGCCGAAGCTCGCGACCGGGGACTGCGCGAACGCCGGAGCGGCACACGCGACCAGCACGAGCGCGAGCACGAATGTGCGCATGACGGTTCCTGCTATTGGGAGACGGTGACGCCCGTGCGCGGGCAGTGCGGCGCCAGCGGGCACTGCGAGCAGCGCGGCTTCTTCGCGTTGCACACCGCGCGGCCGTGCAGGATGAGCCAGTGCGAGAACAGCACCCAGGCTTCGCGCGGCACGAGCGGCTGCAGCGCGAACTCGATCTTCACGGCGTCCTGCTCGGACGTGAGCCCGAGGCGATTCGACAGCCGCGTGACGTGCGTGTCCACGACGATTCCGGACGGAATGCCGAAGGCGTTCCCGAGCACGACGTTCGCGGTCTTGCGACCGACGCCGCGCAACGCGGTGAGCGCGTCGAGGTCGCGCGGCACCTCGCCGCCATGCTTGGCGACGATGTCGGCGCACGCCTCGCGCACGGACTTCGCCTTGTTGCGGAAGAATCCGGTCGAGCGGACGAGTTCCTCGATCGCCTCCTGCGAGGCGCCGGCGAGCGCGGCCGCCGTCGGGTACTGCGCGAAGAGCGCGGGCGTGGTCATGTTCACGCGCTCGTCCGTGCACTGCGCCGACAGGATCGTGGCGATGAGCAGCTGCAGCGGCGTCTCGAAGTGCAGCGCGCACTTCGCGTCCGGGTAGTGCTCGCGCAGCAGGTCGAGCAGCGTGGCGACGCGGACCGGATCCGGCGTGAGCGACTTCTTTCCCGTCGCGGGCTTCACCTTGCGCGGCGCGAGTGCCGCCTTCTTGCGCACGGCCTTCTTCCTGGCGGCGGGCTCGGCCGGGCGCGCGCCCTTCAGCGTGTGCGCGGCGCGCGAGGCGCGGCTGTCACGCGTGCGCGACTGTCCCGGCGCCGACCGCACGCGCGGCGACGACGGCACTCGTGGCGAGCCGCCGTTGCTGCCGCGGCGCGAGCGTGGAGATTTGCGTGGCATGACGCGGCGGAGCGTAGGGGCGTCGAGGGGGCGGCGCAACACGCACCTCCGGCACGCGCGGTGCCGTAGCCGCGAAAACGCGAACGCGCCCCGCGGTCCGTTGACCACGAGGCGCGCCGGTTGCCCGAGGAATCCAACCCGATCCTCAGAATCCCCAGGCGAGTCCCAGACGAAGTCCCATGCCGTCCGCGCTGACCGTCTCGCGGTAGGTGCCGCCGCTGAGCACGTTGTCCACGTCGCGGTTCAGCTCGCCGCCGTTCACGTACAGTTCGCCGGTGACGCGCGTGCGGCCCGACAGCGGCAGCGCGGCGCCGCCCCACAGCTGCCAGCCCCAGCCGCCGAACGTGCCGTCGTACGTGTCGCCGGTCTGGAAGTTCTCGGCGCTCAGGCTGAGCACTTCGTAGCCGGCCGCGGCGCCGAAGTACGGCACCACGCCGAGATCGTCGTCCGCCGAGATCTGCACGAACGCCATCAGCGGGAAGAAGTTGTACGACGCGCTCGCGAGATCCGTGCGCACTTCGATCGGCGTGCCGCCCGGGCCGATCTCGCTGTGGCTGACGCTCGAGGTCTTCTCGTTCTTGTGCGCCCAGTCCACGCCCACACCCAGCTGGATGTGCTCGTCGATCATCGGGCCGCCGCGGATGCCGACGAGGAAGCGCTTGGACGCGTCGCCGTCGGGATCGTAGTAGCCGATGTGGATCTGGCTGACGCTCGAGGAGCCGAGCGTGGAGCGCGAACCGCCGCGCGGGCGGTAGTGCGTGCCGAGGAACTGCACGCCCGGCGCCGAGGCGGTCGTGACGGCCGCCAGGCTCGGCGTGGGCAGCGCGAACTCCGAAGTCGTGGTGACGGCGTCGGCGCGCGTGACGGTGGTGACCAACAGTGCCGCGGCGATCGCCGCGAGTCGCAGGTTGCGAGTGTTCATTTCATCCTCCCCTGCCGGCCGGGGTCGTGCCGGTCTCGGTGTCACCCACGCTCTGGCACGCGCCGTGCCGAAGAGCGTCCGTGCTCGCAACGTCGTGTCGTGAGCGCGCGTAAAGCTAGTCCATTTCGTTCCGCGTGGGTGTGAGGTTACGGTCAGCCCGTTGCCAAGTCGCGCAACGTGTCGCGAGACTGCCGCACTTCCCGCCGGCCGGCCGCCACCCCTGCCCACTGGTACACCCATGACGCTCCGGACCACTCCTTTATTCCATGCCGCCGTCCTGACCGCGGCACTCGCCCTGCCGCTCTCGCCGGATCACGCCGGAGCCGAGGTGAAGCACGGCCCGACGCTCGCCGTCGAGGACACCATGCGCACGGACATCTCCGAGGTGCTCGTGAACGCCCCGCGCGTGACGCTGGACGAGATTCTCGACCGCGTGCACCGGGGCGAGATGCGCCGCGATTCGGCGCTGCGCGACCAGAGCTACCTGCTCACCGTGCGCATCGTGCGCGACACCGACGGCCGCAAGCAGCCCGTGCTCGTGCAGGAGACCGTGGACCGCGTGTACATGCGCCGGCCCGACCAGGCGCGCACCGTGCGGCTGCGCGACTGGCGGCTGAAGGCGAAGAAGGACGGCGAGGGCGAAGACAAGGGCGTGCGGGTCTCGACCGACGCGGACATGAGCGAGGAGATCGTGAACTTCGCCTTCCGCCCCGCGAACCGCGGCGAGTTCAAGTTCCGGATCGTCGGGCGTGAACTGCTCGGCGATCACCTGATCTACAAGATCCGGTTCGAGCCGCGCTCCGCGCTCGACCAGTTCAACCCGAGCGGGCTCGTCTGGGTGGACACGCACGAGTACGTGATCGTGCGGCAGCAACTCGAGCTCAAGCAGTCGCCGGTGCCGCTCTTCCTCAAGGGCGTGCGCGGCGTCGTGATCGAACGCCAGCGCCAGGGCGA
>JBGANH010000022.1:0-23500 GCA_044222365.1 Candidatus Eiseniibacteriota bacterium
GGCCGCGAACGCGCCGCTCAAGGTGACGCGCGAGTACCTGCGCGCCGCCCGCACCGCCGACCGCCGTGGCCGGCCGCGCTGGCTCACGACGCCGCTCGATCCCGCCGAGCCGATCAAGGTGGGGGAGAGCATCCTCGTGCGCCTCACGCTCTCGGCGTCGGCGGACTTCGACCGGCTGCTGCTCGAGGACCCGCGCCCGGCCGGTTTCGAGATCGACCAGGTGCTGCCCGCCGGCGTCGAGCGCCCATGGACACTTTCGGCGGAGGCGCGTGACGACCGCGCGGTGTTCTTCGTCGAATCGCTCGAGAGTGGGGACACCGTGATCGAGTACCTGCTGCGACCCGAGGTGCCCGGCGTGTGGACCGCGCTTCCGGCTTCGGTGAGCGGCATGTACGACCCGTCGCTTTCCGCGCGCGCCGGCGAGGCCCGGTTGCGCATCGTACCGTGACCCAACCGCTCCCTGATCCCGGAGGATCCATGCCCCTCTACACGCTTCCCGCCGCCGACGAGTACGCGCCGTACTACGGCAAGTACATCGATCGCGTCGGCCCCGATCCGCTCGCCGCACTCGTCACGCAGGCGGCCTCCACCGCCGCGCTGCTCGCCGCCACGCCCGAATCGCTCGCCTCGCACCGCTACGCCGAGGGCAAGTGGACCGTCCGCGAGGTCGTCCTGCACATGAGCGACGCCGAGCGCGTGTTCGCCTACCGCGCGCTGCGGGTGGGCCGCGGTGACGAGACCCCGCTGCCGGGTTTCGAGGAAAACGTGTTCGCGGCGAACTGTGGCGCCGAGCGCCGCACGCTCGCGGACGTCGCCGCCGAGTTCGCGGCCGTCCGCGCCGCCTCGCTCGCGCTCTTCCGCGGCTTCGACGCCGAGGCGATCGGCCGCCGCGGCACGGCGAGCGGGCATCCGGTCACCGTGCGCTCACTCCTCGCGATGACCGCCGGGCACGAGCTGCACCATGTCTCGCTGCTGCGCGAGCGATACGGATTGAAAGGCTGAACACACGGTTCTCACACGGAAAACGGCCCGGGGGCATCGAACCCCCGGGCCGTATCTTTTCGAAATGACAAGCTTGTCTCATTCGGCATGCCTCTGGTACTTCTCGACGCTCAGGGACCTTCGTCCGTCCCCCCCACATGGATTGGGAGGCGAGCGTCTCGCTCGGCGTTCGTCGGAAGGCGGTGTTCGCACCGCCGACCCGCGGATGGGGGCTGACCACCTTCATCCGCGTCCTTCGACCTTCGGTCAGTTCCCGTACGAAGTCATGCCTTCGGGAGCTTTCTCCGCGTGCGCGCGGGACTCGATGCGCGCGTCGCGCGACAGCACCATCGCGGTCGGCGCCGTCCAGCTGTTCTCGAACACCGCGCGCGCCTGCGCGCCGAGCGCCGCGTCCCGCACCGTCAGCCCGACGTTGCGCGTGCTCATGAAGTAGCTCGGCTCCCAGTTGCTCGTGCCGATCCAGAGCCACTCGCCGTCGGTGACCATGTACTTGCAGTGCTCGACGCGTGCGAACGGGATGTACTTCGTGCCCTGGAACGGCACGCGCGAGATGCGCACCTCGACGTTCGCGTGCGTGCTCAGCTCGCGCAGCACGGGCTCGTTGGCGCCGCCGATCGCCCAGTCCGAGACCAGCAGCTTCACGTGCACGCCGCGCTCGCCCGCGGCGATCAGCGCACGGTGGATCGTCGAGTCGGCGTAGCCGTGCGACTTCACGCCGTACTGCAGCAGCTGCACGCAGATCTCGCGCTTCGCGCGCTGGATCAGTTCGACGATCAGGTCGCGGTCCCACGGGATGCCGGCGGGGTTGGTCTTCACCGGGCTCGCGCCGAACCACGCGTTCACCGGGCCGTTCGGCTGTTTGACCGCGATCGGCCAGCGCGTCGCGGGCGACTTCGCGGGCGCGAAGGCGCGCGTCGTGTCGGCGCCGTTCCAGTCGGTCTCGAACACCGCGGTCGCGGCCGCCGCGAGGCGAGAGTCGCGCATGCGGACGCCCAGCTCGTGGATCTCGGTGAGCGCGCGCCAGTCGAGGTTCTGGCTGCCGAGCCACGCGTCGCGACCGTCCACGATCATGAACTTCGCGTGCTGCACGCCGCCGGCGAGCCGGCCGTAGTCCACGCGCCGCACCTCGACGTTGGGCAGCCCGTCGAGCGAGTCCGCGGGCTGCGGGTAGGTCTTCGACATGCGCGCGTCGAGCAGCAGGCGCACCCGGACGCCGCGTGCGGCCGCGGCGCCGATCGCGTCGAGCACGGGGCCGAGCGATTCACCGGGGAAGTGCGACAGGTAGAAGTGCTCGAGATCGAGCGTCTGCCGGGCCGAGCCGATCATCTCGAGCCAGACGGCGGTCGCCTCCGGCAGCGCGGGGTTGCCGAGCGTGGTGCCGGCGGGACGGGACTCGCCCAGTTCGAGCGCGGGCGGTGCGGAAGCGGCGAACGCGGCGCTGGTGAGCGCGGCGAGGAGCAGCAGCGAGGAAAGCAGACGGCGCATGGTGACCTCGGGTGGAAGCGGCCGGCCGGGGGCGGCACGGAACGCGCGCATCCTACATCCATCGGGAGTGGCGGCGCCGCGAGCGCCGCGTCCGCCCCGCGCTTGACCGCGTTTCCGCGCGCCGCCTACCGTCCGCCCTCCACCTCCGCCGAAAGCCCCGCATGCTCCTGCCGTTCGACATCCTGCTGCTCACGCTGATCCTCGTCGGCCTGCCGCTGCGCGCCTGGTTCGCCATGCGCGAGCTCCGCAGCTCGAACCCGGCCGAACTGCCCGGCCTGCGCCGCCGGCTCTGGACGCGCGCGATCCTGTCGCAGTGGCTGCTCGTGGCGGGCGTGCTCGCGCTGTGGGTGTGGCAGCGCCGCTGGTGGACCGCGCTCAACGTCGTCGCTCGGATCGGCCCCATGGAGATCGGCATGCTCATCGGGATCGCGTTCCTCGCGATCCTGCTGCACCGCCAGCGCGCCGAGCTCGATCGGCAGCCCGAGGTCGTCGCGAAGCTGCGCGCGCGGCTCATGCCGGTCGAAGGACTCATGCCCGACACGCGCGCGGAGTGGCCGCACTTCGCGGCGCTCGCGGTCACGGCGGGTGTGTGCGAGGAACTGCTCTTCCGCGGCTTCGTCACGTGGGCGCTCGCGCACGTGCTGCCCTCGTACGAGATCGCCGCGTTCACGCAGGCCGCGCTGTTCGGGCTCGCGCACGCCTACCAGGGTCCGCGCGGCGTGTGGACCACGGGCATGGTCGGCGTGTTCCTGACCGTGGTCGTGCACCTGACCGGCACGCTCTGGGTGGCCATGCTCATCCACGCGCTCATGGACCTGAACGCCGGCGACCTCGCGATCCGCGTGAAGGCGCTCGACGCGCGCGAGGGCCGGGCGGCGCGCGCGTGAGCGGCGCGGCCACCACGCCGGACACGCTCGGGCGCTCCGTGCCGTCGGCGCTCGTGCGCCTCGCGCTGCCCGTGCTCGCCTCGCAGACGCTGCGGCTCGCGTTCCAGTGGGTGGACGCGCTGTGGGTGCGCGACCTCGGCGTCAACGCCACGGCCGCGATCACGACGTCGGTGTTCGTCATGTGGACCGTGTATTCGCTGCACGACGTGTTCGGCATCGGCATCAGCGCCTACGTGAGCCAGCTGATGGGCGCGGGCGACCGGCCGCGCGCGGGCGTCGCGGCGTGGAAGGGACTGCAGGCGAGCGCGCTCATGGGACTCGTCGGCGTGGCGTTGGGCCTGTTCGGCGCCGAGGCGATCTTCCGTGCGATGGACCCGAGCGGACGCATCGTGAAGGAGGGCGCCTCGTACCTGGGCGTCGTGCTGCTCGGCGCGCCGTTCATCATGGTGTCGCTGTCGTGCGAGAACGTGCTGCGCGCGTGCGGCGACACGCGCACGCCGTTCGTCGTGGACCTGCTCGCGGTCGCGCTCAACGCCGCGCTCGCGCCCGTGCTCATCTACGGGCTCGGGCCGTTCCCCGCGATGGGCGTGGCGGGCGCCGCGTGGGCGACCGTGTGCGCGCAGGCGCTCATGTTCGCCACCTACATGGCGCTCGCCTCGCGGCGCATGCCGTCGTTCCCGCTCGCGCGGCGCGCGGACGGCCCGCCGGTGCGCGTGCTCGGCATGGCGCGCGTGGGGCTGCCGGCGGCGCTCATCGGCTCGCTGTTCTCGGTCGTGTACATCGCGTTCGTGCGCTCGGCCTCCGCACACGGGCCCGCGGCCGCGGCGATGGTCGGGATCGGCAACCGCATCGAGGCGATCCAGTTCGTGTTCTCGGCATCCATCGGGCTCGCGGCCGCGACGCTGCTCGGCCAGGCGATCGGCGCGAATCGCCCGGATCGCGCGGCCGAGGTGTTGCGCACGTCGCAGCGCTGGTCGGTGACGTTCGCCGCCGTCTTCATGGTCGCGATGTACGCCGTGCCCACGTTCTTCCTCGGCATGTTCACGGCCGATGCGGGCGTGCTCGAGCTCGGCGTGCCCTACCTGCGCGTGCTCGCGCTCACGGTCGTGGCGACCGGGCTCGAGATCGCGACCGCCGAGGCGATCATGGGTTCGGGGCACACGACCGCGATCTCGTGGATCTTCACCGTGGTCTCGCTGCTGCGCATTCCGCTCGCGTTCGCCGTTCCGGCGTGGACGCACTCGGGCGCCATGGGCATCGTCTGGCTCATCACCGTGAGCTGCTGGGTGCGCACGGCCGCCATTCTCGTCTGGTCGCGGCGCGGCACCTGGAAGCAGGGCCTGCGCGGCGAACTGCACGGCCCGGCCGAACTGGGTTCCCCGGACGCCCCGGGCGAGGCCCTGTAGGGAAGGCCGAGCGGTACCTCCGGCCCGTCGCGCGCGGCTGGCGGAATCCCGAGACTCCCGACTAGACTCCCCGCCCTCGCACCCCGGGCCACGCATCCGGAAAGGACGGCATGCACTACCGCTACGTGATCGTGGGAGGAGGCCTCGCGGCCGCCTCCGCCATCGAAGGCATCCGTTCCCAGGATGCCGACGGCTCGATCCTGCTCTTTTCGCGCGAGAACCACCTGCCGTACCGGCGCACGCCCCTGACCAAGGAGATGTGGTCCGGCGGCATGAAGCTCGAGGACCTCGCCGTGCACCCCGAGGGGTTCTACGAGGCGAACAAGGTGGACGTGCGGCTGCGGCGCGAGATCGTCGAGATGGACTCGGAGCACAAGATCCTCTGGGACGATCGCGGCGACAGCGTCGGCTTCGACCACGCGCTGCTCGTGACCGGCTGTCGTCCGCGACGGCTGCAGGCGCAGGGCGCCGACAGCCCGAGCGTGCGCTACTTCCGGGCGCTCGAGGACTTCCTCGCGCTCGAGCAGTCCATGGATCACATTTCGCACGTGACCACGGTCGGCGGCGGCTTCGTCGCGCTCGAACTCACGGCGACGCTGCGCGGGCTCGGCAAGGAAGTCACGATGATCTTCCCCGAGGAGTGGCCGCTGCACCGCATCCTGCCGCGCGAACTCGGGCTCGCCGTCGTGGACTACCTGCGGAGCATGGACGTCGAGACCGTCTCGGGCGAGACGATCGTCGAGGTGACCGAGGAAGGGAACGGCATCGTGCGCGGCCGCACGTACGGCGGCAACACGCTCGCGACGCAGGTGATTCTCGTGGACCAGGGCTCCGAGGCGCAGGTGGACCTGGCCGAGGCCGCCAACCTCGACACCGACGACGGCATCGTCGTGGACGAGTACGGCCGCTGCTCGCGCCCGGGCTTCTGGGCCGCGGGCGACGTCGCCGAGTTCCCGTACCTCGCACTGGGCCAGCTCGAGCGCGTCGAGGGCGCCGAGCACGCCGAGAAGCACGGCTTCTGCGTGGGCGCGAACATGGCCGGCGCGGGCGTGCCGTACACGCACCTGCCGCTCAAGTGGTTCCGCATCGGCGAACAGCAGTTCGAGGGTGTGGGCGAGCTGCACGCGCGGCTCGACACCGAGATGGTGTGGGTCGAGGAAGGCCGCGAGGGCATCGTGTTCTACCTGCGCGACGACGTCGTGCGTGGCGTGCTGTTGTGCAACGCGCCCGAGCGGCTCGAGTGGGCGCGCGCGCTGATCCGCGAGGCGCGACCGATGTCGCGCGACGAACGCGCGGCGCTGATCACGCCGGCGAAGGCCTGACCGCTCGGCGGCGATGGCGGCGCAAAGAAGAACCGCGGCGGCCGGAAGGCCACCGCGGTTCTCTTCGTTCCGTCTTGCGGCTGCTTCAGCGCATCGCGCCCGCACCTCGCGGCGTGAAGAGCAGCGGGTGGCGCGCGACGAACAGCGCCGCCTGCAGGCGGTCGTCGAGTCCCAGGCGGTGCAGCAGCTGGGCGACGTGCTTCTTCACCGTGGGCTCCGAGATCCCGAGCGCCGAGGCGATCTCCTTGTTCGAGTGACCGTCGGCGAGCAGCGCCGCGACCTCGAGCAGCCGGGGCGACAGTTCGCGGATCGGCTCGCCCGAAAGCGTCTTCTCGCCCGCGATCGCGGCGATCGTGCCGGGCTCGTACGACGCGCGGCCGGAGGCGACCGAGCGGATCGTCGAGAACAGCGCCTTCGGATCGGCGCTGCGGCGCACGGTGCCCATCGCGCCGAACGCGGCCGCGATCTGCAGGCAGTCGGAGCCGCCGCTGCAGAGCGAGCGGCCCGGCGCGTGTGGCGTGTGGCTCGCGAGCGGCGGGTTCAGGACGAGGCAGTCGCTCCACCCACGCTCGGACATCGCGACGACGCCGAGGTCGGGAAGCGCCTGGCGGATCTCGGCGAGTGCGCTCTGCTCGGCGGCGCTCGGAAGCGTCAGCGTGAGCACGAGCACGTCGGGATCGAGCTTGCGGCAGAGCGCGATCGCTTCCGCGCTGTCGGCGGCTTCACCGACGACGAGGAAGTCGGACTCGGCGCGAAGCAGTGCCGCGATGGCGGCGCGGTCGATGGCGGCGCCGTCGGCGACGACCATGCAGATCGCCGGCGCGCCGCCACGTGCAGTGGCCGACGGCGTGGCGGTCCGGCTCGTGGGCCGGCTCGTGGTGCGACGACTGCGGGGAAGTGTCTTCACGGCAAAGACTCCAGGCCCTCGCTGGGGCACGAACATGAGCGATCCGGGTGCTGCGGGTCCTGCGGCCGCGTCCAGCATGCGCCTGTGCATCGGGTGTGTAAAGCCGGAGCTCGAAAATCTGCCCCGGCGAGTGGTCGCGGAACGGTCAATTCCCGTCGCGCCGGCCCTGGGGATCGAGGGCGTCCCGCAGCCCGTCGCCGAGGAAATTGAAGGCCAGGAGCGTCAGCGACAGCGCCAGCCCGGGAAACAGCACGAGCCACGGGAAAATGGCGAGCACCCGGGCGCCGTCCGAGACGAGCGTGCCCCACGAGGCCCCGGGGGGCTGGACGCCCAGCCCGAGGAAGGAAAGAAAGGCTTCCTGCAGGATGACGGCCGGCACGGTGAGCGTCGTGTACACGATCACGGGCCCGAGCGTGTTGGGCACGAGGTGGCGGACGATGATCGCGCCGTCGGACGCGCCGAGCGCGCGCGCGGCCTCGACGAACGTGCGCGACTTGAGCGACAGCACCTGCCCGCGGACGATGCGCGCCATGGTGAGCCACTGCACGAGACCGAGCGCGACGAACAGCATGACGAGCGAGCGCTCGAAGAACACGAGCAGCAGGATGACGAGGAAGAGGTAGGGGAGCGAGTAGAGCACGTCCACGACGCGCATCATCGCCTCGTCCACGCGGCCGCCGAAGTAACCGGCGATCGCGCCCCACGACACGCCGACCACGAGGCTCACGAGCGTGCCGACGACGCCGACGAGCATCGAGATGCGGCCGCCGAAGAGCACGCGCGCGAACAGGTCGCGCCCGAGGTCGTCCGTGCCGAACCAGTGCGCCCAGGAAGGTGGCATCGCGCCGAGCGCGAGGTCCTGCGCCGCCGGGTCCTGCACGAACGGCAGCCACGGGGCGACCGCGGCGATCGCGCACATGACCAGCAGGAACGCGCCGGCCAGCGTCGCCGCGCGGTTGCGGCGCAGCCGCCGCCACGCGTCCGACCACAGGCTGCGCGGCGGGCCCGCGGCCTCCTCGGCGAGCACGCTGGCGGGCGGGTTCAGGCCGACGCTCACGACAGCTCCACGCGCGGGTCGAGCCGCGTGTACAGCACGTCCACGACGAGGTTGAGCACGAGCAGGAACGACGCGTAGAAGAGCACGATGCCGAGCACGAGCGTGTAGTCGCGGCTGAACGCCGCGTTCACGAGCTGCCGGCCGAGGCCCGGGATCGCGAAGATCTGCTCGACCACGATCGAGCCCATGAGGATGCGCGCCGCGGCGGGCCCGAGGTACGACACGACCGGCAGCACGCCGAGGCGCAGCGCGTGCCTCACGACCACGGCGCGCTCGGCGAGGCCCTTGGCGCGCGCGGTGCGCACGAAGTCGGCGCCGAGCACCTCGAGCATGCCGGCGCGCGTCAGGCGCGCGATGTAGGCGACGTACGCGGCGGCGAGCGTGAGCACCGGCAGCACGCGGCTCGACGGGCCGGTCCACAGCGCCGGCGGCAGCCAGTAGAGCCCGAGCGAGAACACGAGCACGAGCGCCGGCCCGAGCACGAAGTTCGGGATCGAGACCCCGGCGAGCGCGAGCGCCATCGCGGCGTGATCGGCGAAGCGGTTCTGCCTCACCGCCGCCACGACGCCGAGCGGCACGCCGATCAGCACGGCGAGCAGCAGCGCCCAGCCGCCGAGTTCGGCCGAGACCGCGAAGCCCTCGGCGATGATGTCGCGCACCTGGCGCTGCGGGTACTTGTACGACGGCCCGAAGTCGCCGACCGCCGCGTGCGAGAGGAACCGTACGTACTGTTCACCGAGCGGGCGGTCGAGTCCGTAGGCGCGCTGCATCTGCTCGAGCGCGGCCTTCGGCACGTCCTTCTCGGACTGGAACGGTCCTCCGGGCGCGAGGCGCACGAGGAAGAACGTGAGCGACCCGATCACGAACAGCGTCGGGACGACGAGCAGCACGCGCCGCACGAGGAACGCGATCACCGACGCGCTCCGCTCGCGATGGGTTCGTGCTGGCGCCAGTCGCGGTCGATCCACACGCGCGAGAGCGGGTGCACGTCGAGCGCGGTGTGGAAGATGCCCTTCACGTACGGCTTGATCAGCTCGTGCGTGGAGTAGTGATAGATGGGCAGGAACGGGCTCGACGCGAGCGCGCGGGCTTCGGCCGTGCGCAGCAGCGCGGCGCGCTTCACCGGGTCCACCTCGCGCTCGGACTCGCGCAGCAGCCGGTCGTACTCGTGGTCCGACCAGCCCGAACGGTTGTTGCCGTTGCCGGTCGTGAGCAGCGTGAGGAACGTGCTTGGGTCGAGGTAGTCGCCGATCCACGAGCGGCGGGCGACGTCGTAGCGCAGCGTCGTCGAGGCCTGCTGGAAGCTCGCCCACTCCATGTTCTGCAGCTCGACCGGCACGTTCAGCTCGCGCTTCCACATGGCCTGCACGGCTTCGGCGATGCGGCGGTGGTCCTCGCTCGTGTTGAAGAGGATCGTGAACTTCGGGAAGCCGCGGCCGCCGGGAAAACCCGCGCGGGCGAGTTCGGCGCGCGCCGAGTCCGGCGCGAACGGCACGGGCGGCGGACCGTCGTAGCCGGGGTAGCCGCTCGGCGTGAGCCGTCCCCAGGCGCGGCGCGTGCCCTTGAGCAGGTCGCGCGCGATGGCCTCACGGTCGATGGCCATGTTGAGGGCGCGCCGCACGCGCGGATCGTCGAACGGCGGCCGGGTGCAGTTCACGCCGTAGAAGTACGTCGCCTGGAACTCGCCGGTCGTGTAGTCGGCGAAGCCGCGCACGTAAGGCAGGAACGGCGACGGGATGTAGCCGCTCGGGTTCCAGTCGATGACGCCGGCCTTGTAGAGGTTGGTGGAGGTGTTCAGGTCGTCCACGCAGTACGCCTCGATGCCGTCGAGCTTCACCTCGGAGGCGGCCCAGTACTTCGGGTTCTTCGCGAACACGTACTTCGCGTTCTGCCGGTGCGAGACGAGCGAGAACGCGCCGTTGTTCACGATGCGGCCCGGCTCGGTCCAGCGCGCGCCGTGCTTCGCGATGCAGGCGCGCGGCACGGGGACGAACGTGTAGTACGACGTGAGGAACAGCAGCCACGGCGTGGGCGCACGCAGCGTGACCACGAACGTGCTGTCGTCCGGCGCGGCCAGCCCGAGCTGCGTGGAATCCGCGAGCGTGCCATTGTTGAACGCCTCGGCGTTCACGATCGGGTACATGAGCGCCGCGGCGCGCGACGCGGTGGACGGCGACAGCACGCGGCGCCACGACCAGACGAAATCGTGCGCGGTGAGCGGCGAGCCGTCCGACCACACGAGATTCGGCCGTAGGTGGAACGTGTACGTGAGCCCGTCCGCGCTCGTCTCCCAGCGGTAGGCCTGGCCAGGCACGGGCAGCAGCGTCTGCGGGTCGTACTCGGTCAACCCCTCGAAAAGAATGCGGGCGATCGTGCCGTCGGGCTGGCCCGACATGACCGAGGGGTCCGTGGTCTCGGGCTCGGTGCCGTTATTGAACCGCAGCACGTTCGCCCCCGGCGGGCGGATCGAGCCGAACCAGCGCGCGTCGCGCGCGTTGCGCTCCGGCGCGCACGCGGCCGCGGCCAGCGCGAGGACGAGCGCGAAGGCCAGACGGACACCGGCACGGGCGTGCGATCGGGGTTGGGCGGTCACGGCGCGGGAAGATAGCAGAGCGTCCCGCGGCTCCGGCGCGCGCTTCGCGCGCATCCGCAACCTTGTGGGAGGGGCCGCGCGTAGACCGGACGCCGGCCGCAGCCGAATCCTCCGGGCGCGAGCGCCCGCATCACGGAGATCACCATGAGCACGTTCGTCGAACGCATCGCCGTCGCCGCCCCGCCTGCCGTCGTCTGGGACGTGATGACCCGGTTCGAGCAGTGGCCCGAGTGGACGGCGAGCGTGACGGCGGCACGCCCGCTCGTCGCCGCCCCGCCCGGACTGGGCGCGCGCTACCGGATCGAGCAGCCGTCGCTGCAGCCCGCCGAATGGACGATCACGGCGTGGGAGCCGGGCCGGACCTTCACCTGGGAGTCGCGCCGCACCGGCCTGCGCGCCGTCGGCGTGCACACGGTCACGCCCACCGGGCGCGGCTGCGAGGTCGAGCTGGTCGTCCGCTACGAAGGGCCGCTCGGCCCGCTGGTCGCCGTGCTCGCGGGCGGGCTCACCCGGCGCTACATGGCGATGGAGGCGGCGGGACTGCGCGCGCGCGCCGAGGACGCCGCCCGGGCGTAGCGACGCGGGCGACGGCCGCGCAAAGGCGGCGGTCGCCGGTCCGTCCGCACCGCTACCAACGGAGTAGCCCCGCGGACTGGCCGGAATCGCGGGCGCCGCGTTACATTGCCGCATGGCTCGCTCCCGAACGGCTTCACCCGAGCGCCCCGCGCGCAAGACGATCACCCTGCCGGCTTCGGTCGGCGTGAATGTTCCCCGCAAGGACGGGCGCGACAAGGTCACCGGCGCCGCCCTCTACCTCGACGACCTGCGCGTTCCCGGCGTGCTGCACGGACGCACCGTGCGCTCGACGGTGGCGAACGCCCGCATCGTGAGCATCACGCTCGATCCGGCGTTCGACTGGACCGGAATGACGGTCGTGGACCACCGCGACATTCCCGGTGAGAACTGTGTCGCCGTCATCGAACGCGACCAGCCCATGCTGGCCTCGACCCACGTGCGGCACGTGGACGAGCCCATCCTGCTGCTCGCGCACGAGGACGCCGAACGCGTCGAAGCCGCCGTGAGCGCGGTGAAGATCGAGTACGAGCCGCTCACCCCGGCGCTGAACCTCGAGGAGTCGCTGGATCTCAAGGCGCTCGTGCGCGGGGAGGACAACCTCTTCAAGACGATCCGCATCGAGCGCGGCGACCTGGACGAAGCGTTCGTGCGCTCCGATCGCGTCATCGAGGGCGAGTACTACTGCGGGCACCAGGAGCAGCTGTACATCGAGAACAACGCGATGCTCGCCGAGCGCACGAAGGACGGCGGCATCCACATCCGCGGCTCGATGCAGTGCCCGTACTACGTGCACGGCGCGCTTCAGGTCCTGCTGAACCTGCCGCCCGAGAAGGTGCGCATCGAGCAGACGGTCACGGGCGGCGGATTCGGCGGCAAGGAAGACTATCCGTCGGTGATCGGCGGCCACGCCGCGCTGCTCGCATGGAAGAGCGGGCGCCCGGTGAAGATCGTGTACGACCGCCTCGAGGATCTCGCGGCGACCACCAAGCGCCACCCGGCGCGCGTGCGCATCAAGACCGGCGTCATGAACGACGGCACGCTCGTCGCGCTCGACGCCGACGTCGTGATGGACGGCGGCGCGTACCTGACGCTGACGCCCGTCGTGCTGTCGCGCGGCGCGATCCACGCCGGCGGCTGCTACCGCTGGGACGCGGCGCGCATTTTCGCGCGCGCGGTCGCCACGAACACGCCGCCCAACGGCGCGTTCCGCGGCTTCGGCGCGCCGCAGACGCTGTTCGCGATCGAGTCGCACATGGACCGCATCGCGGCCGAGCTGGGCATGGACCCGCTCGCGCTGCGCCGCCGGAACGCGGTGAAGCTCGGCGACGTCACGCCGACCGGGCAGGTGCTCAAGGAGAGTGTGGGCTCGCACGAAGTGCTCGAGCGCACCGCGAAGCGCGCGAAGTACGCCGAGAAGCGCGCGCGCTACGAGCGCGAGAACGCCGCGGCCGAAGCGGCCGAGCGCGCGGGCAAGGGCGCGAAGGATGGACGGCGGCTGCGGCGCGGCATCGGCATGGCGCTCGCCATGCACGGCGCCGGCTTCACGGGCAGCGGCGAGTCGAAGCTCAACTCGCTCGCGGCGCTCGACCTGATGCCGGACGGCCGGCCGTGCGTGCGCATCGCGAACACCGAGATCGGGCAGGGCACGAACACCGTGTTCGGCCAGATCGTCGGCGAAGTGCTCGGGATCCCGCACGAGCAGGTGATCGTGCACGTGCCCGACACCGACCACGTGCCCGACAGCGGCCCGACGGTCGCCTCGCGCACGTTGATGGTCGTGGGCGGGTTGATCGAGAAGTGCGCGAAGAAGATGAAGGAGAAGCTCGAGTTGTTCGCCGAGCACCCGATCGAGGGCGGCGCGGACTTCTCGCGCATCGCGAAGCGCTGGCTCAAGGAGCGCGGTCCCCTGCGTGTCGAGCAGCGCTACCAGAAGCCCACCGGCATCGAGTGGAACGACGACACGTACCAGGGCGACGCCTACGGCGTGTTCGCGTACGCCGCGATCGCGGTCGAGGTCGAAGTGGACCTCGACACGGCGGAGACCAAGCTGCTGCACGTGACGACCGCGCAGGACATCGGACGAGCGATCCATCCCGTGCTGTGCGCGGGCCAGATCGAGGGCGGCACGCTGCAGGGACTCGGCTGGGCGCTCATGGAAGAAGTGCGGCACAAGGACGGCAAGGTCTGGAACCACCAGCTGACCAACTACATCATTCCCACTTCCGCCGACGCGCCGCCGATCGACGTGGAGATCGTCGAGATCCCGTACTCGAACGGTCCGTGGGGCGCGAAGGGCGTCGGTGAGCTGCCGATGGACGTGCCCGCGCCCGCGGTGATCGCCGCGATCGCGCACGCGACCGGCTGCTGGCTCGACGAGATTCCCGCGACGCCCGAGCGGCTCATGCGCGCGCTGCAGCGGAGGGGCGCATGAGCCTGCCGACCGGCGAGCTGAACCTCGAGTCCATCGAGGGGCTCAAGGAGTACGGCTTCGAGGGCTTCCTCACCGTGCGCACGCTGCGCGACGAGGACTGCGCCTCGGTGCCCGCCGAGACCGGCGTCTACCTGGTCGTGCGCGACTGGACCGAGCCGCCGCGCTTCATGCCGAAGAGCCCCGCGGGCTTCCTGCGCGGGCAGGCGCCGAGCGTGGCGATCGAGACGCTGCAGGAGAAGTGGATCGAGGGCGCGTGCGTGCTGTGGATCGGGCACGCGCACGGTCCCGGCGTGCGGCACCGGCTGCACCAGCGCATCAAGCGCATGATTCGTTTCGGTTCGGGCAAGCAGGTCGCGCACTGGGGCGGCCGCTACCTGTGGCAGATGTCGGGGGCGAACGCGCTGCGCTTCGCGTGGTTCCCGACCGACAAGCGCGAGTCCGACAAACTCTTCAACCGCGTCTTCAGGGCGTTCGACGAGCGCTACGACGCGCTGCCGTTCGCCAATCTCGAGATCGAGGAGCAGGAGTCCGAGGAATGAGCCAGCTCGTACGCATCCGCTTCACCCTGAACGGGCGCCCGCAGAGCGTGAAGGTGCCGCCCATGAAGCGCCTCCTCGACGTGCTGCGCGAGGACTGCCGCATGACCGGCACGAAGGAAGGCTGCGGCGAAGGCGAATGCGGTGCGTGCACCGTGCTCATCGCCGGCGATCCCGTGAACTCGTGCCTCGTGCCCGCCGTGCACGCCGAGGGCGCGAAGATCACCACGGTCGAGGGGCTCGCGAAGAACGGCCGGCTCTCCGCGCTGCAGACCGCGTTCGTCGAACTGGGCGGCGCGCAGTGCGGCATGTGCACGCCCGGCATGCTCGTGACGTCCGCCGCGCTGCTCGCGCGCACGAAGGGCCGCGTGCCCGGCGACGCCGAGGTGCGCGACGCGCTCTCGGGCACGCTCTGCCGCTGCACGGGCTACCAGAAGATCGTCGAGGCCGTGCAGGCCGCGGCGGCGCCCGCGCCCGCGAAGAAGAAGGCGGCGAAAGTCATGAAGAAGGCGAAGCCGGCCGTGAAGAAGAAGGCCGTCGCCAAGAAGAAGGCGGCCGCAAGCAGGGCGGGACGGAGGCCCGGGGCTTCGAAGCAAGCCCGGAGGCCCGCGGCTTCCCAGCGGAAAGGCCGGCGATGAAGACCGCCATCTCCACCCTCGCCGTCGAGCGCCCGAAGCACCTCGAGCACGCGCTCACGCTGTTGCACCAGTCGCTCGCCACCGAGCGCCTCACGCCCCTCGCGGGCGGCACCGACCTGTTCGTGTACCTGAACGCCGGCTCGCACCGCGGCACGCGCTTCCTCGACCTGGCGCCCTGCGCGGAGCTGCGCGGCATCAAGGTCGTGAAGGGCGGCATCCGGATCGGCGCGCTCGAGACGTTCGACCGCATCGCGCGCCATCCGAAGATGGGCGCATGGCCGCTGCTCGTGCAGGCCGCGCGCTGCGTCGGTGCGGCGCAGATCCAGAACCGCGGCACGATCGGCGGCAACATCGCGAACGCCTCGCCCGCGGGCGACTCGCTGCCGGTGCTGCTCGCCTACGACGCGCTCGTGCACGTCGCAAGCGTGCGCGGCGAGCGCACGGTCCCGTTCCGCGAGCTGCAGACCGGCTACCGCCAGCTGGCACTGGAAGCGGACGAGTTGATCGTGGCGGTCGAGATCCCGGACGTGCCCGCCGGCGCGAAGCAGTTCTTCCGCAAGGTCGGTACGCGTGCGGCGCAGAGCATCTCGAAGGTCGTCTTCGCGGGCGTGCTCGTGCCCGGCAGGGGCGGGCAGTGGTCGCACGTGCGGCTCGCGTGGGGCAGCATGGCGCCGATCACCGTGCGTTCGCTGCGTGCGGAGGCCGCATTGCTCGCGCACAAGCCCTCGGCGCAGGCCGCCGCGTGGGCGGACGTCGCGCTCGGCGAGGACCTCGTCCCGATCGACGACATCCGCTCGGACGCGGAGTACCGGCTGAGCGCCGCGCGCCACGTTCTCGCGCAATTCCTGCGTTCGAGTCACGCCGCCTTCCGCGGTTAGGCGCACGAAACTTCACGCGCGGGGGCGGGATTTCGGCCGCTCCCGCGCGTTTTCGCGTCCCGGGGCGGAATCGTCCATTCAGCCACCGAGGTGGTCTGCCGATATTGGGGTGGAGTCCGTCATGGACGGCACCACCACGGCCGGCCCCCCTCCGGTCCGTGGGCTTGCCGCCGGTCATTCAGGGAGCCTTCGGTGTCCGAAACCGCTCGTCCCAGCCTGCAGGACATCCTCGACGCGTTCGAACGTCTCGCGGAGAGGGTCGCCGCGTCGCCGAGTTCGCGCCTGGATCCGTTCGTGTCGGTGTCCCTGCGCCGCGCCTGTGAGGAGCTGCGCCGGTACATTCCCGGCCTCGATGCGCCGCCGGACCCGGAAGCCGCGCGCTTCCTCGCCCGTGCCGCGTACGCCGCGATGGAAGACAACGACGCGCGTGAAGCGCTCGCCCGCGCACTGCGCGGACTCTCCTTCGCGCCGCATCATCCGGGCCTGTTCTTCGTCGCCGCGACGGCGTGCTTCGAGTTCGGCGCCGTGGAGGACGCGATCCGGCTGCTGCGCCACACCCTTTGGATTCATCCCGGCCACACGGCCGCGCGGCGCGACCTGGAAGCGCTCAGCGCCTACATGACCGACCGCTGGAACACGCCCGGCGACCGCACCGCCGAAGAGGCGGCGGCCGCCCAGGAGTTCGGGATGGTGGATCCGGAACTGGCGTTCGACATGGTCGAGGAAGAGGACATGCTCGCGAGCGAAGGGGAGGACGGCGAAATCCAGCCCCTCGACGACGAGGACGAGCGCGCCGCCTAGGTTGTGCTCGGAAGATTGGTGAAGACTTCGGGCGGGCACCTTCTCTGGTGGCCGCCCGCTTCATTTCCTCAGGCAGCGTACTTGAGTGCGTGCTCGCGAGCGTTCGGAAGCTCTCGGGACTTCACCTTTCCCCAGTAGTACTCGCTCCATCTTGCCGGCAGCCGCACTTTGCTCGGGAACAACCTCGTCGTCAGCACTTCGATTGGGCTCAACCGGTGCTTCGTGAGTCCCAGCCGCATCGCAGGGGTGTCGCGACGGCGTCGCTCCGAGGTCCACTTCATGTAATTGCGCCACACCATGAAGACCGCCATGCGCCAGATTGCCATCTGCCTCCGCTTGGGGAACGCAATTGTTTCGCGCTTGTGGTTTGCGCTCGAGTGCCGAGTCAGCATGTCGTTCAGGTTCACGCTGAAGATCGGGTTGCTTGTCGTACGCGCGGCGCGCGAGCTGATCGTCCGGTGCGTGACGTTCAGGTGCGAGGCCCGCGCGATCGCGCGCGGATAATCACGATGCTCGTCGGTGTGGAGTTCCAACGACTGCGGCTTCG
This sequence comes from Candidatus Eiseniibacteriota bacterium, assembly GCA_044222365.1. Lineage (GTDB taxonomy): Bacteria > Eisenbacteria > RBG-16-71-46 > RBG-16-71-46 > RBG-16-71-46 > CAIXRL01. Next base: position 17,067 of record JBGANH010000022.1, read on the forward strand.
GCGCCACGATGCACAGCAGCTCGGCGCAGTCCTTCTCTGTGCCACGTGAATCCGGCCTGCCCAGTCGCGCTTCGTTTTCTTGGCGATACACCTGCTGTGCCTTCGTCATGGTTCCCGAGCGCCGCAACTCCGTGACGGTGAACCCGTGGAGGAAGTAACTCTTACGTCCCACCAGCACGTTGTAGCTGGTCGGGTGGAACTGGCTGTACTCGAAGGAAAAGAACCCATCCATGGCCACCGACTCGATGATGCCACCCTTGGGCCGCAACTGTTCATGGAACAGCTGGCAGTGCCTGCCGAGCCGGTTCGCTTGCAGCAAGACGGTCTGGGGTGAACACGCTTGGGCACGTGCGATCTGGCGAAGGCACGAGCACGAGAGCAGCCCGTGAAACGTTGGCAGTAGGAGCTCCGGCCGCTTGAGCCAGTACGTGAGCATGAACGTCTGGTCGCTGAATCGTCGACGACAGTGACAGCAGCGGTAACGCTGGACACGGTGCGGCGGGGCCTTGCGTGAGTGGCAACCGTCGCGCTGATAGCGCCAACCTCTTGGCGCTGTGTGGAATGGGCATCCGGGATTGGGACAGAACGGGGGCGCCTGGGGGGCAGGCGTCGTGGTCATGCATGGCGGTCCCTGCACGTGCCGTTCCTTCACCAATATTCCGAGCACAACCGCCTTGATGCGTTCTTGATGTGCCGCGACCCCCTCCTGACGGGCCCGCGGGGGCATCCGGTGCTCCAATCCTTCCGTGGCGTCGTGGTGACGCCCCCACCTTTCGCGGAGGGATGCATGGACCTGTGGTGGCTCGTCCTGGTGGCCGTCTTCTTCCTGGTCGCGCGCGGCTTCGTGTCGTTCTGCGACCGGCTGCACTGAGGCGCACGTGAACGTTCTCCACACCGTCGGCCTGCTGCTCGCGATCGCGCTCTTCCTGTACCTCGTCTACGCGCTCGTGCGCCCGGAGCGTTTCTGATGCTCGCGACCGGAATCGTCGAGATCGCGCTGTCGCTCGGCGTGCTCACCGCGGTCGCGAGACCGCTCGGATGGTTCGTCGCGGACGTGCTCGAAGGCCGCCGCACGTTCCTGTCGCCCGCCGTCGAGCCGCTCGAGCGCGCGTGCCTGCGCGCCGCCGGCGTGGACCCCGCGCTCGAAACGGGCTGGAAGCCGTACGCGACGGCCATGCTCGTCTTCAACCTGCTCGGCGTCCTGGCGGTCTACGCGATCCAGCGTCTCCAGCACCTGCTGCCGCTCAATCCCCAGCACCTCGGCGCCGTCGCGCCGGACCTCGCGTTCAACACGGCGGTGAGCTTCGCCTCGAACACGAACTGGCAGAGCTACGGCGGCGAAAGCACGATGTCGTACTTCACGCAGATGCTGGCGCTGACGGTGCAGAACTTCGTCTCCGCCGCGAGCGGAATCGCGGTGCTCGCGGCGCTGGTCCGGGGATTCGCGAGGAAGTCGTCGGCCACGATCGGCAACTTCTGGGTGGACCTCACGCGCGTCACGCTGCACGTGCTGCTGCCGCTGTCGTTCGTGTTCGCGCTCGTGCTGGTCTCGCAGGGCGTCGTGCAGTCGTTCGGTCCGCCGCTCACCGTGCACGGCGTCGAATCGCACGAGGTCCAGCGCATCGCCGTCGGCCCGGTGGCCTCGCAGATCGCCATCAAGCAGCTCGGCACGAACGGGGGCGGGTTCTTCAACACGAACTCGGCGCACCCGTTCGAGAACCCGACGCCGCTCACGAACTTCCTCGAGGCGATCGCGATCCTGCTCCTGGCCGCGGCGCTGTGCCACACGTTCGGGCGCATGGTGTCCGACGAGCGCCAGGGCTGGGCGCTGTTCGCCGCCATGATGCTGCTCCTCGTGGCGATGCTCGCGCCGGCGGTGCGGGTCGAGACGTCGCCGAATCCGGCTTTCGCCGCGTACGGGGTGGACGCTTCGCCGTCGCTCGCGCAGCCGGGCGGCAACATGGAGGGCAAGGAGGCGCGGTTCGGTCCGGCGCTCTCCGCGTGGTGGGCGGTCGCGACGACGGCGGCGTCGAACGGGTCGGTCAACGCGATGCACGACTCCTTCCTGCCGCTCGGCGGGCTGATCCCGATGGCGCTCATCCAGCTCGGCGAAGTCGTGTTCGGCGGCGTGGGCTCCGGGCTGTACGGCATGCTCGTGTTCGCGCTCATCACCGTGTTCATCGCCGGCCTCATGGTCGGCCGCACACCCGAGTACCTCGGCAAGAAGATCGAGGCGTACGAGATGAAGATGGCTTCGCTCGTCGTCCTGCTTCCGCCCGCGCTCGTGCTCGTGGGCACGGCGATCGCGGTGAGCGTGCCCGCGGGCACGGCGACGCTCCTCAATCCCGGCGCCCACGGCTTCTCGGAAGTGCTGTACGCGTTCTCGTCGGCGGCCAACAACAACGGCAGCGCGTTCGCCGGGCTCGGCGCGGCGAACCCCTTCTACGACGGCCTGCTCGGCCTCTCGATGCTCGCGGGGCGCTACCTGCTCGCGATCCCCGTGCTCGCGCTCGCGGGCTCGCTCGCGGCCAAGAAGCGCGCGCCGGAAGGGGCCGGCACGCTGCCCACGCACACACCGCTCTTCATCGTGCTGCTCGCCGGCATCGTCGTGATCGTCGGCGCCCTCACGTTCGTGCCCGCCCTCGCGCTCGGCCCGGTCGTCGAGCATCTCCAGATGACCGCGGCCGCGGCCGTCCGCTGAGCGAAAGGAAGCCTTCGTGTCCGTCTCCGACCGCCGCCGTTCGCTCTTCGACTCGCCCATCGTCCGCCGGGCGCTCGTCGAGTCCGTGCTCAAGCTCGACCCGCGCCACCAGGTCCGCAATCCCGTCATGTTCACGGTGCTCGTCTGTTCCGCGCTCACGACCGTGCTCGCCGTCGAGGCGCTGCGCGGGCGAGGTGAGGCGCCCGTGGGATTCATCGTCGGCGTGTCGGCGTGGCTCTGGTTCACGGTGCTGTTCGCGAACTTCGCCGAGGCGATGGCCGAAGGCCGCGGCAAGGCACAGGCCGACGCCATGCGCCGGGCGCGCAGCGACGTCATGGCGCGCGTGCTGCTCGATCCGGCCGACCACATGTCCATCACGGTCGTGCCCTCGTCCGTGCTCCGCAAGGGGCAGTGCGTGCTCGTGCGCACGGGCGACCTCGTGCCGTGCGACGGCGAAGTGATCGAGGGCGTCGCGTCCGTGGACGAGAGCGCCATCACGGGCGAGAGCGCGCCGGTCATCCGCGAGAGCGGCGGCGACCGCAGCGCGGTCACCGGGGGCACGCGCGTGCTTTCGGACTGGCTCGTGATCCGCGCGACCGCCGATCCCGGCGACACGTTCCTCGACCGCATGATCTCGATGGTCGAGGGCGCCAAGCGCCAGAAGACCCCGAACGAGATCGCGCTCAACATCCTGCTCGCGGCGCTCACGATCGTGTTCCTGCTCGCGGTCTCGACGCTGCTGCCGTTCTCGACGTTCGCGGTCCGTGCCTCCGGGGCGGGAACGCCGATCACGGTCACGGCGCTCGCCGCGCTGCTCGTGTGCCTCATCCCGACGACCATCGGCGGGCTGCTTTCGGCGATCGGCATCGCCGGCATGGACCGCATGACGCAGGCGAACGTGATCGCCATGTCGGGACGCGCCGTCGAGGCCGCGGGCGACGTGGACGTGCTGCTGCTCGACAAGACCGGCACGATCACGCTCGGCAACCGGCAGGCGGTCGCGTTCCTGCCGGCGCCCGGCGTCACCGACGCCGCGCTCGCCGACGCCGCGCAGCTCGCGTCGCTCGCGGACGAGACGCCCGAAGGACGAAGCATCGTCGTGCTCGCGAAGGAGAAGCACGGCATCCGCGAACGCGACGTGCAGGCGCTCGGCGCGCACTTCGTTCCGTTCACCGCGCAGACGCGCATGAGCGGCGTGGACCTGAGCGGCCGCCGGATCCGCAAGGGCGCCGTGGACGCGCTCACGCGCCACATGGAGCAGCAGGGGCGGGCGCTGCCCGCCGAGGTGCGCGCCACGGTCGAGGACGTCGCGCGCAAGGGCGCGACGCCGCTCGTCGTGGCGGAGAACGACCGTGTCCTGGGCGTGATCCAGCTCAAGGACATCGTGAAGGGCGGCATCCGCGAGCGCTTCCAGCAGCTGCGCGCGATGGGCATCCAGACCGTCATGATCACGGGCGACAACGCGCTCACCGCGGCCGCGATCGCGGCCGAGGCGGGCGTGGACGACTTCCTCGCCGAGGCGACCCCCGAAGCGAAGCTCGCGCTCATCCGCGAGAAGCAGTCGGGTGGGCGGCTCGTCGCGATGACCGGCGACGGCACGAACGACGCTCCGGCGCTCGCGCAGGCCGACGTCGCGGTCGCGATGAACTCGGGCACCCAGGCCGCGAAGGAAGCCGGCAACATGGTGGACCTCGACTCGAACCCGACGAAGCTCATCGAGATCGTCGAGACGGGGAAGCAGCTGCTCATGACGCGCGGCGCGCTCACGACGTTCAGCGTCACGAACGACGTCGCGAAGTACTTCGCGATCATCCCGGCCGCTTTCGCGAGCACGTACCCCGCCCTCGGTGCGCTCAACGTGATGCGTCTCGCGACGCCGCAGAGCGCGATCCTGTCGGCGGTCATCTTCAACGCGCTCGTGATCGTGTTCCTCATTCCGCTCGCGCTGCGCGGCGTGCGCTATCGCCCGCTCGGAGCTGCCGTGGTGCTGCGCCAGCACCTGCTCGTGTACGGCCTCGGCGGCCTCGTCGTGCCGTTCGCGGGCATCAAGCTCATCGACCTCGCGCTCGTCGCGCTGCGTCTGACCTAGGAGGGGACCATGTTCTCCACGCTGCGCCCCGCGGCCGTGCTGCTCGTGCTGTTCTCGCTGATCACCGGCGTCGTCTATCCGCTCGCGGTCACCGCCGTCGCGCGCCTCGCGTTCCCGGCGCGGGCCGCCGGCAGCCTCGTGAGGGTGGACGGCCGGCCGGTCGGATCGCGCCTCATCGGCCAGGAGTTCACCGGCGAGCAGTGGTTCCACGGCCGTCCCTCCGCGACGGCGCCGAAACCGTATGACGCCATGGCCTCGTCGGGATCGAACCTCGGGCCGACGAATCCGGTGCTGCTGACGGCGGTGCGCGAGCGCGCGACCGCCGAGCGCGCGTCGTCCGGTGATTCCGCGAGGGCGGTGCCGGTGGATCTCGTGACGGCTTCGGGCAGCGGGCTCGATCCGCACGTCTCGCCGGCCGCGGCGCGCTGGCAGGTGGCGCGGATCGCCCGGGCGCGCGGGATGGAACCCGCGGTGGTGTCCGCGCTGGTCGGCAAGCACGTCGAGCCGCGCCAGTTCGGGTTGCTCGGCGAGCCGCGGGTGAACGTGCTCGAGCTCAACCTCGCGCTCGACCGCGCCGCCAGCGGGCGCTGAGAGCGTCGCGAGGTGCGCGCCGGGCGACCTCGCGGACGAAAGCACGTTGCGGTACTACTCGACGGCCGCGCGACCCATCCCGCCGGCGAAAGGAAAGACGACGCGATGCCGGACGGCCGGCCGGACCCCGAAGCGCTCCTCGCCAGCCTGCGCGAGCAGGAGGCGACCGCGAAGCGCGCGAAGCTCAAGATCTTCCTCGGCGCCTCCGCGGGTGTCGGCAAGACCTACGCGATGCTCGTCGAAGCCCACGAACGCCGCCGCGCGGGCGCCGACGTGGTCGTCGGACTCGTCGAGACGCACGGCCGCCGCGAGACGCAGGCGCTGCTCGAGGGGCTCGAACTCCTGCCGCGGCGCTCGGACGCGCACCGAGGCGTCACGCTGACGGAGTTCGACCTCGACGCCGCGCTCGCGCGCCGGCCCGCGCTGCTGCTGCTCGACGAGCTCGCGCACACGAACGCGCCGGGCTCGCGCCACCGCCGCCGCTGGCAGGACGTGCAGGAGCTGCTCGAGGCCGGCATCGACGTCGCGACCACGCTCAACGTGCAGCACGTCGAGAGTCTCGTGGACGTCGTCGCCCAGATCACCGGTGTCACCGTGCGCGAGACGGTCCCGGATTCGATCCTCGACCGCGCCGACGAGATCGAGGTGGTGGACCTGCCGCCCGACGACCTGCTGCAGCGCCTGCGCGAGGGCAAGGTGTACGTGCCACAGCAGGCCGAACGCGCGGCGGAGGGCTTCTTCCGGAAGGGCAACCTGATCGCGCTGCGCGAACTGGCGCTGCGGCAGACGGCGCAACGCGTGGATGCGCAGATGGAGTCGTACCGGCGCGCCGCGGGCATCGCCGAGCCCTGGGCCGTGCGCGAACGCCTGCTCGTGTGCCTCGGCGACGGCGCGCAGGGCCTGCGGCTCGTGCGTGCGGCGCGCCGCATGGCGGCCGCGCTCAAGGCCGAATGGATCGTCGCGCACGTCGAGACGCCCGCGGAACTGCGCGACTCGCGCGGGAAGCGCGACGCGCTCGTGGACGTGATGGGGCTCGCGGAGGAACTCGGCGCC
>JBGANH010000023.1:0-15009 GCA_044222365.1 Candidatus Eiseniibacteriota bacterium
CAGTGGAATCGTTCGCTGTTCGTGCGCTTCGTCGTCGGCGGGCTGTTCTCCGCCGTGCTGTTCGGCGGCCTCGCCGTCGCGATCGCGGCGATGAAACCGTTGTTCGGCCTGCAGGTGCCCGAGCGCACGTTCTTCGACCTGTGGCTCGCCGTCGTGTTCGTGTTCCAGCCCATGTACGAGTTCTCGGGCGTGCCGCGCGACTTCGACGCGCTGGCCGCGAACCGCGACTACCCGATCGTGCTGCGTGTGTTCGCGCAGTACCTGCTCGTGCCGCTCGTCGCGCTGTACCTCGTCATCCTCACCGTGTACCTCGTGAAGGTGCTCGTCACGGGGCAGTGGCCGAACGGCTGGATCGGCTGGCTCGTGTCGTCCGTGTCGGCCGCGGGGCTGCTCGCGATCCTGCTCGTGCATCCGGTGCGCGACCGCGACGAGAACCGCTGGATCGACACGTTCACGCGCTGGTTCTTCGTGCTGCTGCTGCCCGCCGTCGGCATGCTGTTCGCGGCGATCGGCAAGCGCATCGGGCAATACGGCATCACCGAGGAGCGCTACGACCTGTTCGCGCTCGCGGCGTGGGTGACGCTGGTCGCGGTGGGCTATTCGTGGCGGCGCCGCGCCGACATCCGCTGGATCCCGATGTCGCTGTGCGCCGTTGCACTGCTCACGTCGTTCGGTCCGTGGGGCACGTACACGGTGTCGCGCCTCGACCAGACGAAGCGCGTGCTCGCGCTCGTCGCCGAGCTCGGAGTGAAACCCGACGGCACGACATCGAACGCCGCGAAACTCGACTTCGCCGTGCGCAAGAAGCTGAGCGACGGCGTGCGGTACCTGGCGGGCACGCACGGCGTGAACGCGCTGCCCGCGCCGCTGCTCGCGGCCGCCGAGCGCGACACCACATGGGGTCATCTGAAGAGCGGCGAGCGCAACGACGGCGAACGCGCGGCGCAGGCGGTGATGGCCGGACTGGGGCAGGGGTACGTGACGCGCTGGGACACGGTCGAGAGCCGGCGCTTCACGTTCCGCGCGGAGGGAGGAGCGACCGTCATCGAATCGGTCGCCGGCTTCGACCGCCTCGTGCACCTGACGTCCACGCCGGTGGCGGACACCCAGTCCACGTGGGGCGCGGTGTGGACGACGTTCGACGCGCGCTCGCGCGTGCTCACGGTGGCCGAACACGACGGCGGCCGGTGGACCTTCGCTCTCGATTCGCTGATCACCGCCCGGCTCGAGACCGGCCAGACCGCGGTGGCCCCGCACGACGGTGCCCTCCGAATCCGGAGCGCCTCCGGGACCTCGCCGGCCCGGCTCGTCCTGCGCGAGCTGGACGGCCAGCAGCATGCCGACACGGTCCTGGTGCATCACGTCGAGGCCTACGTGCTGCTCGCGAAGTAGGGTGAACCGGCGCGGCTGTGCGCCGCGCCGTCGCCGAGCTTCAGGGCTTCGCCCCGGCTTCGGCGTGCTTCTGCGGGAACAGTGCGTGCGCGGGCTTCGACAACGTCTTCGCGAACAGCATCGTACCCGCCACGATCAGCGCGATCGTGCCCGCGAGCACCATCCACTGCGCCGCCGAAGTCCGTGTGATCGGCTCGCGCGCGCGCACGTCGCACACTTCGCCCGGGCACAACTGCGGCTCCTCGCGATAGACGAGCTTGTAGAACTTGCAGCCCAGGCAGATCCCGAACGCCGCCTCGAAGAACAGGAAGAGCAGGCACACGAGGCAGGTGATCCCCGTGATCGGGCTGAACGTGTTCATCACCACCATGAACACGAACATCATGCTCGAGAGCCCGATGCCGATCGCCCATGCGAGACGTTTGGGTTTCGCGGCGACGTACTCGGGCGTCTGGTTCGCGACGATGATCCGCCCGAGGATGAGCGCGGGAGAGAAGCGCGGGCTCACGAACACGCGCACGAGCAGGTCGGCGAGGAACACCGGGATCACGAGCTTCACGAGCAGGAACTTGCCCGAGAGCAGGATCAGCAGCAGCGACAGGAACGTGAACACGAACAGGATGCCCGCCGCCGCGCGGATCTCGCGTTCGTTGAGCACGGGCACGGCGTAGCCTTCGACTGATTCTCCGAACTGGAACGTCGCCATCACGGGTGTACTCCAATGAGAGGCGGCCGTGAGGCGTGGTGAAAACCACGCGCACGGAGCCACCGACGGGGAGCCGGTTGGCGGCACTCTGGCACGAAAGGACCGCGGCGAGCCAGTCGGAATCCGCACCGGGGCATCGCGCCCGGTCCCGCGGCCGGAGACGTTCCTGCACACGATACGAATTCTCCGATGGCATGGTGATATTTCTCTGGCACTGCGACGCCCGGCCTGTCTACTCTTCCCGGGCATCCCCCGGCTCGCGATCGGCCCGATCGCCCTGCCCGCCGAGACGCCATTCCGTGCCGCTCCCCATCACTCCGAAGCAAGCACTGGTCGAGTTCTACGCCGCCGAGGCGCGCGACCGGGAAACCGACGCGTGGCTGCGCGCGGGCGGTGGCCCGCGGGTGCCCGAGAACGCCGCGTCGCGCTACTTCCTCGACCGCAAGGTGAGCGCCGCGCTCGCGCTGGCGCCCGCGGAGCCGTCCGCGAAGGTGCTCGAGGTCGGCTGCAGCTTCGGCCACCAGAGCTTCCTGCTCGCCCGCCGTTTCGCGCACGTCACGGCGGTGGACCTGTCGCCGGAGAGCATCGCGCTCGCACGCCGCCGCGCCGAGTTCTGGAAGGTGGCGAACGTGCGCTTCGAGGTCGCCGACGCCGAGGCGCTGTCCGGCCACGCGGACGATTCGTACGACGCGGTCTATTCGTTCTCCACGCTGCGATTCTGCCCCGATCCGCTTCGCGCCCTGCGCGAGTTCCACCGCGTGCTGCGGCCGGGCGGGGCGCTCGGCGTGGATTTCCCGAACGCGCTCTGTCCCTGGTACGGACCGCTCAAGCGCTCGCTCGGCATCGCGCCGCACGTGCACGACCGGCTCTTCGGCGCGAAGGAGGCCGTCGCGCTCGTGCGCGATGCCGGCTTCGCTTCCGTTCGACTGGGGCACCTGCTCTTCACCAGCAAGCGCACCCCGGCCGTCACGCTGCCCGCATTCCGGTTGCTCGACGCGCTCGGTGAACGCCTCCCGGGGATTCGGGAGCGCAGCGGGATCCTGATGGTCGGTGGGGTGAAGCATGGCGAGTGCTGAGCTCCGCTGGCCGCCGTACCCGTACCGGGCCGGCTTCACGATCACGGACGACGCCGATGCCGCCGAACTGGCGACGGTGAAACCCGTGTACGACCTGCTCGCCAAGCACGGCATCCGGGTGACGCGCACCGTGTGGGCGTTCCGTCCGGAGGAGCCGTGCGGCCTGCCCGGTCTGCCGCCGTCGATCCAGCGCGGCGTCACGCTCGAAGATCCGGAGTACGCGCGCTACTGCGCGTGGCTGGGGGAGCAGGGCTTCGAAATCGCCCTGCACGGCGCATCGGCCGGCAACAACCGCAGCGCGGCGACCGCGCGTGCCTTCGCGCGCCTCGACGCGCTCGCGCCGCCGGCGCGCACCTTCGTCTGTCACGCGAAGAACGCCGACAATCCGTACTGGCAGGAAAAGGTCGTGGCCCGCGGACCGCTGCGGCGCCTGCTCGAACTCTACGCGCGCGGCCATCGCTGCGGCGGCGAGGATCCCTCGAGTCCGTATTTCTGGGGCGACCTCTGCCGTGAGCGCGTGCGGTACGTCCGCCTGTTGCGCACGCGCCGCATCAACACGCTCGCCGCCAATCCGTCGATGCCCTACTTCGAGCGCGAGAAGCCGTTCGTGCGCGGCTGGTTCAGCGCCACCAAGCGCAGTTTCCGCGACGCGACCCGGCCGGAAGCGCTCGCCGCGCTCGAGCGCGAGTGGGGCGCGTGCTTCCTCTATCAATACCTCTGCCGCTACACCCTTCCGGACGGGAGCCTGCGTCCCGAGTTCACGGCGGGAGTCGCCCATCTGGCGGAGCGCTGGGCGCTCTGGTGCGCGCCCGCGAGTGAACTGCTCGATCGCCTGCGCCTGACGCGGGGCATCTGCCTCGCCTCGATGGGAAACACGCTCTGGCTGTTCAACACGAACGACGAGGACGTGGACCGGGTGCAGATCGAGACGCGTGCCGGGCTCGCCGACGCAGCGCCGGCCGGCGTGCACGCCACGAACGGCGTGCTGTGTGTGGACCGGCTTCCCGCGGGCGCCGTCCTCGCGCTGCCGCTCGCCGAGCCGGTCGCCGCCTCCGGGAGCGCCGCGGTGCGCCTCGACGGGCGTGGCCGAGGCATTCTCGATTTCGGGCACGGACGGGTGTTCGTCAACGTCTCCGGCGAAGCCTGGAGCGTCGCGGGACGCGAGGTGCCGCCCGGGGGTTTCGCACGGCAGTTCGACGCGCCCGTCGAGGGTGCCACCCCTCGTGCGCGCGCCTCCGATCTCGAACTGACCCGGCTCTTCCTCGAGCAGGCGGCCATCCTCCTGCGCGAGTTCCTCTTCAAGGGCCGCGGCGTGGACAGCAACCGCTGGCTCGCCTCCGCCGAGATCGCGCTCGAGAATCACGACAACTGGTAGGGCTGCCCGGTGCGGTGCCCGAGTGGACGATGCAGCGCGACGCCCGGGGAGAGAAACGCGCGAGCCTCATTTTCACATGTGCCGGGAATCCGGATTGCAGTAAGGTCCGCGCATGCGGCGTCGCCCCCGCGGCCGCCGCGCCCTCGACCCAATGACCGGGGTCACCGCCAGCCATGGCGGCAGGAGGATGAACCCGATGCACAGGCCGATACTTTCACGAGCGGCGCTGTTCGGCGTCGTGTCGTGCATGACGCTCGCGGTCGCGGGGTGCGGAAACAAACCGCTGGGCCGCCTTGGCTTCATTCCGGACGAACGCCCCCAAGTCACGCTCACCGCCGCTCCCGTGAACGAAGCCGACACGTCGTTCTATTCGTACGAAATGCACTGGTCCGGTTACGACCCCGACGGGCGCATCGATCACTACGAGTACGCGATCGACCCGAAGGGTGGCGCGGCGCCCGAGACCACGTGGATCCGCACGACGCGCAACGGGGAGACGATTCACTTCCGCGCGTCCCAGGTGGACTCGCTCGGCAGCGCGCGCGCCACCGAGCCCCACACGTTCGTGATCAAGGCGATGGACAACGGCGGCCACTGGTCGCCCGTCGTGAGCCGCTCGTTCTTCGCGTACACGATCGCGCCGACGGTGCAGCTGACGAGTCCGGTGTTTCCCACCGGTCCGCAGGTGGAGTGGCCCTACGTCTCGACGGGACCCGCGCTGCGCATTTCATGGGAAGGGCGCGACGAGGACGCGGTTCGCCTCCGCGGGCCGGCGCTCTACCGGTACAGGATCTTCGAGCAGACCGATCCTCTCCTGCAGGGCGTGGACGTGTTCACGGATCCGCAGGAACTGCGCCGCCGGTGCGCCGCGACGAACTTCGTGGGATGGGATTCGACCGAAGCCGACACACCGTACGTCGAAGTGCGGGGACTTCAGGTCGGGAGGCATTACCTCTTCGCGGTCGTCGCGATCGACGAAGCGGGCGCCTACACGGCGGACTGGGCGGTCGGACCGAACCTCCTGCCGCTCTTCGTCGCCACTCCGGAGCTCGTCGCACCGCGCATCGGTATTTCCTGCCCGTGGGTGAGCTACGTGTGGCCGACGGGCGCGGGTGATCCGGCCGACGAACTCGGCTGGGTGAAGTTCGACACTCCGGCATCCCAACCCTTCACACTCAGCTGGTTCGCGCTGCCGTCCGGGAACTACCACATCGCCGGTTACCGCTGGCGGCTCGACGGCGACCTCGATGGTCCGGGCTGGAGCGAGTGGAGTCTCCAGACGACGCAGGCCACGCTCGGTCCATTCACTCCCGGCTCGGCGCACTTCCTCTACATCCAGGCGAAGGACGACCACGGCGCGACGAGCACGGCGGTCGTGAACTTCACCGCCGTCGCGACGACGTTCGATCGTGACCTGCTGGTCGTGGACGACACGCGGCTCGAAGTCGACCAGTTCTTTCCGAGCGGTTGGCGCCAGGCATACAGGACACCCTGGCCCGCGGCGGCCGAACTCGACACGTTCCTGTACGCAGTCGGCGGCGTGCCGTGGCGTGGCACCGTGACCGGGCGATCGGGCGTGACGCCGCCGGGGCTGCTCGCGGGATATCGCTTCGACACGCTGTCCACACGCAACGGCTACGAAATCGCATCGGCCGGCGCGCCGTTGTCACTGCTCGGCCGCTATCGCCACATCGTGTGGATCACCGATCAGTCCGCCGCCACGAAGCTCGGCAGTCCGATGGACGTCCTGAACGCCGTCAGCCTCATGCGCTGGATGAACACGCCGGGACGCCCGAGCACGCTCGCGGCATACACGGCGAGCGGCGGCCGGCTCTGGTGCGCGGGCGGCGCCGTCGGCTACACGTCCAACATCGAGTACAACTCGCAGGGCACGCTCGCGAACGACAACCTCTACGGCCTCGGCAACACGGTGTTCTCGTTCACCACCGGCGAACTCGCACCCGGCCGCGTTCTCTGGGACGACGCGCACTGGCGGAGCGAGGTGGTGGTCTCCCAGATCGTGACGAACGTGCGCAAGTCGTCGAAAGCCGTCGGGGGCTGGACGCACGCGGGGCCCGGGTACACCGGATCCGTCTCCGCGCCCGACTACGCGTCGCTTCCGCCGCAGCTGCGCCGCCGGGCGCTCGCGCTGGGAGACACGCTGCCTCCACGCGCGCGCGATCAATCAGGGCGGCACCTACTGGACGAGTGGATCGTTCGGCGTGGAGTACCTCACGTGCAGTCGAACCGGGTCATCGAAGATGCCGACGCCGACCCGCTCGTCGAGCACTCGATCTCCGTGCTCGACACGTTGTACGAACTGAACGGCGGGTCGCTCGTCACCAACATCACCGGGGAGCGGTCGGCCATGACCTACTACCACGGGTTCGAGCGCGGGCCCTGCGTCTTCACCGGCTTCCTGCTCTGGGAGTGGACGCGCGCCGACTGCGCGGCGCTCGTGGACTTCCCGTGCTGCACGACATCTGGGGCCTGGTGGAAGTCGGGCACGCCCGTGGCGAAGCGATCGGTGGCCGTCGCGCGACCGGGAGGCGAATCGGCGCTCAGGCGCTGAACACGCCGCTCGCGTAGCACGCCGTCGCGCATGAGCGCCAGCCGTTCGCCGTTCTCGAACACGAGGTCCACGGCGCGCGGCTGGACGCGCGGCTGCAGCTCGGGCAGGTAGACGCGGTCGATGTGCACGACCGCGCCGGCGTGCGAGAACGCGGCGGCGCCGACCTGTCCGCCGAAGTGATCGCTGCGCCCGAACGCGACGTGCAGGCCGAGCTTCTCGTCGAGCAGCAGTTCGCCCACGGGCTTCACGCCCAGTTCCGCCAGCACGCCGAGCCCGAGCTCGGCGATGTTGCCGTACGCGGGCTCGCGCTCGAGCCACGCCGCGTGCTCGGCCGCCGCGGGCGCTTCGCCGCTCACGCGCACCGTGCGATTGCCCTCGATGTGGAAATACGCGACGGCATCGCCGAACTGCACGGGCAGCGTGTTGGTGCTGCAGTTGCCGGGTCGCCCGCGATCTGCTCTCGGCATGATGTGCCTTGCCCGAGGGCATCGTTGTTTGCGGTGCCCGGCACGTCGATCACGCCGTCGGACGCGTGCCCGGTGCGGTGGCGCAGGTCGAGCGTCAACGCGTGCGTGTCGCGGCCGTCCACGACGAACGCCAGCTCGGCGCGCTCGGCGCGATCCACGAGCGACTTGATCGCACGCACGCGGCGGCGCACCTCGCCGTAGTCGAGCCGCAGCGCCGGAATCATGGACGGTGCGAATCCCGGCATCGCAGCGGCGCGGAAGCCGTGCGTGCGCGCGAGCAGCTTGAGCGGCGCGGTCTGTGATGCTCGGTGGGTGCGATCAGGATCGAGTGGGACGCCGCGACCGAGTCGGTGGACATGGCGAGCGCTTCGTCGAGGACCGACGCGTCGGTGGGCATCGCACCGCCGGTCACGGGCTGCATCGAGGGCGGCAGGTCGGCGTTGTTCGTGCCCGCGTTGCGCATTGCGGTACACGAAGAGGTCGGTGTCCAGTCCGAGCGCATCGCGATGCTCGCGCAGTTGGGCCGTCGCAGCGCGCCGCCATCGCGCGCCGCGCCGCCCAGTCCGGATTGTCCGGGAGCTTCGCGTCCGGACGATCCACCAGGATCGCCACGCGGGAATCCGCGGCGGTGGGAGCGAACACGCGGTGAACGAGGGCGACCAGTTCGGCGGCTTCGAGCGGGTGGGCGTTCATGGCCCGCAGCGTAGTGCGGCTCGCCGAGGCGGCCATGCAAGCGTTCCCCGGGCACCCTGCCGCGAGCCTCGGGATTCGGCTACGATGCGTGCTCGTCGCGTGGTCCCGCTCTCACACTTCCGGGATCGTGTCCCGTGGAGATTCCCCCTTGAGCCGGAAGCGGTTCTGGTCGGTCGGGCGTTGGCTGGGATTCGGCGTGCTCCTGCTCGCCGCGGTGGTGCTGCGCGAGCGTCCGTCGCAGGTGTTCGACCAGGCGATCATCTGGGTGCCGACCGGGGTCGCGATCGCGGGCGTGTACATCCTCGGCATGCGCGCGGCGCTGGTCGTCGCGGTCGTGACGGTGCTCCAGCGCCTCCTGCTCCACTACAGCTGGGGCATCGTCTGGCCCGCGGCGTTCGGCAGCACGGCGGAGGCGCTTTTCGGCGCGTCCCTGCTCCGGCGCATGGGCGTGCGCCCGTCGCTTTCGCGTCTGCGCGACGTCGCGGGCGTGATCGCCGTCGCGGCACTCGCGCCGCTCGGGAGCATCGCCTGCTCGTGGATCGGCCGCACGTTCGGGCGGTGGCCGGACGGCCTGCCGTTCTACTCCGGCTGGGACGGCTGGTGGCGCATGAACGCGCTCGGCGCCCTCGCCGTCGTGCCCCTGGCGCTCACGTGGATGGACGTGAAGCGGAGCGACTGGTCGGCGGGATTTCTCGGCCGCCTCGCCCTCGCCAGCGCCGGTATCGTCGCGGTGATCTTCTCCACGTTGCACCTCGCGCCGCCCGGAACCAGCGGCATCCTGTGGCTGAACCTGGTGCTGCTTCCCATCGTGATGTACGCGGCCGTGCGCTTCGGGGTCCGCGCGACGACGTACGCGAGTTCGCTCGCCGCGCTCACGGTGGCGGTGCTCACGGCGAACGGTCATGGGCCATTCCTGCAGGTCGTGCGCGAGCAGCGCTACGTGGCGATCCAGCTGTTCGAGCTCGCCTTCTCGCGGGCCCGATCGCATTCGGCGCGTTGATCGCCGAACGGCGCGCCGCCGAAGCGAGCGGCGAACGCAGCGACGCCCTGCGGCGCTCGATGCAGGCCGCGTTACCCGACATTTCGTACCGGCTCGCCCGCGACGGCACCTGCCTCGAAGTGCACGTACCGG
This sequence comes from Candidatus Eiseniibacteriota bacterium, assembly GCA_044222365.1. Taxonomy (GTDB): domain Bacteria; phylum Eisenbacteria; class RBG-16-71-46; order RBG-16-71-46; family RBG-16-71-46; genus CAIXRL01. The sequence goes on from JBGANH010000023.1 coordinate 9,414, forward strand.
CCGGAGTGACGCCGTCCGTTTCCCCGGAGCGCATGATCGGCCGATCCATCTTCGAGTGGTTCGCGGATCCCGCGGTCGCCAAGGAGTTCCGGGCGGGCATGCGGAGCGCCTTCGATGCGCAAGGGGCCGCGACCATCGAGTTCGAGGTGCTCTTCGATGGACGGCGCCGGTTCCGGGAAGGCGCTGCGTGCGGCACGGCGAGGACGAGGTGCTCGCCGTCGTGCGCGACATCAGCGATCGCATGTGGGCCGAGCGGACGACCGCGTTCGAGGCGCGCGTGCTCGGGCTCGTGGCCGCGGGAGGTGCGCCGGTCGAGGTGTACTCCGCGATCGTGGACGGCCTCGAGGCGCTCATGCCCGGAGCCAAGGGCTCGATCGTCGAGCTGCACGACCGGCGCCTGCACGTCGCCGTCGCGCCGTCGCTGCCGGATTCCTACAACGCCGCCGTCGAGGGACTGGAGATCGGTCCGAGCGTGGGCTCGTGCGGCACCGCGGCGTACTTCGGCCGCACGGTGGTGGTGCGCGAGATCGGCACGAGCCCGCTGTGGGCGCCGAGGCGGGACATGGTGCTCGGCGTGGGCCTGCAGGCGTGCTGGTCCGTTCCGATCCGGCACTCCGACGGGTACGTGCTCGGCACGTGTGCGGTCTACTACGGCGAGCCACGCGAGCCCGAGCCGGCCGAGCTCGCACTCGCCGAGCGCGCGGCGGCGATGGCGGGCATCGTGCTGGAACGTGCGAGCCGCATCGAGGCGCTGCGCCGCAGCCAGGAACAGCTCGAGACGATCAACCGGAACGTGAAGGAAGGGCTGTTCCGCACCGACCCCGTGGGCGCACTCCTCTACGGCAATCCGTCCCTCGCGCGCATGTTCGGCTTCGAGTCGCCCGAGGCGATGATCGGATTCCGCATGGATTCGGCCGTCGTGGACCCGGAGCGAAACGCGCGATTGCAGGCGCCGCGCGCGAGCAGGGCCAGGCTCGCCGAAGAGTTCGAGGCCGCCGGCTGACGGCACGATGCCCTGCGCTCGCCTCGGGCACGACCGTGCGCGACGCTGCGGGCGAGATGGTGTCGTTCGACGGCGCGGTGACCGACATCACGGCACGCAAGGAACTTCGAAGCCAGGCCCGCCAGTCCCAGAGATGGAGGCGGTCGGCGCCGCCGGCGGCGTCGTGCACGATCAACAACTTCACCGTGATCTTCGGCGCCGCGGACTCCATCCGCGCGGAAGTGCCCGCCGGCGGCGAAGCGCACGCGCACGCCGAGCAGGTGCTCGACGCGGCGAGCCGCGCGTCGCGGCTCACGCGGCAGTTGCTCGCGTACAGCCGCCAGCAGGTGATGTCGCCGCGCGTGGTGGATCTCACGCTCGTCGTGGACCAGATGGGCGGCATGCTCCGCCGCCTGATCGGCGAGGAGTACCGGCTCACGATCGAGCACGCCTCCGGATCCCTCTGGGTGCGCGTGGACCCGAGCCAGGTCGAGCAGGTGTTGCTCAACCTGCTCGTGAACGCGCGTGACGCGATGCCGAACGGTGGCGCGATCACGATTCGCACGGAGCTCTCGCACCACGTGAACGCCCCGGCCGGCGCCGAGGCCGAACTCGGCAGGGGGCCTCGTGTGCTGCTGAGCGTCCGGGACGAGGGCGCGGGCATGACCGAGGACGTGCGGGTGCGCGCCTTCGATCCGTTCTTCACGACCAAGCCGCTCGGTCAGGGCACGGGACTCGGCCTGTCCACGGTGTACGGCATCGTCAAGCAGAGCGGCGGAACGGTGTGGCTCGACAGCGCCCCGGGCCGCGGTACCACCGCACGCATCGTGCTCCCGGTCGCGGTCGAGCCGGCCGCCGAGTCCGACGCGCCGGCGCCCGTGACGGACACCCGCCAGAAGGGCACGTTGCTCGTCGTCGAGGACGAGCCCGGCGTGCGTGCGCTCGTGTGCATGACGCTCCGCCGCGCCGGCTTCGACGTGCTCGAAGCGGCCGACGGCGAATGGGGCGTGTCGGTCGCGGCCCAGTACGACGGGCCGATCGACCTCGTGATCAGCGACGTCGTGATGCCGCGCGTGAGCGGGCCGGCCATGGCCGCACGGCTGCTCGCCGCGCGGCCCGGCCTGCGCTTCCTGTTCATGTCCGGCTACCCCGACGACGCGCGCGCGCCGCAGGAGCTCGCGGGCTCCGCCGGCGCATTCCTCGCGAAGCCCTTCACGCCTTCGCAGCTTTCGCACGCCGTGCACGCCGCGCTCGCGAACCCGGCCGTGACGGCCGAGCGGGGTTGAGCGCCGCTCACCGCTTCCACCGGTCGGCCTTCGGGTGATCGCGCATGGACTTGTGGATCGCCTTCCACTTCGCCTCCTCGGCCGCGCGCGCCCGCGCGTCCATGCGCGTCGCGAGCCAGTGCGCCTCGCGCTGCAGCTTGCGCCACGACTCGAGCCGCTCCGTCGGCAGCGAGCCGTCCGCCTCGGCGGCGAGCACGGCGCAACCCGGCTCGCTCTCGTGACGGCAGTCGCGGAACCGGCAGCCCTCCGCGAGCGAGGCGATCTCGGGAAACGCGCCGTCCACGGCGTCTTCGTCGCCCCAGAGCTTCAGCACGCGCATGCCGGGCGTGTCGAGCAGCAGCGCACCGCCGGGTAGCGCCACGAGTTCGCGGTGCGTGGTCGTGTGCCGGCCGCGCGAGTCGTCCTCGCGCACGGCGCCGGTGGCCTGGCGTTCGTGCCCGAGCAGCGCGTTGACGAGCGTGCTCTTGCCGACGCCCGAGGAGCCGAGCAGCGCGATCGTGTGGCCGGGCAGCAACCACGGTGCGAGCGCGCCGATGCCGTCGCCCTCGAGCGCGGACACCGCGAGCACGGCGGCGCCCGGCGCGAGCGCTTCGACTTCGGCCACGCGCGCCTCGCGGTCCTCGGCGAGGTCGGCCTTGTTGAGCACCACCACCGGCGTCGCGCCGCTCTCCCAGGCGGCGGCGAGGTAGCGCTCGATGCGGCGCGGGTTGTAGTCGTGATCGAGTCCGGACACGAGGAAGACGGTGTCCACGTTGGCGGCGACGACCTGCGCCTCGGTCGCGTCGCCGACGTCCTTGCGCACGAACGCGCTCGCGCGCGGCAGCACGGCTTCGATGATCGCCGGCGATGCGGCGCCCGGCCGCACGGCCACCCAGTCGCCGACCGCGGGCAACTCCGCGCGCGTCCGCGCTTCGTGCCGCAGCCGGCCGGCCAGCTCGGCGGGTCGGGCTCCGCTCTCGTCGAGGACCACGTGGCGGGTGCGATCCTCGCGCGCGACGCGCGCGGGAACGAGTCCACGGGTCCGGTGAACGGTGAAGCTCTCTTCGAAACGGGCATTCCAGCCCAGGGATTCCAGCGACATGGTGTGAAGCCTCGCGTGACGTTCGGGAACGGCGGGCGCGGGGCGCCCGGGGAACGGTCGGTGCGGGCGTGCGTCACACGGCGGCGGAAATGAAAACGCCGCTCCTCTCTTCGGAGCGGCGCGAGGCGCGAGCGGCAGTTCGCTGGGCGCTAGTCGCGGGTCCGGAGAGGGCGTGACGCACGGAGGACGCTCACACTTCCGATCATCGTTCACTCCTTTCCGTTCGGCCGGACGGCGCACCATTGCGCGTCACGGCGAGGCCGGAATGTAGAGGCTCGCCGGGTGGAGAATCAATGGGAAAGTTCATTCCGTGAGATTTCGCATGGAACCCGCCCGCGCATGCGGAGGTATCATCGAGCGGCACGGAGGAACCGCGACGCCCCTGGATACTCATTCGTTTCGTCACCGCCCGGTGACTGGTTGGCCCCGAACGATGAGGATTCCCCATGCCCACCTCCCTTCGCAGTTCCCTGCTGGTCGCGGTGCTGTTCGGCTGCGCGTGCTGCCGTTCCGCGAGCGCCTCGACGTCCTACTGGATCGTCACCGACACGACCCTCGTCGCCTCGTTCGCTCCGCTCGCCGCCTGGCATTCGTCACACGGACGACCGGCGGCGGTGGTGACGACGCAGTCGATCGCCTCGCAGTATCCCGTCGCGGCCGACGACGCCGAGCGCGTGCGGCTGTTCCTGCGTGACGCACACGCGAACGACGGCGCGAGATACGTGCTGCTGGGCGGCGACGAGCCGCTCGTGCCGGTGCGCCGCGCGCTGCTGCGCCTGCCGATGCTCCCGCCGCCGGGCGAAGTGCGATTGCCGACGGATCAATATTTCGCATGTCTCGCGGGCTCCTGGAACGCGGACGGCGATGCGGATTGGGGCGAGTGGCCCGATCCGTCGATCGGGGAGACGGGCGACGACGTGAGTACCGTGCCCGACCTGTACGTGGGCCGGGCGATGGTCTCGAACGCGATCGAGGCGCAGCGCTTCGTCGCGCGCACGCTGTCGGCCTGGCAGGGCGCCGCGGCGACGAGTGCGCCGGACGTCCTGCTCGCGGCGGCCGCCTATGGTTCGCCGGGCGCGTGGTGGCTCGACTTCGCGATCACCACCGAGCCGCTCGTGCCGGCCCTGTCCGCGATCCCGGGTGCCGCGTTGCACCGCTACTACGTGAACGACGGCGCATGGCCCGGCGCGCTGCCCGAGACGCGCGCCGCGGTGCTCGGCCAGCTCGGCGCGGCCACGCATCTCGCCGTGCTCTCCGGTCCGGGAGGGCCGTCGGAATTCCAGGCGGGCGTCGACGCGACGGAGTACGTGACCTCGGCGGACGGAATGGCGCTCACGAACACGACTCCCTTCGTCGCCTGTTTCATGTCCGCCTACACGACGCAGCCCGGCGGTGGTTCGCTCGGGGCGGCGATGCTGCACGCGCCCGCGGGTGGGGCCGCCGCAGTGCTCGGTCCCTCGGACATCGAGTTCACCAGCATCGGATCCCACTTCGTGCAGCTGTTCGTCGAGAAGCTCGTCGGCGCGCCCGCCGTCACGCTCGGTGAAGCGCTGAACGAAGCGGTCGTCGGGTCCGCGCTCGGTGGCCCGGTGAGCGATCTCCTGAGGCTGTCGATGCAGGGCAACCTGCTGCTCGGCGACCCCGCGCTGCCCGCGCCATGGACGCTCGCTTCGCCGACGCCGGTGCAGCTCTCACTCGTCAGCGCGACGTTCGAGCAGGGCGCGGCGCGCCTGCGCTGGTACGCGGCGGCGTCGTTCGCGAACGCGCGCGTCGAGCGGAGCGTGGCGGGTTCGGGATGGACGGACCTCGGCGCCGCGCAGCAGGACGAAGAGGGCTACCTGCGGTTCGACGATGCGACGGTGCGAGCGGGAGCGCGCTACGGCTACCGCCTCGCGGTGGAGGAGCAAGGTGCGGTGCGCCACTCGTCCGAGGCGTGGGTCACGGTGCCGGCGCTCTCGTTCGGGCTGCGTGCGGCGTCGTCGAATCCCGTCCGCACGATGCCCGCCTTCGAGGTCACGCTCGAGCAGGGTGGCGAAGCGATGCTCGAGTGGTTCGACGCGGCGGGGCGCCGCCTCGGGGCGCAACGCGTCGCCGGTCCGGGGGTGCACACCGTGGAACTCGCGCGCGGCGAATCGCCCGCTCCCGGCATCTATCTCGCGCGGTTGCGCCAGGGCACGCGGCAGGCACACGTGCGCGTCTGCGTGATGCGCTGAGCTCCGGGTGCGCGGGCGGCACGGCGCGTCGCCC
>JBGANH010000023.1:15031-23437 GCA_044222365.1 Candidatus Eiseniibacteriota bacterium
ACTCACTCGTGCGCGATCGCCACGACGGGTGAAAGCCGCGCGGCGCGGCGTGCCGGATAGGTGCCGAACACGAGGCCGACCGCGGACGACGAGAGCGTGGCGACGAGTACCGAGGTCCAGGACAGCACGGGATACACCGGCGCGCCGACCCAGCCGCGGAAGAGCGCGGTCACGCCGGCGGCGAGCAGCAGTCCGAGCAGGAGACCGGCGAACGCGCCCGCGAGCGCGATCGCGACCGACTCGGCGAGGAACTGGACCATGATGTCGGAGCGGCGCGCGCCGACGCTCTTGCGGATGCCGATCTCGCGCGTGCGCTCGGTCACGGCGGCGAGCAGTACGTTCATGATCCCGATGCCGCCGACGAGCAGCGAAATCCCCACGATCGCGCCGACGAACACCTTCATGAGCAGGAACGCCTGCTCGACCTGCTGCAACTGTTCGCGCCCCACGGACACGGTCACGCGCCGCGGCCAGTCCGTGTAGCGCCGCGCGAGCCAGTCGCGGACGTTGTCCTCGACCGAGTCCACCGACTCGAGCGATCGCGCGAGCAGCCGGATCGTCGGCGCGAGCCGGCGGCCGGGCGAAGGCACGAGGATCGCGCGCGCCGAACGCAGCGGCGCGAACGCCGCGAGCGCGGGATCGTCGCGGTTCTCGAAGCCGGTCGCGGCGAGTACGCCCACGACGCGGCGCGTGCGGCGTTCGAGCCGCACTTCACGCCCGACCATCGAGAGCGGATCGCCCGCGGGCAGCAGCTCGCGCGCGAGCGCGTAGTTGAGCACGACGACCGGCAGGTTGTTCCCGGCCTCGGCGGCGCTGAAGAAGTGCCCGGCTCCCAGCTCCATCTGCCCGAACTCGGGAAGCGAGGCGGTGCCGAACGTGACGGTCGCGTGGCGCCGCACGCCGCGATGACTCACTTCGGCGCGGCCGCCCAGCACCAGCGTCGCCGACTGCACGCCGGGAGCGTGCCGCAACAGCGCTTCGGCGTCGGCGTCCGTGAAGACGGGGTAGTCGTGCTGCGGCACCCACTCGCCGTCCTCGAAGCGCGAGAGCCGCGGGCTCAGCGTGACGACCTGCACGGACAGCTCGCGCTGCACGCGGTCGCGCACGAACACCATGAGGCCGTCGCTGACCGCCATGGTCGCGACGAGGGCCGCGGAGCCGATCAGGATGCCGAGCACGGACAGCAGTGTGCGCAGCGGATGGATGCGCAGCGCGTCGGCGCCGACGAGGAGATTGGCCCACCACCGCTGGTGCACGCGCGACGCTCCGGCACGAGGCCGCGCCGTGGGGCGGCGCTCCCGCCGGCGCGGCCCGCCGGCGGATGTTCATACGAGGATGCGTGCCGCGTATCACGCGTGAAGCTCGCAGCGCGGGCTCAGGGCAGGCGCGTCACCATCTGGCCGCCCGCCTCCTTCGCGACCGCGGCCGCCGAGCCGTCCGCCATCCACACCTGCAGCTGCAGGAACGTGCGGCCACGCAGCAGGCTGAGCGTGGCGATGGACACGTCGATGCCGCCCTTGCCGGGCATGAAGCCGGTCTTGAGGTGCGCGCGGTCGCCCATGCCGTCGACCGTCGCGATCGTGAAGTTCGCGAACGGTCCTTCCGGGTTGCCGACCGAAGCGCGGTCGCGGCCGAACGCGTGGTCGGCGAACTCGCGCGCCGTCGTCGTGTCCGCGAACGCGTGCACCGAGACGTGCATGCCGCGCACCGGCGGGGCGTCGGCCGTCGCGGGATGCCAGCCTTCCGGGTACCAGCCGCGCACCGTGGCGTGATCGTGGCCATTCTGCGAGACCGCGGGCTCGTCGTACGTGTACGTGCCGCCGAGCGGACCGCCGACCCAGCGGAGAGCGTCGGACTCGAGCAGCAGCGAGTCGGCGACCGCCTCGGTGAGGCGCGCCGGAGCCGCCGGCGTCGCAGTGGCGGCGGGCTTCGGCACGGGCGCCTTCGCGCGCACGGCCGGCTTCGACGGTGTGGAAGCCGCGAGCATCGAGAGGAAGAGCAGCGTTTCGATCATGGCCGGAGCTCCGTTGGGAATCAGGGTGCGTCGAACAGGCTCGCGACACCCGCGCTCGTCGCGCTCACGATGCCGCGCTCGGTGAGCAGGCTCGTCACGAGCGCCGCGGGTGTCACGTCGAATCCGGGATTGCGCGCCGCGGTGCCCTCGGGCGTCACGCGCACGCGCCGCGGTACGCCCTGCTCGTCCACGCCCTCGACGTGCGTGACTTCGTCCGCGCCGCGCTCCTCGATGGGAATCGCCGCGCCGTCGGGTGTCGCCCGGTCGATGGTGCTGAGCGGGGCGGCGATCACGAACGGCACGCCGTGCGCCTTGGCGGCGAGCGCGCGCGTGTACGTACCGATCTTGTTCGCGGCGTCGCCGTTCGCGGCCACGCGATCAGCGCCGGTGAGCACGAGGTCCACTTCGCCGCGCTGGAGGAAGTGCGCGGCCGCGTTGTCCGCGATCACCGCGTGCGCGACGCCTTCCTGCGCGAGCTCCCACGCGGTGAGTCGCGCGCCCTGCAGCCGCGGCCGCGTCTCGCTCACGAACACGAACGGCGCGAGTCCCGCGCGCGCCGCCTTGTACACGGGCGCGAGCGCGGTGCCCCAGTCCTGCACGGCGAGCCAGCCGGCGTTGCAGTGCGTGAGCACGCGGATGCCCGGCCGCATGAGCGCCATGCCGTGGGTGCCGATCGCCTCGGCCGCGGCGACCTCGGCGTCGTCGAACACACGCGCCGCGGCGAGCATGGCGCCGGCGTCGGGCGCGGCGGCGCGCACGGCGTTCAGGCCCGTCCACAGGTTGATCGCCGTGGGGCGCGTGCGCGCGAGCCGGTCGTACGCGGTGGCGAGGTCGTCGCCGCGCCGGGCCGCGAGGGCGAGCGCGTAGCCCGCGACCACGCCGATCAGCGGCGCACCGCGCACCGCCATGTCCTCGATCGCGCGCGCGGCTGCTTCGACGCTGCGCGCGTGCGCGACTTCGACGCGCGCCGGCAGCGCGCGCTGGTCGAAGAACGCGATCGCGTCGCCGTCCCACCAGCAGGCGCGGGTGTCCTTGCCGGCGACTTTCACGACGCGGCCTCCGGACGGCGAGCGGGCGGGCTGGGCACATGCGAGAAGTGCTGGCGCTGGAACGCTTCTGGCGGAGTCGGGATCATGGCGGGCAGGAAGCTAGCACGAGAACGCGAGCGGGATCCTCGGCATGGATGGTGTCGTCACGAATGGCAATCGCAGAAATGCGTGGTGACTAAGAAATCGCTTGCCAAGGGGGGGCGCGGTACTCATGGTGACGGTTGGGACGACGAAGCCGCGAAGCACGAGTCGCTCACCTGCCGTGAGGTCTGCATGCCGAGCCCAATCTACCGTTTTGATGGCGCCGAGTTCCTGGGCACCACACCGACAGCCGCCGCTGCCAATGGTGCCTTCGTAACCGCGCTGAAAGGAGCGTGATTGGTCAGGCGACCGAGTTGTTCGAGCAGGAGACGGTCTACGAGGTCCCGTATCGGATGCAGGCGACGTGATCGCCGGCGACATATTGCGCATCTGGGGACGTGCCTTTCCGGCGTATCAGTTGACCGTGATCTCGGTGGACATCGATCGCACGACGCTCACACTTCAGAATCAGGGCGCATATGTTGCGCTTGCCGAAGGCGGCAAGCTGCTGCCGACGACGGACCCTCCAGCGCTCTATCGGGACGCCAATCTGTCGTATGCGTACGGTCAGGTGCTGCCTCGGACGGACAGCGCCGGGCGATGGGAGTGTTACGCCGCAGTGCCGTGGCTCGATGTCCTGCTGACGGGCGGGGGACTCACCGGCGAAGTGCACCGCCGTGCAATTCGCGGGTTCCGGCTGTCGGGCCCGAACGCACTGCTCGACGTTCGCGACTATCCGTCCATTCAGGATGCGATCGACGCGCTCCCGTCTGCAGGCGGAACGGTGTTCATCCCAGCCGGCGTCTGGTACTTGTCGCAGACGCTCTACACGCCGTGTGACCGGCCCTGTCACCTGCTCGGGGAAGGTTCGAACCACGAAGGCGACAAGGGCACGGTGCTGGTGTGGACCTCGAACACCGGCATGCTGCGCGTGCGCGGCAACGACTCGAGTGTGCGGAACATGGTGCTGAGGAACGACTCGGGTGGAAGCGCGAGCGAGGAGCACGAGGGCTACGGCATCCACATCGGCCGCCGCGACGTGGTGGACGCGCATCCGCATCCGGGTACGAGCACGACGGCCACGGAGTACGCCAAGGGCGGCCGTCATCCACTGCGCACGGTGCGCCTCGAGGACGTCGTCGTGATCGGCGCGCCGGGCTGGGGGCTGACGATCCCGGGAGCTGGGTTCATTCAGACCGAGGCTCCGGAATATGGTCGTGTGGAGCAGAGTGCTAGCGAGGAAGGGACTCTTTCGTTCTGGATCCACGTGATTCGCACGAAGATCATCGGCTCCCAGGGGTTCGGCGGTATCTTCGTGGGCACGGGGTGCACGACGACATACTTCTCGGACGGAGCGACGCTGGCGCACGGGGTCGGGCAGTCGAGCGTACCCGCCTTCTACGCATACATCCGCGGGGTCACGCACCACTGCTTCCACCGGTGGACGTTCGAGGGGACAAGTCCGGCAGGCAACTCGGGTGGAACGAGCCGCCCGTGGGTGAAGTTCGTCGGCTGCGAGTCGGTGGTGCTGGATACGGTGTACTTCGAGAACGACAAACACCTTTCCCCAACTCATCCCGTAGACGGTGACGCCTACTCCGCTCAGTACTTCGTCGCCCTCTCGGTGCGCAATCGCTCCGTCTCGATTCGCAATGTCTTCTTCGCCCGGCATGGCGTTTCGGGCGGCATGCTGAGGTGCATCTACTGTGAGAAGGATGGCGTGAAGGGCCTGCAGATCGAACAACCGTGCGCGTTTTCGAGTACGTCGCTCTCGCAGGACTTCGGCGGGCAACAGCGCCCCCTGGATCGCGAGGCCATCGTGCTCAATGGAGACACGGGGGGAACCCAGGATAACGAGCACATCGTGCTGGCCGGGGCGGGAGTCGCACGGGACTCGCAGCAGACCGGCGGCGGCGCTCTCGAGTTTCCACCGCTCACGTATTCCCAAGTTCCGTTGACGACGCACGTGCTCGGAACGCGTGGGCTGGTCGTGCCGCGATCAACTCCCGGACTGCGCGCAGACAACACGCTCGACAACAGGGTGATGCTGGCCCGGGAAGGCGCGCTCGTCGTGGAGGCGCTGACTGACGACCCATCAGGGCCTCACGCACTCGTCTACTCCACGGGACCCGAATCGGGCTGGCGGCACATCGCAAATGTTCCCACCCTGACCGACACAGAGCGTGGCCAGTGGTCCGGTTGGCAGCAGGGCGACATGGTGATTGATCCATCGGTTCCGAAGCTGGTCATGTTCGTGGAAGGGCACTGGCAGGACGTCAAGACCTTCCCGCTATGAGGGCACCCCCATGCTGAGACGCAAGACTCGACGGCGAGCCATCTGCTTGATCGCAAGCTCAGTCGTTGCCCTCATGTTGAGCCCGGTGGTGAACGTGAGGACTGCGACTGCCGCTTGGCCCTCGAACGCGAGCATTGGAGGCGTCGCGGTCTGTGACACCGCGGGCGATCAGGAGGAGTTCCGCATCCTCTCCGACGGTGTGGGCGGGGTGTACTGCCTCTGGTTCGATGCTCGAACCGGATTCGGCGAGGTTCGCCTGAAGCGATTCAATCCTGCGGGCCAAGCCACAGGCTGGCCCGAACAAGGCTTGCGGATCGCGGATGAGACGATCGGTGTCTCGATGCTGACACTTGCTCCGAGCGGTCCGGGTGCTGTCGTCGCAACCTGGTGGTCGTCGTCGGATTCCAAAAACAAATCACAGTGCTTCGACTCCACCGGCGCTGCAATGTGGGCGCCTGGAGGTGTACTCCTTCCCTCCAGCTTCAACTCCCTCGGTAATGGCGGGGCTGTGTTTCCGGACGGAAGCAGGGTCTATGCGGGCATTGGAGACACCGTTCTTGGGCTGACCATCATGGCAATTCGTCAGCTCTCGGACGGGTCTCTCGCCTGGCCCAGCCCTGTTGTTCTGCGGCAGTCTTTCCAGTCCGTCTATGAGCCTGTGATTTGTGCCATCACTGACAGCACGGTGGCGATCACTTGGAGAGACGACCGAACTGGAGCTCCCGGCATCTACGGACAATGCCTCGACCTCGCTGGGAATGTCCGCTGGCAGGCTGGGGGCACACGCCTCATGCCGACTCCCGCCACCTCGGGCAGGCTTTCCCCGAACGGGCTCGGCGGCGTGAGCGGGTGTTACCTCTATTTTGGGGACGACGTCAATCGCGGCGACTTTCGCCTGTTCAACGTGGATGCGAACGGAAACACCCTCCCGCACTGGCCCACCGACGGCTTGCCCTATGCGAACGAGCCCAACTCGAGTCCCGGCGGTGTCGGTGCCGTGACCTTCACCGATGTGCCCGGCGAAGTGCTGCTCGGGTGGCGGGACACCTTCGACTCCACGAACGGCATCTTCCGCGTCCAACGTTTCGACACGACTGCGACGCCCATTTGGCCCGGCAGAGGGCGGATTGCCTTCCAGGCGACCTCGCCCACCTATGACACGCATGGGTGGCCCGACGGCAAGGGAGGATTCTGCGTCAGCGTGCTCGGCATGTCGCCGGGCTACGACGTGTTCGGGCAATACGTACGGCCCGATGGTTCCGCGAAATGGCCGACGCCGTTCGTGCCGGTCTGCACTGCCCCCGGCGTGCAGGATCGGGGCATCTACACTTCGCAACTCGTGACCCCTGACTCCTCCGGCGGGGCGTTCTACTGCTGGGTGGACTACCGCAACGCCGCCACTGCTTCTGACCTTTACATCCAGCACGTGAACGCCGACGGCACGTTGGGCGGTGTCGTCACCGCAACCGAGGCGTCGGCGATTTCCGCGACCTACCTTGGTGGCTGCGCGGAAGTGCGCTGGCACGCGTCGGTGGATCCGGGCGTCACGTTTGTCGTTCAACGCCAGCAGGACGGCGGCGAATGGACCACGATCGGCGCACCGGCCGACGAGGGCGACGACCTGTGGGCCGTGCGCGATTGCGCGGTCGTGCGCGGCGCGCGTTACGCGTACCGGCTCGAGTGGACGCAGGACGGCTCGGTGCGGCACTCGTCGGCGATCTCGCTCGCGATCCCGCTGCAGCCCGAGTTCGCGATGTCACCGCCGTGGCCCAATCCCGTGCGCGATCGCGTGACGTTCGACTACGCGCTCTCGCGCCGCGGGCCAGTGCGCGTCAGCGTGCACGATCTGTCCGGGAGGTTGGTCAAGGTGATCGAGTCGGGCGAGCGCGAAGCCGGCGAGCATCGCGTCGTCTGGCATGCCGAAGCCGCCGCAGGCCGCGCGCTCGACCCCGGTTGCTACTGGATCCAGCTCGAAGCCGAAGGGCAGAAGCGTTCACGGCAGGTCGTGGTGGTGAAGTAGGCCGCGCGGCGGAGCCCGCCGGGCCTCACGACGGACGCGAACGATCCGAAGCGAGCGCCCGCGCCAGGTGCCGCACGAGCGTCTCGCCGGCCTCGCTCGCGTCGGCACCGAACACCATGATGCCGTCCTCGTGACCGCCCATCGCGGCGATCCGGAGCGACGCGAACACGCCGTCGCGGAACAGGCGCTGCATCTCGAGCGCCATCGCGGGCGTGCCGTTCGCGGCGCCGGCGTCGGCGACCGGCAGGCCGAGTGCGCGCGCGTGCCGCCAGAGCGCCGGCGAGTGCGCGTGCAGCACGCACCGAATGGCGGGCGAGCAGTCGTAGAGCGCGGCGTGCGTGAGCGACTCGGACGACGGCGGCACTTCGCCGCGGCTCGTCACGCGGTTGGACGCGAGCTCCCAGCGCTCGACCACGCAGAAGTCGCGCAGCGTGGCGTGCGCGATGCCGCCCGTCTGCGAACCGCTCACGAGGAAAGGCCGCGCGCCCTGCGGAGCGCCACCCAAAGGCGAAACGCGCGCGCTCACGTTGCCGAACCCGAGCCCTTCGTAGCGCGACGGATCGCGACCGAGCAGCCGCAGGTGCGCGAGGATCTCGCGCCACTCGGCGAGCACGCGCGCGGCTTCGCCGTGCACGCGCGGCTCGAGCGGCGCGTGCGTGTGCTCGACCGCGAAGCGGATCACGCCTTCGGAAGGGGAGTGGGCCATGACGCCGGGCACGCTAACACTTCCGGCCGCGTGCGCTAGAGTGCCGCCCGCATGAAGCCCTCCCGACGCCATCGCCATCCCGGCGGCGCCCACACGGCCGCCGACACCGCCGCGCCGGAACCCGCGCTCGCCGCACCGCTCGTGTTCGCGCTCGCGGCGCTGCCGCCGTTCGCGGCGTACGTCGCGACGCTCGCGCCCGGATTGCCCGCGGGCGATTCGGGCGAGCTGATCGCCGCGGCG
>JBGANH010000024.1:0-22725 GCA_044222365.1 Candidatus Eiseniibacteriota bacterium
GGGCTGGGCCGCGCTGCTGCCCAACCCGCGCGGCAGCGCCGGCTACGGCTCCGCGTGGCGGCTCGCGAACACGCGCGACTGGTGGGACAAGCCGTACGACGACCTCATGCGGGGCGTGGACACGATGATCCGCCTCGGGCTCGCCGACTCGACGAAGCTCGCCGTGTTCGGCTGGTCGTACGGCGGCTACATGACGTCGAACATCGTCACGCGCACGAACCGGTTCCGCGCCGCGGTGGCGGGCGCTGGCCCGGTGAACCTCGCCGCGCAGGCCGGTACGTCGGACATCCCCGGCCTCATGCGCGCCTCGATGTCGGCGTGGCCCTGGGAGGACCCGCAGGTCTACGTCGAGAACTCGCCGCTCTTCCGCGCCGGCGCGGTGCACACGCCCACGGCGTTCATCCACGGCGAGCGGGACGTGCGCGTGAACCCCGCCGAAAGCCTCAACATGTACCGCGCGCTGAAGGCGCGCGGGATTCCCACCGATCTCATGATGCTGCCACGCGCAGGGCACGGGCCCGACGAGCCCGCGCAGATGCGCGCGACGATACGCTGGACGATCGAGTGGCTCGAACGCTGGACGCTGGGCGGCACGCCCGGCGCTCCCGCGCGCGGCGCCACCACCGGAGGACGCCCGTGATGCCCGAGAACCCGAATCCCGACGACCTGCAGAAACTGCTCGGCCTGCTCTTCCAGTCGCACCCGTGGCACGGACTCTCGATCGGGCCGCAGGCGCCCGGCGTGGTCACGGTCTACATCGAACTCGTGCCCGCCGACACCGTGAAGTACGAGATCGACAAGCGCAGCGGCATCTTGAAGCTCGACCGCCCGCAGCGTTACTCGAGCCTCTCGCCCGAGCCGTACGGCTTCATCCCTCGCACGCTGTGCGGCGACACGGTCGCGGCGTTCGCGGCGCAGCACTCGGGCCGCACGGGACTCAAAGGCGACCGCGATCCACTCGACGTGTGCGTGCTCACCGAGCGTGCGATCAATCACGGCGGCGTCGTCGTGCGCGCGCGCCCGATCGGCGGACTGCGCATGTTCGACGGCTCGGAAGTGGACGACAAGATCATCGCCGTGCTCGAGAGCGACCCGACCTACGAGAACTGGACCGAGCTCGAGCACTGCCCGCCGGTGCTCATCGACCGCATCCAGCACTACTTCCTCACGTACAAGGACATGCCGGGCTCGACCGGGCAGAAGGTCGAACTCGCGGGCGTGTACGGCGCCGAGACGGCGCGCGAAGTCATCGCGCGCTCGCAGGTGGACTACCGCGCGAAGTACGGCGACCTCGAACAGACGCTCGACAAGGCGCTCGCCATGTTCGACGCCGGAGACGAGTGAGCGAACGCGACCTGCTCGTCCTGGGAGGCGGGATCACCGGACTCGCGGTGGCCCGCCTCGCCGCGCGTTCGGGCTGGTCCGTCACGCTGATCGAGCGTGACGACCTCGCGAGCGGCGCGAGTTCCGCGAGCAGCCACATGCTGCACGGCGGGCTGCGCTACCTCGAGCACGGCCACTTCTCGCTCGTGCGCGAGGCGCTCGCCGAACGCGCCGCGGTCGCGCACATGGCGCCGGCGCTCGCGACGCCGGTGCGCTTCCTCGCGCCGCTGCGGCGCGGCGGGCGGGTCGGCCCGCTGAAGCTGCGCGCGGGGTTGATGCTCTACGACCTGCTCGCCGGCGGCTCGTCGCCGAGCCCGCACGCGATGGCCTCCGCGCGCCAGGCGGCGGCGCTCGAGCCCGCGCTCGCCACGCGCGACCTGCGCGGCGCGGGGCTGTACACCGACCTCGTGGTGGACGACGCGCGGCTCGCGATGCTCGTGGCGCGCGACGCGATCGCGCACGGCGCGGAACTCCACACCCACACCGACCTTCTCGCGCTGCGCCCCGGCGCGAGCGGCGCGGCCGGGCCGGTCGTCGAGGTCTCGGCGCGCGACCGCCTGAGCGGCGCCGACGTGAAGTGCTCCGCACGCGTGATCGTGAACGCGACCGGCGCGTGGACGGACGCCACGCGTACGCAGGTGCTGCGCATGCTGCGGCCGGGCGCGCCCGATCCCCCACCACTGCTGCGCCCTTCGCGCGGCGTGCACCTCGTGTACCCCGCGCTCACGCAGCGCCACGGCGTCGTGATCACCGCAGCGAGCGACGGGCGCGTGTTCTTCGTGGTGCCGTTCGCGGGCCGCTCGCTCGTGGGCACCACGGAAGTCGAAGTCGGCTCCCCTCCCGCGCCGGCCGAACTCGCGCCGAGCGTGGACGAGGTGCGCTACCTCGCGTCCGAGGTCGCGCGCGTGCTGCCGGGCGCGGAGTCCGCGCGCCCGCTCGCGGTGTTCGCCGGCGTGCGCCCGCTGCTCGACGCGCGCGCGCAGGTGGGCGGCGCCTCGCGCGAGCATCGCGTGCTGGAGGAAGGCCCGCTCGTGTCGGTCGCGGGCGGCAAGTACACGACGTTCCGCGTCATGGCGCGCGACACGCTCGCCGTGGCCGCACTGCGGCTCGGGCGCCCCGCGCCGCTCGTGCCGCGCGTGGACGCGCCGCTGCCCGCGCCACTGCACGCGGAGGCCGACGCGGTCGCGCTCGGCGCGCACGCGGTCGAGCACGAGTGCGCGCGAACGCTCGCGGGCGTGCTGCGCCGCCGCAGTACGCACTGGCTCGCGGACGACCGCGGGCTCGGCGTGGCGGCCGAAGTCGCGGGCGCCATGGCGCGCCGCCTCGGATGGAGCGCCGAACACCAACGCGAACAACTCGACGAGTACGAAGCGCTCGTGCGCGAGGAGCAGTCCCTGCTCGCGCGCGCGCTCGACCCGCTGCACGGAGGACCGCACGCATGATTCTCGCGATCGATCAGGGCACGACGGGCACGACGGCGCTGGTGCTCGACCGCAAGGGCCGCGTGCGCGGCCGCGGCTACGCCGAGCTCCCGCAGCACTTCCCGAAGCCGGGCTGGGTCGAGCACGACCCGGACGAGATCTGGGCGAGCGTACTCGCCGCCGTGCCGCGCGCGCTCGCCGCGGCGCGCGTGAAGAGCACGACGATCCGGGCGATCGGCGTGACGAACCAGCGTGAGACCGTCGTGCTGTGGGACCGCACGACCGGCGAGCCCGTGTGCCGCGCGATCGTGTGGCAGGACCGGCGCACCGCCGAACGCTGCGCGAAGCTGCAGCGCACGCACGGCGCCGCGATCCGCCGCGCGACGGGGCTCGTGTGCGATCCGTACTTCTCCGCGACCAAGCTCGAATGGCTGCTCGCGCACGAGCCGCGCGCGCGCAAGCTCGCCGCCGCCGGGCGCCTCGCGTTCGGCACCGTGGACAGCTGGCTCGTGTGGAAGCTCACCGGCGGCACGGTGCACGCGACCGATCCCACGAACGCGTCGCGCACGATGTTGTTCGGCCTGCGCGCGCTGAAGTGGGACCGCGCGCTGCTCTCGCGCTTCGGCGTCCCGGCGAACGTGCTGCCCGAGGTGCGGCCGTCCGCGGGAGACTTCGGCTTCACGCGCGGCGTGAAAGGCCTGCCCGACGGCATCGCCGTCGCGGGCGTCGCCGGCGACCAGCAGGCGGCGCTGTTCGGGCAAGGCTGCGTCAAGCGCGGCCAGAGCAAGAACACGTACGGCACCGGCTGCTTCCTGCTGCTGCACACGGGCGATCGCATCGTGCACTCGAACGCCGGACTGCTCACGACGGTCGCGTGCGACGCGACGGGCGGCGCCGCGTACGCGCTCGAAGGCAGCGTGTTCATCGCGGGCGCGGCGATCCAGTGGCTGCGCGACGGGCTCGGCCTGTTCACGCGCGCCGCCGAAAGCGAGGCGCTCGCGCGCCGCGTGCCGGACTCGGGCGGTGTCGTGATGATCCCCGCGTTCGCGGGACTCGGCGCGCCGTACTGGCGCGCGGACGTGCGTGGCGCTCTGCTCGGGCTCACGCGCGGCACCACGCGCGCGCACGTCGCGCGCGCGGCGCTCGAGTCGCTCGCGTTCCAGTCGCGCGACCTGGTCGAGGCCATGGCGCACGACGCCGGCGCGCGCGTGACGGCGCTGCAGGTGGACGGCGGCGCGGTCGCGAACGACCTGCTCATGCAGTGGCAGGCCGACCTGCTCGGCATTCCCGTGCGCCGTCCGCGCGTGATCGAGACGACGGCGCTCGGCGCCGGGCTGCTCGCGGGCCTCGCGACCGGCTTCTGGTCGTCGCACCGCGAACTCGATTCGGCGCGCACGATCGAACGCGAGTTCCGCCCGAAGGCATCGCGCGCGTGGCGCGAGCGCGAATACGCGCGCTGGAAGCAGGCGGTCGCGACGCTGCTGGGGTGACGCGGGCGCGCTCGAAATACGAAAAACACCCTTGTGTCGCGCCTTCCCCGTTCCTAAACTCCGCATGTCACGCGTGGCGCATGTCACGCGTGGCGCATGTCACGCGTGGCCACCCACGCGTGCCCCCCGACACGCCGATGACTCGTCGGAGGGAATCATGCCGTTGGCCGAACTCCGCCACGTGCGTCAGCAATACCTGAAGCCCTACTCGAGCAGCGATGCCCGCCTGCTCCCTGCGAACGGAGTGGTCGTTCGCGTTCACCGGCAAGGAGCGCAATTGTCGGCCGGAGCGACGATGTTTCCCGAGACCGAGCGCGACTTGACCGTGCGCAACACCGGTGGCATCCGGCCCGACGACACCGTGCAGCTCGGCACCGACGCGAACCGACAGCTGCGTGTCGTCAGCGTGACGAACGGCCGCAAGGTACGCTGCGTCAACGACGGTCCGAACTCGTTCTCCGTCGCCGCGGGCGAACGTCTCGTGCCGCTGGACCTCGCGCCCACCTACCTCGATTCCGTCGGCGCGCAGGCCACTCCGAGCGCGGGCCTCGTGACGACCGACGCTCTGGGCCTGCTCAGCTTCTACTGCTTCGAGCCGCGCGTGGATCTGTACGTGCAGAGCGGCACTTCGAACTCCCCCGTCGTGCTCGACGTGGAAGCGGGCTGGACGCAGCCGGTCCTGCCGTGGCTCAGTGCGGCGGACTTCACCTCGATCCAGGACGCCATCGACGCCTTGCCGGAAGACGCCGGGGGCACGGTCCACGTTCCTGCCGGCGAATGGCCGCTTGCCGAGACGCTCGTGCTGCCGGCGAACAAGCGCGTCCACCTCGCCGGCGCGGGCATGGGTCGCACCGTGCTTCGGAGCACGGATCCGGCCATGGACCTGCTGTGGATCAAGGGCGACGGCTGCACGATCGAGGAACTCGCGATCATCGGCCCCGGAAGCGCCGCCGAATCGCAGTCGGAGACTGCCGGTCGCGGCGTGGTGGTGGGCAGGCTCGGAGCCGAGGCCACGTCGCCGCTGACCGAACTCACCATGCGCAACGTCCTCGTGAAGGACACCGCGAGTTGGGCCCTGTACCTGGTGGGCTGGGATGACACGGACGGGGTGCCCGGCCACTCCATGTCCATCCTCGGGCGCTTCGAGCGCTGCCGGTTCGAGGCGAACGTGACCCGTGGCCTCCTCAAGATCCGGCAGGGCAACACGACGCAGTTCTTCGACCAGTGCAGCTTTCTCGGTTCTACGGGTCATAGCGCCCGTCTCGACAAGATGGAAGGAGCGTCGTTCGTCGAGTGCGTGTTCGAGGATAGCGACGACTCGACGCCCTATCTCGAGGCCACCTATTCCACCAACCTGCGAGTAGGGCATTGCTGGTTCGAGCATCACGGTGGGCGAGGGGCTGCCCATGACTCGAATGTTCATCCATTCGCCTGGGTGCACCTGTACTGCCGCTCGGTGCGCTTCGACCATTCGCACTTCGTCCGAAACGATTTTGCGGCAGGCGCGCATGCCACGATTGCAACGCCTGCGTTGGTCATCGGCGACCCCACCTTAGAGTTCGGGCCGACGATCGGAACGAGCATCGAAGCCTGCGACTTCAAGCTTCCGGGTGCACCTACCGAAGACGCAATCATCCGTGCCCACTCGCAGAGCCAATTGCATGTCGTCGGCGGGCTATTGATCGGGATTGCGGAAGAGAACAACGAGCTCGTCATGCTCGAAGGGAATCCGGGTGTGGAGTTCCTGGACGTGCCCGCTCCCGGCGGAGGTGTCCTTCGCCACGGCTCCACCCGGGTCACGCTGCACGATGTGGGTGCTCGCTTGCGTCTGTCGCACTCCACGGCAACGGAGCGGGACAGCGCTCACTTGGGCGTGACCTGGCAGCCCGGGGACCTGACCTTCGACGCAGCCCAGCAGCGCGCCTACCTCTACACGTCAAGCGGCTGGAGACAGCTGGCGATCACTACTTGAGGGAGGGGCGTTCCGATGCATCGAAGTGCCCTCGCATTGCTCGTGCTCGCTGTCGTGGCGGGAATTGGATTCGGAGATCAAGTCGAAGCGCAGCTGCCCACACCTCTCGGCTGCTGGAGCACTGCCTGTCCGGAGATCCCAATGCCATATGACTCCCCGATACTCGACGCCATGGCAGCGGACGCCTCAGGGCGCCTTTATGTGGGGTACAACAGACGGCATATCCGCAGGTTTGGTCCCTCGGGTGACTGCCAGATCGGATGGCGCCCTCGCGCCAACGATGGCGTGGCAGATCTGTACAGTTGGAGTGACGCCGCCGTGGGTCCGAATGGTGTCATCTACTTCGTGCAATCCGACTACACCAATCGGATCTACAAGTACACGCTGAATGGAGACTCGCTCTCGGGTTGGGGCCGGACAGGGGAAGGTATCGGCGAGTTCGCGCAGATCTCCGGCATTGGCGCGGACGACATGGGTGACGTCTATGTCTCCGACTACTACCAGCAACGCGTGCAGAAGTTCGACGCCGATGGGGTGTTCATCGGCGAATGGCCAACGGGCGGCCAACCGGTGGATCTCGCCGTCAGTGACAGCGGATTCGTGTTTCTGGCCATCTCGCCCAACAAGGTCAAGAAGTTCACGTCGAGCGGAGTACTCGTGCAGACGTGGGGAGAACCCGGATACGGCCCTGGACAAATTGATCGAATAGGCCTCATCAAGGCAGACCATGCCGGAAGGCTCTTCATCGCCTGCAACACCAGCCTCGGCAGCTACGATCGCTCCAACGCCTTCACCACCTCCGGCGAGTTCCTCTACGAACTGCCCCGGGACGGCCATCTCGTGGTCGCGGTGGACGGCCAGAACAACATCTTCACGTCCTCGGTCCCGCCCGGCGCCGAACTCTGCAAGTACGGCTCGGGCTCGATCCCGGCGCGCCGCGCCACGTGGGGGCAGGTGAAGACGCACTACCGATGAGGCGACACACGGCGCGGCCCGGACGCGTCAGTCGCGCTCGAGCAGCCGCCGGAAGTGTCCGTGCCACTCGGGCGAGAGCCCGGGCAGCGTCGTGAGCGCGCGCAGTTCGCCCGCGTCGCGGCCGGGATGCACGCGCGCGCGGAACACGCGGGCGATCGTCCATTCGGGCTGCGGGCGTTCGACGAGGCGGTAGGTGTCGCCCGCCTCGATCAGCCCCTCGAGCTTCACGCGGTGGTACCAGCCGATGCGCGCCGTCTCGGTCGCGCGCTTGACCATGCTCGGTTCGTTCCACCATCGCGAGATCGCGGCGCACGGCCCGCGCGGCGACGACACTTCGAACACGACACCGCCGGCCTCGATCACGTCGCCGATGCACACCGAGTGCTCGTCGAACGGCCCGTCCACCGTGAGGTTCTCGGCGAACCCGCCGGGGCCCATGCGCTCGAGCCCGGGCACCTCGCGCCAGTGCGCGTAGTGCGCGTGCGCGTACGCGAGCACCGCCATCTGCGGACCGCCGTGCACGTCGAGGTGCGCCTGCTCGTCGCCGTCGAGGCCGAGCGCGCCCACGAACACCGGGCCGGCGATCTCGTCCTTGCCGTACGCGCTGCGCCAGGTGGGCGCCGCGCCGCGGTCCCACTCGGGCATCGGGTGCATCCGCACGCGCCCGGCGCGCACCGACACGATGCGCGCTTCGCTCACGGGCGTCAGACCACCAGCGCGGCGTCGAGCCACGCGGCGAGGTCGCGGATCACGGCTTCACGCCCGTGATCGTTGAAGATTTCGTGGTACGTGTCCTTGTGCGTCACGAAGCGCACGACGCCGTGCGTGGCCGATGCCGCGAACTCGAGCGCGCCCTTCGGATCCACCATGCGGTCCGCCATGCCCTGCAGGAGCAGGGTCGGCACCGACAGCTGCCGGGCCTCTCGCATGCAGCGCTGGCGCGCCTCGTTGAAGTCGAAGTAGAGCCGCGGGCTGATCTTGCCGTGCACGAGCGGGTCGGACTGGTAGGCCTTCACGACCTCGGGATCGCGCGAGATGCCGTTCACGTCGAGGCCGTGCGGGAAGCCCGCGCTCGGCGCGGTCGCCCGCGCGACGTTCGCGAGCGCCAGCTTCCACCACGGCGGCATCGCGCTGCGCAGCCCGGGCGCGCTGAGCACGAGCGCCTTGAGCTCGCGCGGATGCGCGATCGCGTGGTCGAGCGCGAGTACGCCGCCCATGCTGTGCCCGAGCAGCACGCGCGGCAGGTCCTCGAACGGCTGGTCCGGCAGGCCGCGCGTCGCGGTGAACATCGCGGGCATCACCTGGTCGCGCACCTGCGTCCACGACGCCATGTCGCCACGCGGGCCGCTCGCGCCGCCGTGTCCCGGCAGGTCGAGCGCGACCACGGTGCAGCGCGCCTTCACGAGTTCGGCGGCGAGCGCCGCGTAGCGGCCGCTGTGCTCGCCGAGCCCGTGCACGATCGCCACGAGCGCGCGCGGCCGCTCGGCGCACCACGCGGAACCGGGCAGCACGGTCGCGCGATCCACGCGGACCTCGATGCCCACGGCGGGCACGTTGCCGACGGCGGGATTCATCGCTTGGGCTCGTCTTCCTCGTCGTCTTCGTCGTCCTCGTCGTCGTCGAGCGAGGGCCGGGCGCCGTGCGGCTCGCCTTCGTCGCCGTCTTCCTCGTCCTCCTCGTCGTCCTCGGCCGGCTCCAGCACGAGTTCGTCCGGCATGGCCTGGAAGACGAGTTCGGTGGACGCGAACGACGTACCCGTGTTCTTCGCGAGCGTCACGACCTGGTCGAACAGGCTCGGCAGGTCGTCAGTCGCGAGCGTCGCGAGCGGATGCACGACCACCGACCAGAGCTCGTTCCCGCGCATGGCGTAGCGGGCGTCGAGCGCACGGTCGTAGTTCGCCATCAGCAGCGCGTGCAGCAGGTCGGTGTCGAGCTCCTCGATGATCCCGATCGGGGACATGAGGCGCATGCGGTCGTGTTCGTCGTCGCTGAAGACGAATACCGGGACCTCGTGCCGCGTGCCGCGCCAGAAGCCCGGCTGGCCCTCGAAGTCCTGCAGGTACGACTCCAGCAGCTTGCCCATCGCTTGAGTGGTCATGGAAGGCGGCATCTTGTCTCAACTCGCCCCGGAGTGCACGCGGGAATTTGCCGCGCGGGGCGCGGGGGTCCAGCATGGCGGCGCCCCGCACGGAACTCCGGAGGGTTCACCCGTGAACAGCCGCCTGCTGCTCTCGCTCTTCATCGCCGTGGTGCCGATCAGCGTCGAGATGGGCGCCCCGGCCGACACGAGCCGCCCCGAGCGCACCGATGCCGCGCCGCCCGCAGCGGAGACGCGCATCCGCGTGGCGGGAAGCCTCGGGCAGTTCGCGCTCATCCATCGCGGCTGCAACGGCGAAGTGCTCAGCGTCACGAAGTCGCAGCTCCGCAGCGGCGCGCTCGAAGTGCAGCACCGCTTCGCGGGCGGGATGGTGATCGGCGCTCGTGGCGGCCAGGTCGTCGAAGGCGAGGGCGAGGGCGACCCCGGCCCGTTCGGCGACCCCGCGTTGCTCGCCACACGGCGTACGAACGCCTACGCGAATCCCTACGTGGGCTTCGACGGCGCGCGGGGCGGATTCGGCTTCGGCTGGCTGCGGGCCGACCACGCCTTCGTCCGCGACGAGTTCGAGACCTTTCGTCCCGAGGTCACGGGGCACGTGCGCCTGGGAACCTCACGCGAGCACCTGACGGTGCGCTTCATGGAAGGCCTGCCGCTCGAATCGGAAGGAGCGTTCACGGTGGAGTTCGGCGGCAGCATGACGCCGCGCGCGGACGCGTACGTGTACACCGGCATGCTCGGTCCCTTCGACGGCGCGCTCGTCGGCCTGAAGGGCGACGTCTGGCTGACGCCGCAGGCCGCGCTGTCGGTCAAGCTCGGGCTCGGCGGCCACGGGCAGTACGCGGCTGGCGCGGGCGCGGTCGTGAGGTTCGGCGAGCCCTGAGCGGCAGGTGAGTCGGGTGTCGTGAGCCGGGTGGCCGCG
Source organism: Candidatus Eiseniibacteriota bacterium (assembly GCA_044222365.1). Classification (GTDB taxonomy): domain Bacteria; phylum Eisenbacteria; class RBG-16-71-46; order RBG-16-71-46; family RBG-16-71-46; genus CAIXRL01. The sequence goes on from JBGANH010000024.1 coordinate 10,259, forward strand.
CGGGAACGGTCCGGGCTAGACTGCGCCGCTCACACCGCACACGAACCTTCGCGAGGACCCGCATGTCCCTGACGCCCGACGACCCGCCGGCCAAGTCCCGTCTCATCATTCCCGGCGCGGAACCCGAGCCCGACGAGAAGCCGCGCATCATTCTTCCGCCCGGCTCCGTGCGCGAGAGCGCCGAGGAACTGCCCGAGTACCCGCGCCTGCGCCGGCTCATGATGCTGCCCGTGCGCGACGGCGAGCGCGAGCTGATCGTCGTGCAGGACCCGATGGGCATCATGAAGGGCCAACCGGCGCTCGGCATGGAGTCGCTGGCGATCCTGCAGCTGCTCGACGGCACGGTCTCGCTCACCGACATCAGCGCCGCGGTCATGCAGGAGAGCAAGGACCTGCGCGTCGCGAACATGATCCGCGACTTCATCGCGCAGCTCGACGAGCTGCTCATGCTCGAATCTCCGCGCTTCGAACGCGCGCTCGACGAGGCGCGCCGCGAGTACCACGCGCTCGAGATCCGGCACGCGGCGCTCGCCGGCGCGTCGTACCCGGAAGAGCGCGACGCGCTCGAGACGATGCTCGACGCGCACTTCGCCGACGCCGCGGCCAAGCGCGCCGCCTCCGGCGCCGCGCCGGTCGCCGCGGACCACGTGCCGCGCGCGCTCCTCGCGCCGCACCTCGATCCGCGCCGCGAGGGACCGCTCATGGCGCGCGCGTTCCTCGAACTCGGCGAGGCGCCCGCCGAGCCGTTGCGCGTCGTGATCTTCGGCACGGGGCACAACCTGATCGGCGACTTCGTCGCGCTCACGCGCAAGCACTTCGACACGCCGCTCGGACGCGCGACGTGCGACACGACGTTCGTGGACCGCGTCGCCGCCGCGCTCGGCGACGCCGCCTACAAGGGCGAGCTCGCGCATCGCGACGAGCACTCGATCGAGTTCCAGGTGCTCTACCTGCAGCGCCGGCTCGGCAACCGTCCGTTCACGATCGTGCCGATCCTGTGCGGCGGCTTCTACCACCTGCTCGACGAGCAGAAGACCCCGCGCGACGAGGCGGCGGTCGAAACGCTCGTCGCGGCGGTGCGCGAAGCCGAGGGCGCGCTCGGTGGCCGCACGATGTACGTGGCCGGCGTGGACTTCTCGCACGTGGGCCCGCGCTTCGGCGACGGCAAGCTGAACGACGAAATGAAGGCGGCGGTCGGCGAAGTGGACAAGGCGGCGCTCGCGGCCGCCTGCGCCGGCGACGCCGACGCCTGGTTCCGCACGATCGGCGAGAAGGACGACGCCACGCGCATCTGCGGCTTCGCCCCCACCTACACCATGTTGCGCTGCGCCGAACCCGGCGCGGGGCGCGAACTGGGCTACGCCCAGAGCGACGAGAAGGACACGAGCATGGTGAGCGTCGCGGCGGCCGTCTGGCCGTAGCCGCCACCGAAAACGTGCGTTTTCCAGCGGGCGGTTCCGGCGAGGCCGGAGCCGCCCGTCGTGCTTTCGGCGCATTTGCGCCCCCCGTCCCGGCGCGGCTAACTTGCCTCCCTCATGGCCGCGTACCTCTTCAAGACCGAGCCCTCGGACTACGCCTTCTCCGACCTGCTGCGCGACAAGCGCGTGGTCTGGGAAGGAGTCTCGAACGCGCTCGCGCTGCAGCACCTGCGCACGGTGAAGAAGGGAGACACGGTCGTGATCTACCACACGGGTTCCGAGAAGCGGGCGGTGGGGCTGGCGACGGTCACGAAGGCCGCGTACGCCGATCCCAAACTCGACGACGAACGCCGCGCCGTGGTGGACCTCAAGCCCGTGCGCGCGCTCGCGCGCCCCGTGGCGCTTTCGGAGTTCAAGACCGACCCGGTGCTCAAGGCGACCGAACTCGTGCGCATCTCGCGCCTTTCGGTGATGCCGCTCACCGAGCCGCAACTGCAGAAGCTGCTCGCCCTCGCCGGCGAGTAGCGATGAGGCGGTCATGACGCGCGAGCAGGCGCAGAAGCGCATCGAAGCCCTCGCCGCGGAGATCCGCGAGCACGATCACCGCTACTACGTGCTCGACAAGCCCGCGATCTCGGACGCCGCGTACGACAAGCTGTTCCGCGAGCTGCGCGACCTCGAGGAAGCGCACCCGGACCTGCGCCCGGCCGACTCCCCCACGCTGCGCGTGGGCGGCGGGCTGCGCGAAGCGTTCCGCAAGGTGCGCCACACGGCGCCCATGCGCTCGCTCGACTCGCTCATGAACGCCGACGAGGTGCGCGAGTTCGACGGACGCATCAAGAAGGGCCTCGGGCTCGACGAGGGACTGTTCGCGACCGAGGTCGAGTACCGCGCCGAGCCCAAGTTCGACGGCCTGAGCATCGAGCTCGTGTACGAGGACGGCGTGTTCGTGCGCGGCTCCACGCGCGGCGACGGCGAGCACGGCGAGGACGTGACCGAAAACCTGCGCACGATCCGTGCGGTGCCGCTGCGGCTGCGCGAGGAGGGCCCGGCCGGGGGCCGGCGCGGCGTGCTCGCGGTGCGCGGCGAGGCGCTCATGCCGATCGCCGAGTTCGAGGCGCTCAACGCGCGGCTCATCGCCGCCGACGAGGAGCCGTTCGCGAACGCGCGCAACGCCGCCGCGGGCGCGGTGCGCCAGCTCGACGCCGCGATCACGGCGTCGCGCAAGCTCGACTTCTACGCGTACGACGTGCTGCACTCCGACCACGCGGCGTTCGCCACGCAGGGCGCGCTGCTCGACGCGCTGCGCGCGTGGGGCTTCCACGTGGACGACGGCGCGCGCGCCTGTTCGGGCGTGGACGAGGTGATCGCCTACCACGCCGCGATCGGCGAAAAGCGCGACGCGCTCCCCTACGAAATCGACGGCGTCGTCGTGAAGGTCGAGGACCGCGCGACGCACGCGCGGCTCGGACTGCGCTCGCGCTCCCCGCGTTACGCATTCGCGTTCAAGTTCCCGCCGCGCGAGGAAGTCACGCAGGTGCTCGACATCGTCGTGCAGGTCGGACGGACCGGGAAGCTCACGCCGGTCGCGCAGCTCAAGCCCGTGGACGTCTCGGGCGTGACCGTGTCGCGCGCGACGCTGCACAACCAGGACGAGCTCGACCGCAAGGACGTGCGCATCGGCGACACCGTGCGCGTGCGCCGTGCGGGCGACGTGATCCCCGAGGTCGTCGAGGTGCTGCTCGACAAGCGCCCCGCGGGCGCGAAGCGGTTCGCACTGCCCGAGCGCTGCCCGGTGTGCGAGGCCGCCGTCGAGCGGGAAGGCGCCGCCCACTTCTGCACGAACGGCCTCGCCTGCCCCGCGCAGCTCGAACGCCACCTCACGCACTTCACGATGCGCAGCGCCATGGACATCGTCGGGCTCGGCGAGAAGACCGTGAAGCAGCTGCTCGACGCGAAGCTCGTGAAGGACCTCGCCGACCTCTACCACGATGGACATCGTCGGGCTCGGCGAGAAGACCGTGAAGCAGCTGCTCGAGGCGAAGCTCGTGAAGGACCTCGCCGACCTCTACCACCTCACGCCGATCGATCTCGTGGGCCTGGAAGGGTTCGCAGAGAAGTCCATCGACAACCTGATCGCCGCGATCGAGGGCAGCAAGTCGCCGCGCCTCGAACGGTTCCTGTTCGCCCTCGGCATCGAGCACGTGGGCGAGACCGTCGCACGACTGCTCGCCGACCACTTCGGAGCGCTCGACGGGCTCGTGAACGCGACCGTGGACGACCTGCAGGAGATCCACGGCATCGGCCCCGAAGTCGCCGAGTCGGTGCACCACTTCTTCGCGAGCGCGCGCAACCGCAAGGTGCTCGAACGGCTGCGCGCCGCGGGCGTGCGCCCCGTCGCCGAAGCGCGTCCCTCGGGCCCGCGCCCGCTCGACGGCGAGATCATGGTGTTCACGGGCGGGCTCGAATCCATGCCACGCCCCGACGCGCAGCGTCTCGCCGAGCGCAACGGCGCGAAGATCGCGGGCGGCATCAGCAAGAAGGTGACGCTCGTCGTCGCCGGCCCCGGCGCGGGCAGCAAGCGCGCGGACGCCGAGCGCCTCGGCATCCGCATCATCGACGAAGCCGAGTTCCTGCGGATCACCCGGAGCGCCGAATGACCAACGCCGAAATCGCGCGCGTCCTCGAGCGCGTCGCCATCCGTCTCGAGATCGACGGCGCCAACGTCTTCCGCGTGCGCGCCTACAAGGAAGGCGCGCGCATCGTCGCCGAGCACTCCGAGGCGATGTCCGCGATCGCCGGCGAGCCCGGTGCGCTCGAAGCGATCAAGGGCATCGGCAAGGACCTCGCCGCGCGCATCCGCGACCTGGTCGCCACCGGCCGCACGGACGTGGACGACGAACTGCGCGCGAAGATCCCCGACGACGTCGTGGACTTCACGCAGCTGCAGGGTCTCGGCCCCAAGCGCGTGAAGACGCTGTTCGAGGAGCTCGGCATCCGCGACCGGGCCGCCCTCGAGGCGGCCGCGAAGGAAGGCCGCCTGCGCGACCTGAAGGGCTTCGGCGAAAAGGTCGAGCAGAACGTGCTCAAGGCGCTCGCGACCGCGAGCCAGTGGGCCGGCCGCATGCTGCTCGCCGGCGCATGGCCGCTGGCGCACGCGCTCGCGGAGCGCGTCGCCGCGGTGAAGGGCGTCGAGCAGGTCGAGCTCGCCGGTTCGTTCCGGCGCCGCAAGGAGACCGTGGGCGACGTGGACGTGCTCGCGTGCGGCGGCGATCCCGAGACGGTCATGGAAGCGTTCGCGACGCACGAGTCCGTCGCCGAGGTGCTCGGCCGCGGCGACACCAAGTGCAGCGTCCGGCTCAAGACGGGCCTGCAGGTGGACCTGCGCCTCGTGCCGCGCCAGAGCTTCGGCGCCGCGCTCATGTATTTCACGGGCAGCAAGGAGCACAACATCGAGTTGCGCAAACTCGCGATCGAGAAGGGTTGGAGCCTGAACGAGTACGGGCTCACCGAGGGCGACCGCGTGATCGCGTCGGCGACGGAGGCCGAGGTCTACGCCGCGCTCGGGCTCGCGTGGATCCCGCCGGAGCTGCGCGAGTCGCGCGGCGAGATCGAGCTCGCGGCGAAGCACGCGCTGCCGCGGCTGCTCGAGCGCGAGGACCTGCGCGCCGACCTGCACATGCACACGACGCGCTCCGACGGGAAGCACTCGATCGACGAGATGGTCGAGGCGGCCAGGGCGCGCGGCCACGAGTACGTCGCGATCACCGAGCATTCGAAGGCGCTCGCCATGGCCAACGGCTTCGACGCGGCGCGCGTGCGCAAGTCCGCGAAGGAGATCGCCGCGGCGCGCGAGCGCCATCCCGGGTTCCCGATCCTGCACGGGCTCGAGGTGGACATTCTCGGCGACGGCGAGCTGGACCTCGACGACGAGACGCTCGCGCTGCTCGACTGGGTGATCGTCTCGATCCACTCGCGGTTCGACCAGTCCCCCGACGTGGCGACCGCCCGCGTGCTGAAGGCGATCGCGAATCCGTACGTGCACGCCATGGGGCACCCGACGGGGCGGCTCATCGGCTCGCGCGAGCCGGTCCCGTTCGACGTCGAGCAGGTCACGGCGGCCGCGGCGCGGCACGGCGTGGCCATGGAGATCAACGCGTCGCCCGACCGGCTCGACCTTTCCGACGTGCACGCGCGCATCGCCCGGGCAAATGGCTGCAAGTTCGTGATCGACACCGACGCGCACGCCACGGGACAGCTCGACCAGCTGCAGTTCGGCGTGTTCCAGGCGCGCCGTGCCGGACTCACGCGCGAAGACGTGCTGAACGCCCTCCCGTACGAAGAGTTCCTCGCGGCCATCCGCCGCCGCCCCTGAGGCTTGGGCGCCGACATTCCGGCGCCCCGTGCTCAAGCAAAGGCTCCCTCGGGCCGAGACTTCCGGCTGCCGCGGGTACTTCGCGACCGGCGCTCCCTCCGCCCGTCCCGGCCATCACGTGTCTCGAGCCCTCGCGCAGCAGGGAGCCCATGTCCGTCCGCAAGCCATCGCCCCGCCCCGAGCCGGGCCCAGACGTCGAGCTGACACCGGCCCAGCAGCAGGAACTGCGTCTGCGGTCGGCGCGCACGCTCGCGGAGCGGTCGAAGCCCTCGTCGTTCGCTTACGCGGTGGTGTTCCTGACGCTCGCGCTCCTCACCCCGCTCGCGAAGGAGCAACCGCGCGCCGTCGGCTTCTACGCGGCGCTGTTCACGCTGATCGGCATCGGCCGGTTCGTGCACGCGCTGCGATTCGAGTCGGCCTACCCGCGGAATCCCGAGCGCTGGCGCCTCCTCTTCGCCTTCCTCACCGTGGGGATGGGACTCGCCTGGGGGATGTTCACCGCCACGGCGCTCTACCTCTACGGCATCTCGATCTCGTCGCTGATCGTGCTCATCGCGACCACCGGCACGGCCGCGGCCGCACTCGTGTCGCTCGGTCCGAGCGGGCGCATGCTCATCGCGTACGAAGTCGCGATGCTCATGCCCGCCGGCATCCTCGCATTCCTGAGCGACTCGCCCGGCGGCAGGTCGATCGCCGTTCTGGCCACGCTCTTCATCGTGTTCGTGAGCGCCATCGGCCGCCAGATCCATCGCTCCTACGTGAACGGCGAGCGCAACCAGATGCTGCTCGAGTCGCATGCCGTCGCGCTCGAGCTCGCGCGGGAGGCCGCCGAGAGCGCGTCGCGCACGAAGTCCGAGTTCCTCGCGAACATGAGCCACGAGATCCGCACGCCGATGAACGGCGTGCTCGGCATGAGCGAGCTGCTGCTCGCGACGAAGCTGGACGCGGAGCAGCGGGACTTCGCGACGACGGTGCGCGGCAGCGCGCTCGCGCTGCTCGACATCATCAACGACGTGCTCGACTTCTCGAAGATCGAGGCCGGCCGGATGACGCTCGAGAGCATCGAGTACCGCCTCACCGACGTGCTGGAGGAGGTCGCGGAACTGCTCTCCCCGCGCGCGCAGGCGAAGTCGCTCGATCTCCTGTGCGTGATGCCGCCCGGTATTCCCGGCGTGCTTCGCGGCGACCCGGGCCGGCTCCGCCAGGTGCTGCTCAATCTGCTCGGCAACGCCATCAAGTTCACGGAGTCCGGCGAGGTCGAAGTCGGCGTCCAGCCGCTCGCGATCGATGGGAACTCGGTGGTCCTGCGATTCCACGTGCGCGACACCGGCATCGGCATTCCGAAGGAGCGCCAGGCGGCCGTCTTCGAGAGCTTCACGCAGGCCGACGGCAGCATGACGCGCCGGTTCGGCGGAACCGGGCTCGGGCTCACCATCTCGCGGCAGTTCGTCACGATGATGGGTGGCACGCTCGAACTCGACAGCGAACCCGGCAGGGGCTCGACGTTCTCGTTCACCGTGCGCTTCCCCGTCGTGCAGCGCGAGGCGCCGGAAGGAGAACGGCTGGACCTGGAAGGCATGCCGGTCCTCGTGCTGTGCCGGCACCCCGTTCGTGGCGCGATGATCCAACAGTGGCTGGAGCACTGGAACGCGAAGGTCGTGCGGGTCGCGACGCCGGACGAAATGACGGCGGCCGTGTCGTCTGCGCGTGAGCCCTTCGTCGCCGCGCTCGTGTCGTCGCGTACGGCGGGCGTTCGCCTCGGAGAGCTCGCCAGCCTGCTCCGCCAGGCCGCGAGCCCGAAGCCCGTACGCCTGGTGGCGCTCGTGCACCGGCAGGAACTCGCGGGCCAGGACGAACCGAGCGCCGGCTTCGACGTTTCGGTCGGCCTGCCCCTGCGACTTTCGGCACTCCGCCGTGCACTCGCGGAGGCCTCCGGCCGAAAACAGCCGCAGACGAGCGAGCCCGTGCTCGCGGGGAATTCCATCGAACTTCCGGTGGGCCTGAGCGTCCTGCTCGTCGAGGACAACGCGGTCAACCGCAAGGTCGCCGTCCGGCTGCTGATGCAGAAGGGCATGACGGTGACGTCGGCGGAGAACGGCCGCGTCGGGGTCGAAAAGTGGTCCGAGGGAATGTTCGACCTCGTGCTCATGGACGTGCAGATGCCGGAGATGGACGGCTTCCAGGCGACGGCGGAGATCCGCCGCCTCGAAGCGACGCAGGGACGCCGCACGCCGATCGTGGCGATGACGGCGCACGCGATGTCGGGTGATCGCGAACGTTGTCTGGCGGCAGGGATGGACGATTACGTCACGAAGCCGGTGCGGGCCGAGAGCCTCTACGAGGTCATCGGGCGCTGGGCCGGTCGCACCGGGGACGAACAGGCGGCGTGACCGCCGGCTCGTCGACCACCATCACGAGGGGGAAGCACGATGGCCACCGAGTTCGATTACGCGCAGTTGGACGCGATCACCGGCGGTGACGCCGAGTTCGAGAAGGAAGTGCTCGAGGAGTACCTGCTCTCGGCGCCGAACGACGTGAACAAGCTGAAGAACGCGATCGCCGCCGGCGACGCCTCGGCCGTCGGTGCGACGGCGCACGCGCTCAAGGGCGCCAGCGCCACGATCGGCGCCAAGGGCTTCGCGGCCATCGCGCTCGAACTCGAGCAGGCCGGAAAGAAGGCGGACCTCTCCGCGGCTCCCGACGCGTTCTCGCGCCTCGAGGCGGCCTTCGCCGATCTCACGGGTCTGCTGCGCGAACGCATCGCCAAAGCGGCCTGACCCACCCGTCAGGACGTGCCACACGAAGAAGGCCGGCGCCCGAGCGGCGCCGGCCTTTCGTGCTCCCGTTCGGTGACCGCGCTCAGCCGATCTTCTCCGCGATGCTCTTCGCCTGCAGGAACAGCAGCAGGTAGTCGCGCCCGCCCGCCTTGCTGTCGGTGCCGCTCATGTTGAAGCCGCCGAACGGATGGCAGCCCACCATGGCGCCGGTGCACTTGCGGTTCAGGTACAGGTTGCCGACGAAGAACTCCTCGCGCGCCTTCTGGATCTTCGCGGGATTCTTCGAGTAGCACGCACCGGTGAGGCCGTACTCGGTGTCGTTCGCGATCGCGAGGGCGTCGTCGAAGTCCTTCGCCGTGATGATCGCGAGCACCGGACCGAAGATCTCCTCCTGCGCCAGGCGCGCCTTCGGGGCGATGCCGTCGAACACCGTCGGCTGCACGAACCAGCCCTCGCGCCCTTCGACACGGCCGCCGCCGGTGAGCAGCTTGCCCTCGGTCTTGCCGACCTCGATGTACTTGAGGATCGTGTTCATCGCGCGTTCGCTCGAGACCGGGCCCATGTACGTGCCGTACTCGGCCGGGTCCCCGACCTTCACGAACTTCTCGATCTGGGCCATGAGCTTTTCGACGAACGCGTCGTGCACCTTCTCGACGACGATCGCGCGCGAGCACGCCGAGCACTTCTGGCCGCCGAAGCCGAACGCCGACTGCGCCACGCCGAGCGCGGCCGCGTCGAGGTCGGCCTCGTCGTCGATCACGATGCCGTCCTTGCCGCCCATCTCGGCGACGACGCGCTTGAGCCAGATCTGGCCCGGCTGCACCTCGGCCGCGAGCTTGTTGATGCCGCAGCCCACGTCGCGCGAACCGGTGAACGAGACGAACCGCGTCTTCGGGTGACGCACGATCGTGTCGCCGACCACGGCGCCGCCGCCGCTCAGGAAGTTGATCACGCCGGCGGGCAGGCCGACTTCCTCCATGAGCGCGAAGAACTGCCACGCGATGCCGGGCGTGTCGCTCGCCGGCTTGAGCACGACGGTGTTGCCGCACACGACGGCCGCGACGGTCATGCCGGCGCAGATCGCGAGCGGGAAGTTCCACGGCGGGATCACCGCGCCCACGCCGATCGGCAGGTACACGAGCGAGTCGTGCAAGCCCGGCATCTGGTGCACGGGCTGCGGCGCCGCGTAGCGGAGCATCTCGCGCGCGTAGAACTCGAGGAAGTCGATCGCCTCGGCCGTGTCGGCGTCGGCCTCGCCCCAGCTCTTGCCCACTTCGAGCACCATCCACGCCGAGAAGAAGTGGCGGCGCTCGCGCATGCGGCGTGCGGCCTCGACGAGGTACGCGGCGCGTTCGGCCGGCGGAACGCGCGACCACGTCTTGAAGGTCGCGTGCGCGACCTCGACGGCGCGGTTCGCCTGCTCGACCGTGCCGCTCTGGAACCGGCCCAGCACCTCGGAGGGCTTCGACGGATTCGTCGAGTCGAACGTCTTGCCGCCCTTCTCGCGCTGTCCGCCGATCACGAGCGGATACTCGGTGCCGAAGCTCTTGCGCACTTCGGCGAGCGCGGCCTCGAACGCCGCGCGATGCTCGGGCTGCGAGAAGTCCACGTAGGTCGTGGGCGAATACGCGGGCAGCGCCTTCGGATCGAGCGGCGCGATGCCCGGGGTCTTGACCGAACTCATGCGTGCCTCCGGAAGAAAACGCGCAGGAATCTTCCCGGCGCGGGGATGGTGCGAAATCGGAACGAAGCGCGGGCAGTCTAGCCGATGCCCGAGCGGGCGGTCACTGCAGCAGGGCGATGCGCGCCGTGGCCTCGGATCCGTCGGCGTCGAGCTTCGCGAAGTACATGCCCGAGGGCACCGAACGGCCGGCGTCGTCCTTGCCGTCCCAGACGTACGTCACCGTGCGCCGCCCGAGCAGTTCGGCGCGCCGCACGAGCCGCCCCCGCACGTCCACGATGCGCAGCACGATGTGCTCGCGCACCCCCACCCCGCACTCGAGCGTCACGCTGCCGGGCGCGGGTGCGGGATAGGCGCGCAACGTGGCCGGTGGCGGCGACGGCACCGTGATCCGGCCACCGTTCCAGACGATCCGGCGGATCGAGCCGTTGTTGCGGAACGACGTCGCGTACTGGCGGCAATACCACAGGGAACCGTCGGGCCCGACACGCCAGTCGGTCGCGGCGCGAAAGCCCGTGCCCCAGCCGTTCGCGGGCTGTCCGTCCACGGCGGCCGGCACGATCCAGGCGTTTCCCTGCCGGACGAGCCGCACGAGGATGCCGCTGTAGTACTCCGACCAGAAGAGGTTGCCGACGTATTCCGACGGCCAGATCGTCGTGTCCGGCGTCGAGGAGTGATACGCGCCGGCCGCGATGATCGAAGCCGAGGCGAGCGTCGAACGGTCGTATTCGGCGATCGGCGCGGTCAGGGGCGGCGCGCTGCCCGCGCACGTGTCGTATCCGTGCGCCCCTTCGAACCACGGCCAGCCGAAGTTCGCCCCCGCGTACGCGGCGCCGTCGGAACGGGAGCCCGACGTCGCGCCGGTCGCGTCGATGAGGTCGAGTTCCTCGTACACGTTCTGCCCGACGTCCCCGATCACGAGCGTCTGCGCGGTCGCGTCCACCTGGAAACGGAACGGGTTGCGAAGGCCGTTCGCATACACCAGCCACGCGTTGCTGTCGGCCGACGCGCGGAACGGGTTGCCCGCGGGGGCGACCTGCGCGCGCGTCGCCGCCCCCGGACCGTCGGGAAGCGCGTGCACGTCGAGCCGCAGGATCTTGCCGCGCAGCGAGGACGTGTCCTGCGCCGCGCACGGCGTGGCGTCCTCGCCGAGCGAGACGAACAGGTAACCGCCGGGCCCGAACTGCACCGTGCCGCCGTTGTGGTTGCTCGCGGCGTTGGGCGCCGACGGGATCACGTCGAAGCGCGAGGCCACGTCCACGGTGAGGTGCCCGTCCCCGGTGAACGCCAGGTCGCCGTCGAGGCGCCAGCGCGAGATGCGCACGCCCTGGGCCGCGTCCGTCTGGTGCGTGTAGAGGTAGGGCCGCGCGGGGAACTGCGGATCGAGCGCCACGCCGAGCAGGCCCTGCTCCCCGCCCGTCACCAGCCCCGGCACGGTGAACACGGGATCCACGGAGGCGAGCGCGCCGTTCACGATCAGGCGCACGCGCCCCGAGAGTTGTTCGACGACGAACAGCCGCCCGTCCGGCGTGAACTCCATCGCCGTGGGCACGTCGAGCCCCGAGACCACGGACTGGTCCGTGAAGCCGGTGGGCAAGCTCTGGGCGGATACGAGCGAGGAGACGGAGACGACGGCGAACAGCGCACAGGCACACGCGAGGGCTTTCATGCGCGGCAGCATAGCCACGGGGCCGAGCGCCGGACAACGCCGCGAGCGCCACAAATCCCGCCGGAGCTGTTTCTCGTGTCCAAACACGAGTCAGGCACCTGCAAAGAGTCTGCTCCTCCCGGGAATGACTCGCGTCTGAAGCGCGTCCCTACTTGCAGAAAGCTAGTGACCCTCGACATCGGCGCTGCTAGCTTGCCCGCGCTTTCCCAGCCGTCCTCGTTCGTCCCACGCCTTCCGGAGTCCTCCGGGCCACCACAGGAGAAGCCCCATGAAGCACGCGTTCCGCTTCGCTCTCGCCGTCCTCACGATCGCCGCCCTGCAGGCCACCGTCGCTTCGGCCGACCCGGTCACGTACTCGATCGACAAGTCGCACACCGAAGTCGGCTTCGAGATCCGCCACATCTTCTCGAAGGTGCAGGGCCGCTTCAACAGCTTCACCGCGAAGATCGTGTTCGACGAGAAGACGCCGGCCAACATCTCGGTCGACGCCTCCGCGGACGCGAACTCCATCTGGACGGACAACGAGCGTCGTGACGGCCACCTGAAG
>JBGANH010000025.1:0-22732 GCA_044222365.1 Candidatus Eiseniibacteriota bacterium
GCGGGCACGTTCCAGAAGCGGCGGCTCGCGGGTGGGCGCGCGGTGCTGGGACCGTGCGCGTTCGGCGGGATCGCCGATCACACTTCACGCCAGTGCAGCGCCGCCCTCGATCGCGAACGGGTCGCGCTCGAGGGCGCATGCGACGCGCGCGGTCGCTGGCGCGCCGAGCTGGCGTCCGGACTCGAGCTCGACGCGCTCACGCTCGCGTGGCGTGTACGCGCCGGGCACGCGGGGTTCCGCTCGCTCGCCGAGCCGCGCCGCAGCGGTCCGGCGCGCGCGCTCGCCCTGTCCGCGGGGCACGCGCGCGAGAACGGTGAGATCGTCGCGCACGGCGCGTTGTGGGCCTTCGGGCCCGGAGTCGCCGGTTCGCGGGGTGCGCTTGAAGTGCACTGGCGTGTGGTCCACCATGCCGCCGTCGTCATCGGTATCGAGGAGCAGCACGGCACGCGCCGCGATCCCGCGTTCTTCGCGCTCACACCCGCCACCACGGGCATGAAGCAGGGCTGGTGGGGCGAGTGGCGGGGTACCCGGGAGGGCCGCGAGCTGGCGCTGCGCCACGAACTCTGGGGCGAGCGCGCGTTCGCGCGGTCGGCCCTGCGGCGGGTGCTGGTGGCCCGCGGCGGCACGCCGCTCCCATTCGACGGTGCGCTCACGCTGCAGCACTCGGTGTGGAGCGCGCGATCCGGCGAACGGGTGTGGCTGCCCGAGGCCGGCGACGACCGCCTCACGTTGCGCGCGCTGTCGGGCGCCGGGTCCCGTACCCGGCTCGACGTGGACGCGCCCGCCCTCGGCGGCCGCGTGCGCGCGGGCGTGACGTGGACGCAGGCAGGGACGGGCGCGAAGGCGCCCGGCTGGACGCTCGAATGGATCCGCAGGACACGGCTGTGACCGCGGCGCGCAGGGGCGCGCGCGCACCGCCGCGTGGGCTTCACCCGAGGAGCCGTCATGAGATTCACGCAGCGCATGGGACGCATCGTCACCGCCGCTTCCTTCGACATGCTCGCGCGCGGCAAGGCGCTCGAGGCCCAGGGCCGCAGCGTCGTGCACCTCGGCATCGGCGAGCCGGATTTCGACACGCCGAAGCACATCCAGGAAGCCGCGACCGCGGCGATGGCCGCGGGCTGGACGCACTACGGGCCGGCGGCCGGCCTGCCCGACTTCCGCAAGGCGATCGCCACGAGCTGGAAGGCGCGCCGCGGCATCCCGTGCGAGGCCGCGAACGTGGTCGTGACGCCCGGCGCCAAGCAGGTGCTGCTGTTCGCCATGCTCGCGCTGCTCGAGCCGGGCGACGAGGTGATCATCCCGAGTCCGGCGTTCCCGAACTACGCCTCGATCGCGAACTTCCTCGAAGCGCGCGTCGTGCCCACGCCGCTGCTGCCCGAGAAGCAGTTCGATCTCGACATCGACGCGCTGCGCGCCCGCATCACCGGCCGCACGCGCATGCTCATCCTGAACACGCCGCACAACCCGACGGGCGGCGCGATCTCCGACGCGTCGCTGCACGCGATCCGCGAACTCGTGCTGAAGCACGGTTTCACCGTCGTCGCCGACGACATCTACGGTGACATGCTGTACGACGGCACGTTCACCGCGTTCGGCTCGCTGCCGGGCATGTTCGAGCACACGATCACCGTGGACGGCTTCTCGAAGACGTACGCGATGACCGGCTGGCGTCTCGGCTTCGGCATCATGAACGAGGCGCTGGCGAAGCACATGGCCACGCTCATGAACAACTCGTCGTCGTGCGTCGCGCCGTTCATCCAGAAGGCCGGCATCGCCGCGCTCGAAGGGCCGCAGACGGAAGTGCACGCGATGATCGCCGAGTTCCGCCGCCGTCGCGACGTCGTCGTGAACGGGCTCAACGCCATCCCCGGGGTGCACTGCCCGATGCCTCCGGGCGCGTTCTACGCGTTCCCGCGCATCGACGGCACCGGACTCACCTCGGGCCAGCTCGCCGACCGCCTGCTCGACGAGGCGGGCGTGGTGACGCTGCCCGGCACGGGCTTCGGCGCCGAGGGCGAGGGCTACATCCGGCTCAGCTACGCGAACTCGATCCCGAATCTCGAGGAGGGCGTCCGCCGCATCGGCGAGTTCCTCGCCACCGTGCGCGCCTGACGATCCTTCGACGCCACCGTTCACGCCGCCGTCGCCCCGGGTGACGGCGGCGTGCGCGTGTACGCGCGCAAGCGCGTGCGGCGCCGTGCGCGGGTGTCGGCACCGCGCGTGCAAGGCGTTCGCGCGGGCGCACGACGCGCCCGCCACGCTTCGCCCCCGCACGGGAGCTTTCCCATGCGCCTGCCGCACTCCGCCGTACTGCTGCTCTTCGCCCTCGCACTGCCGTCCGTGATGCCGCCGCCCGCGCCCGCGGCCGCGCCGCCGGCGATCCACCTCAACGAGATCCTCGCGGGGCCCGCGCGGGACTGGGACGGCTCCGGCGCGTTCTCCTCGCGCGACGACGAGTGGGTCGAGATCGCGAACGGAGGCGGCGTGGCCGTGGACCTGTCGCCGTTCTTCCTCACCGACGCCGACTCCGTGCGCCGCTACGCGTTCACCGGCTCGCTCGCGCCGGGCGAAGTGCGCTGGGTGAGCGGCAAGATGTCGTACGACTGGGAGCGCGCGACCGGGTTCTCCGCCGTCGGACTGTCGCTCGGCAACTCCGGCGATTCGGTGCTGCTCTGGCAGCGCGTCGGCGCGGACAGCGTCGTCGTGGACGCGTACACCTGGCGCAGCCACGAGGCCGCGGCGGACCGCTCCGTCGCGCGGGACGTCGCGACCGGCGACTGGCAGCTCTTCGACGGGCTCAATCCCTACACGGGCACGCTCACGCCCGCGGGCAACCACTGCGCGCCGACTCCCGCGGCGGTGAACGCCTGCGGCGGTACGCCGGCCACCGCGACCACCTGGGGACGTCTCAAGACGCTCTGGCGCTGAGCGAGCGGGACGCCATCGTCCGCGCGGCCATGCCGCGCCCGGGCCCGGCTGCCGTGGACGCGAGCGGCATCCGGGCCGGGCGCGGAGGGACGTCCCCGGGGCGAGCGGCCGGCGCTGCGCCCCGACCGGACCTCCGGGCGCCGCGGTGCCCGCCTGTTTGACGAAATCGCCCTCCGCCCCTACATTTCGCGCCCCGATTGAGTGCGGAAGTGGCGGAACTGGCAGACGCACTAGATTCAGGTTCTAGCGCCCGCAAGGGTGTGGGGGTTCAAATCCCCCCTTCCGCACCATCAATCACCTTCGGTCCAGCCCGACGCCTCCGGTTCCGGCGTGCGCGGCGGGGCCGCGCGACTCCGACGCCAATGCGACCCGAGCGGGCGTCGCCCCGCCCGGAGTGGGGGGCGAGAAAGCCATGAGCTCCCCGACGGAATCCTCCGACCGCCTGATCGCCCAGAACCGCCGGGCGCGTCACGACTACGAGATCCTCGACACCCTCGAGGCCGGTCTCGTGCTGGCGGGCACCGAGGTGAAGAGCCTGCGTGGCGGCAAGGCGAGCCTGGCCGAGTCCTTCGCGACGATCGACAACGGCGAAGTGTTCGTGCGGCAGATGCACATCCCGCCCTACGAGCAGGGCAACCGCTGGAACCTCGACCCCGTGCGCACGCGCAAGCTCCTCCTGCACCGCGAGGAGATCGTGAAGCTGCAGAAGGCGGTCGCGCAGAAGGGGCAGACGCTCATTCCGCTCAAGCTCTACTTCCACAAGGGCCGCGCCAAGCTCCTGCTCGGCATCGCGAAGGGCAAGAAGTCGCACGACAAGCGCGCTTCGATCGCCGACCGCGACGCCAAGCGCGAGATCGCGCGCGCCCGCCGCGGCGCGGAGCGGGGGGAGTGAGGCGCTTCGCGCTGGCGCTCGCCGTGGCGGCGGCGTGCGCCGCCACGACGTTCGCCGCTCGCGCCTCCGCGCAGGACCTCGCGGCGCCGCGCCCGCTCGGCGCTCAGCCCGTGCGCACCGTGGCCGGGCCCTCGAGCGCGCCGATCCGGCAGATCGCGGGCACGCCCTACGTGGGCGCCAACGACCTCGCGCGGCTGCTCGACGGCGCCAAGTACTGGCGCGCCGACGTGCGCAAGCTCGTGATCCGCGCCAATGGTCACCGTCTCACGTTCACCGCGGACAACCCGATCGTGCTGCTCGACGACCGCACGTTGCGGCTTTCGGCGCCCGTGCGCTCGCTCGGCGGCGAACTGCAGGTGCCGGTCGAGTTCGTGCCGCTGCTGCCGCGCGACTCGACCCAGTCCTCGCCCGGCCGGCTGGTGGTGGACGCGAACGGTGCGCGCGTGCGCATGGTGCCGCCGGGCGGTTACGTGGGCTCGCCGCGCGTCACGGTGGACGGCGCCGAGACGCGCATCGTGCTGACCGGCGAGGGCGCCGCGGCGGCCGCGGTCGTCGGCCGCGACCGCGAGCACCTGCGCGTGCGCCTGCCCGGCGTGTTCGCGGGCCAACTGCCCGATTCGCTCGACCCGGCCGCGCTCGTGACGAGCGTCCGCCGCGTCGGGGCGCCCGACCAGCTCACGTTCGAGTTCGCGGTTTCGAGCGAGGCGCTCGGCTGGCGGCTCGACACGCAGCCGGGCCGCGCCACGCTCGTGCTCGCGCGCTCGGGCGCCGGCCTGCAGGCGTTCGCGCCCGAAAGCCCGGCGGGACCGCGCCCGATGCGCGTGGTCGTGCTCGATCCCGGGCACGGCGGCGACGACCCCGGCGTACAGGCCGACAAGGCGATCGAAAAGGACCTCACGCTCACGCTCGCCCGCAAGGTCGCGGCCGAACTCGAGCGCCGCGGCGTGCGCGCCGTGCTCACGCGCACCGACGATCGCACGCTCGCCACGGCGGCGCGCGCCGAGATCGCCAACCGCGCCCGGGCCGACGTCGTGCTCTCGCTGCACTTCGACGGCTTCCAGTCACCGCGCGCACGCGGTGCGATCGCCTACTGCCCGAGCGCCTCGTTCGCCGCGTCGCCCGGCGAACCCGCGTCGGGACTCACGCCCTGGCGCGACGTCGCCACACGCCACGCCGCGCAGGCGCGCGCGCTCGCCGAAGCGCTCGCCACCTCGCTCGAGAACGCGGCCCTGGGGCCCGCGCGCGTCCGCGAGCGGCTCACCCAGCCGCTGCTCGGCGTCAACGCGCCCGGCGTCACGCTCGAGTGCGCCACGCTCACGCACCCGGAAGACCGCGCCCGCGCCACCTCCGAGCCCGGCCTGCAGGCGCTGGCGCTCGCGATCACCGACGGCCTGCTCGCGTGGCAGCGTCATGAATAAGCGCCGGGTGTTCCTCGCCCTCGGCGTGCTCGCCGCGCTCGCCGTGGCGGGAGTCGCCGGCTGGCGGCTCTACCGCGACCGCGAGGCGCTGCCCGTCACCGCCACGGTGGACTCGACGCAGGCCGGCGTGCGCGCGGTGACGCTGTGGTTCGCGGACGACAGTGGCGACTCGCTCGTGTCCGAAACGCGCGAGATGCTCGAAGCCGAGGACCTGCACGGGCGCGTGACCGCGCTCGTGGGCGCACTGGGACAGGGCCCGGCGCGCCGCGGCGTGGCGGCGCTGCCGCCGGGCACGACCGTGCTGCACGCCTACCTCGACGACACCGGATTGCTGACGCTGGACCTTTCGCGCGCGTTCCAGCAGGGTTTCCGCGGCGGCACCCGCGCCGAGGAACTCGCCGTGGGCTCGCTCGTGCGCACGCTCGGCGCCAACGTGCCCGAGGCGCACCGCGTGCTCGTGGTGTGCAACGGCGCGCCGCTCACGTCGCTGGCCGGGCACGTTCCGCTCGACCAACCGCTCGATCTGCAGGACTGGCCGTAGACCCGAGGAGCTTCATGCCCGCCACTCACGATCCGCGTCCCATCGGAGTGTTCGACTCCGGCATCGGCGGCCTCACCGCCGTGCGGGAGCTGTTCCGCCAGCTGCCGCACGAGTCGGTCGTGTACTTCGGCGACACCGCGCGCCTGCCGTACGGAAACAAGTCCAAGGAAACGGTCACGCGCTTCTCGGTCGAGATCGCGTCGTTCCTCGTGCGCCAGAACGTCAAGTGCATCGTGGTCGCGTGCAACACGGCGTCGAGCCACGCGCTCGAGGCGCTGCGCGTGCGCTGGGAGCTGCCCGTGATCGGCGTGATCGAACCGGCCGCGAAGGCCGCGGTCGCCGCGAGCCCGCACGGCCTGATCGGCGTCGTCGGCACGCTCGCCACCGTGGGCAGCGGCGCGTACCTCGACGCGATCCACAAGATCGCGCCGGCGGCGAACGTGCTGTCGCGCGCGTGCCCGCTGTTCGTGCCGCTCGTCGAGGAAGGCTGGCTCGACCACAAGGTCACGCACCTCGTCGCCGAGGAGTACCTCGCCGAACTGCGCGCCGCGAACCTCGAGAGCCTCATTCTCGGCTGCACCCACTATCCGCTGCTCGCGCCGCTGCTCCACGAACTCATGGGGCCGGGCGTGCACCTCGTGGACTCGGGCGCCGAGGCGGCGCGCGCGACCGCGCAGCTGCTCGCCGAGCGTGGCCAGCTCGCCGCCGATCCCGGATCGCGCGGACCGCAGCACCACTTCTTCCTTTCCGACGAGCCGCGGCGCCGCAGTTTCGCGCGCGTGGCGCAGACCTTCCTGGGCCGTCCGCTGCCGCACGTCACCGTCGTGGACCAGACCGACCTGCCGTGGTTCGAGCGCGCCCATGCCCATCCCGACCTTTCCGGAGGAAATCCCGCGTGACCCGCAAGCCGCAGCCCATCCGTGAATCCGAAGCGCGCGTCCACGAGCCCGAAGCATTCCAGCGCCACGACGGCCGGTCGCCGAAGCAGCCGCGGCCGTTCAAGATCGAGCGCGGCGTGATGTCGCACGCCGAAGGCTCGGCGATGGTGCACATGGGGCGCACGCGCGTGCTCGTGACCGCGAGCGTCGAGGAGCGCGTGCCGGGCTGGCTGCGCAACACGGGCAAGGGCTGGGTCACCGCGGAGTACGCGATGCTGCCGCGCGCGACCGGTTCGCGCACGCCGCGCACGAGCCAGACGGGCGGGCGCGCGCAGGAGATCCAGCGCCTCATCGGGCGCTCGCTGCGCGCGGTCACCGACCTCACGGCGTTCGGCGAACGCACGATCACGGTGGACTGCGACGTCATCGAGGCCGACGGCGGCACGCGCACGGCGGCGATCAACGGCGCGCTCGTGGCGCTGCACGACGCCTTCGTGACGCTGTCGAACCAGAACGCGCTGCGTCACGCGCCGCTGCGCGACGCCGTCGCCGCGATCTCGGTCGGCGTCGTGAAGGGCGTGCCGTGCCTCGACCTCGACTACGTCGAGGACTCGGGCGCGGAAGTGGACATGAACGTGGTCATGACCGGCTCGGGCCGCTTCGTCGAGGTGCAGGGCACGGGCGAGGGCGCGACGTTCTCGGACGCCGACATGCGCGACATGCTGCGCGTCGCGCGCGCGGGCATCCGCCGCATCGTCGCCTCGCAGCGCAAGCTGCTCGCGGGCTCCGGCCTGCTTCCCGAGGCGCTCGCGCCGGACACCCCGAAGCGGTGAAATACGTCCTCGCCACGTTCAACCGCGACAAGGCGCGCGAACTGCAGGCGCTGCTCGCGCTGCCCGGAGTCGAGATCGTTCCGCTCGCGGATTTCGCCGGCGCGGTCGCGCCGGAAGAGAACGGCGCCACGCTGCTCGAAAACGCGCGCATCAAGGCGCGTGCGGCGCTCGCGCGGACCGGCCTGCCGTGCATCGCCGACGACACGGGTCTCGAGGTGGACGCGCTCGGGGGCGCGCCCGGCATTCACGCCGCGCGCTACGCCGGTCCCGACGCCCGCTACGAGGACAACGTCGCGAAGCTGCTGCGCGAGCTGGCGGCACGTCCCGGGGCGCCGCGCACCGCTCGGTTCCGGACCTGTTGCGTCGCACTGTTCCCGGACGGCGTCGAGATCTCGGCGGACGGCGTGCTCGAGGGCGAGATCACCGAAAGCCCACGTGGTACCCACGGATTCGGCTACGACCCGGTGTTTCGGCTGCCAGATAACCGCACGCTCGCGGAAATTCCCGCGTCCGAGAAGAACGCCATCTCGCATCGCGCGCGCGCAGTGCGTAGTCTGGGCACGCTGCTGTCCCAGCGCTGACCCCCGCGCCGCGCCGACCGCCGAAGTGACGTTTCGCGTCCTTTCGCCCCACGAGGCTCGATGGCGATGAGCAACGAAGGAATGCGCATGCGCGGAGCTGTTCCCGGCTGGCGATTGCTCGCCGGGCCGGTGGTGACGATCGCCTTCGCCGTGCTCCTGAGCCTGCTCGAAGTCACGCCGGCGGGGTTGCCCAATCCGGGCATCCTGTTCTCGCTCGCCGTCGTGACGTCGGCGTACCTGGGCGGCGTCCTGCCCGGCCTGCTCAGCGCCGCCATCGGCGCCGCCTACCTGACGTGGTTCCACTCGCAGCACGTGTGGCCGCTCAAGCTGGAACCGGGGGAATACCGGCGGTTGTTCGCGGCGTACCTCTCGCTGCCCGCGCTCGCCGTGCTCGTCGGCATCCTGCAGGCGCGCAAGAACGCGGCGCTGCAGCAGGCCGCGCTGTCCACTGCGGCCGCGCGCTTCCAGGAGATCTTCCAGCGCGCGGGTGACGCGATCTTCGTGGCCGATGCCGACGGGCGCTATCGCAACGTGAACCAGCGCGCGTGCGAGCTGACCGGTTACTCCGAGGCCGAGCTGCTGCAGATGCGCATGGCCGACGTGCTCGCGCCGGGCGAACTGCAGCGCCAGCCGTTCCGGATCGCGGAACTGAATCTTCGCGGCACGATGCGCACCGAGCGTCGCTTCCGCCGCAAGGACGGCAGCGTGTTCATCGCCGAGATCGCCGCGAGCATGACGCCCGAAGGCCAGCTGCTCGGCATCGTGCGCGACGTCACCTCGCATCACGACGCCATGGAGAAGCTGCGCGAGGCGCTGTCGTTGCAGCAGGCGACGATCGAGTCGGCGACCGACGGCATCCTCGTGGTGGACACGAACGGCCGCTGGGTCGGGTACAACCGCCGTTTCCTCGACATGTGGCGCATCCCGCCCCAGCTCGCGAACGCCGGCGACGATGCGCGCGTGCTCGATCACGTCCGCGGCATGCTCGAGGATCCGGCCGGGTTCCTCGGCAAGGTCGAGGAGCTGTACTCGCACCCGGAGGCGTCGAGTTTCGACGAGCTCGCGTTCCGCGACGGGCGCATCTTCGAACGGTATTCGCTGCCGCAGATGCTCGACGGCCGGCCGGTCGGGCGCGTGTGGAGCTTCCGTGACGTGACCGAGGTCCGGCGCCAGGCCTCGGCGATGCGCGACACGGAAAGGCGCTGGCAGCAGACCCAGAAGCTCGAGGCGCTCGGCCGGCTCGCCGGAGGCGTCGCGCACGACTTCAACAACATGCTGCTCGCCATCCTCGGCGAGGCCGAGATGCTCGCGCTCGCGCTGCCGCCCGACTCACCACACCAGGTGCCGGTCGCGAACATGCGCTCGGCCGCCACGCGCAGCGCCGCGCTCACGCGCCAGCTGCTCGCGTTCGGCCGCCGCCAGCGCATCGAACCGCGGGAAGTGGTGCTCTCGAGCCTGCTGCTCGATCTCGAACCGCTCATGCGCCGCATCGTCGGCGTGCGCGTGCGGCTCGTCGTGGAACTGCCGGAGCGCGGCGCGGGGCCGCGCGTCGTCGCCGATCCGGGGCAGGTGGAGCAGGCCCTCCTCAACCTCGTGGTCAACGGCAGCGACGCGATGCCCGACGGCGGTGACCTGTTCGTGTCGGTGACCGAGACCGACCTCTCGGCGTCCGAAGCGGCCCGCCGCGGAGCGCGAGTCGAGGGCCCGCATGCGGTGATCGAGGTGCGCGACACGGGGCTGGGAATTCCCGACGACGTGCGCCCGCACCTGTTCGAGCCGTTCTTCACGACGAAGGAGGCGGGCAAGGGCACCGGGCTCGGGCTCGCGACGGTGTACGGCGCGGTCGAGCAGGCCGGTGGCCTGATCGAGGTCGAGTCGGAGCTGCGCAAGGGCACGACCTTCCGCGTGCTGATGCCGGTCGCGCACGCGCAGCCGGAGGGCGCGGCGTCCGAGTCCTCGAGCGCGGCGCCGCCGCTCGCGAAGCTGACCGGGACGCTGCTGGTCGCCGAGGACGAGCCGCTCGTGCGCCAGTTCGTGTGCGCGACGCTGCGCCGGCTCGGCTGCGACGTGCTCGAGGCCGAGACCGGCGAACAGGCGCTCGCCGTGGCGCGCGCGTTCTCCGGACGTATCGACCTGCTGTTGAGCGACGTCATCATGCCCGGCATGACCGGGCCCGAGCTCGCCGAACACCTGCTGCGGGACCGTCCCGACGTGCGCGTGCTGCTCATGTCCGGCTATCCCGGCGACGAACTGCCGCTCCCGCAGCGCGGCGAGCGGTCGTTCCCGCTGCTCGCGAAACCGTTCGGCGGGGACGCGCTCGAGGAGAAGCTGCGCGAGATGCTCGCCTGAGCGGGCGGCGCGTCCCGCGCGTCAGACCGCCGCGAGGCGGTGCACGCGCACGGTGTTCGTCGAGCCCGCGGCGCCCGGGGGCGTGCCGGCCACGATCACCACGAACTCGCCGGCGACGCCGCGCTTGAGCGCGAGCATGGCCGCGTCCACCCAGCGGACGAGCTCGTCGGTATTGGTCGGCGGCGGCACGATGAACGTCTCGATGCCCCACTGCAGGGCGAGCTGGCTGCGCACCGCGGGAGTCGACGTGAACGCGAGCAGCGGCACCGGCGAGCGGTGACGCGACACGCGCCGGGCCGAGGAGCCCGACTCCGTGAAGGCCACCAGCGCGCGGGCGTGCGTGTCGGCGGCGATGTGCACCGCGGCCGCGGCGATCGCGTCGCCGCGCGAGGCGGCGGGGCCCGGCGGGGGCGGCAGCTCGGTGAGCGAGCGCTCCTCGACCGCCGAGATGATGCGCGCCATGGTCTCGACCGTCTCGATCGGGTACTGGCCCACGCTCGTCTCGCCCGAGAGCATCACGGCGTCGGTGCCGTCGAGAATGGCGTTCGCCACGTCGGAGGCTTCGGCGCGCGTCGGGCGCGAGTGCGTGATCATGGACTCGAGCATCTGCGTCGCCACGATCACGGGCCGCGCGTACTTGCGCGCGAGCGCGACGGCGCGCTTCTGCACGATCGGCACCTGCTCGAGCGGGATCTCCACGCCGAGATCGCCGCGCGCCACCATGAGGCCGTCGAACGCCTCGACGATCGCCTCGAGCTGCTCGACCGCCTCGGGCTTCTCGATCTTCGCGATCACCGGCAGGCGCGCGCCGAACTCGTCCATGATCGCGTGCACCTCGGCGATGTCGCCGGGCGAGCGCACGAACGACAGCGCGATCAGGTCCACGCGCAGTCCCATCGCGAAGCGCAGGTCCTCGCGGTCCTTCTCGCTCATGCTCGGGGCGCTCACGCGCACGCCGGGCAGGTTGATGCCCTTGTGGTTCGAGACGCGGCCACCCTCGGCGACGGTGCAGCGCACGCGCACGCCGTCGGTGTGCTCGACCACGAGCTTCACGTTGCCGTCGTCCACGAGCACGCAGTCGCCGGGCTTCACGTCGGTCGCGAGGTGCTCGTACGTCGTGCTCGCCATCGTCGCGGTGCCGGGGACGCCCGGCTGCGTCGTGATCGTGAACGTCGCGCCGGCTTCGAGCGTCTCGGCGCCGTTCACGAAATCGCCCAGGCGGATCTTCGGACCCTGCAGGTCCACGAGGATGCCGACCGCTCTTCCGGACTCGTCGGAGGCGCGGCGCACGTGCGCGTACACCTCGGCGTGGTCCTCGCGCGAGCCGTGGGAGAGATTCAGGCGCGCCACGTCCATGCCCGCCTGCACGAGCGCCGAGATCGCCTCGTAGGTGTGCGTGGCCGGGCCCAGCGTGCAGACGATCTTCGCGCGTCGGTTCATGGGCGGGAGTATCGGCTCGCGCGAGGGCGGCCGAGAGGCCCGGATCGGGGCCGGAAGGAGGGAAAGATGGGGTGGATGACGGGGTTTGAACCCGCGACCCCCGGGACCACAACCCGGTGCTCTGCCAGCTGAGCTACATCCACCACCACTCGTCGTATCCGGCCGCGCCGACGGCGCGACGCTGGCGCGCCTGGAGGGGATCGAACCCCCGACCGTCGGATTAGAAATCCGATGCTCTATCCAACTGAGCTACAGGCGCTGACCGGCAGTCACGAGCGCCTCCCGAAACGGGGCGGACGTTCGGCCTGCCGGGTTATTTCCGCTGTCTTTCGGCTGCATGCCGCGATCCGGTGGCCTGCGATCGAGAGACGGCGGGAAGCTGGTCGGGGCGAGAGGATTTGAACCTCCGACACCCTGCTCCCAAAGCAGGTGCGCTACCGGGCTGCGCCACGCCCCGATGCATGGAGCTGCGAATCGGGCGGGCAGAATAGTGTCGGCGCCGGGCCGGAGTCAAACGCGGCCGCGAAAGACGCGGGTTTGGCGAGTCTTTGCTTGGGCCGCGGCGGCCCGCGGGGTAGATTGCGCGCCAAGAAACATTCCCGCCTCCGGGCCCCCGCGACGTCCACAGGGCCCCCTTCGAACGGAGCATCCCATGAGCCTCAACCGCGTCATCCTGCTCGGCCGACTCGGGCGCGATCCCGAGATCCGCTACACGCAGAGCCAGCTCACGATCGCGAACCTCAACATCGCGACCGACGAGCGCCGCCCCGACGGCAACGGCGGCTGGAAGAACGAGACCGAGTGGCATCGCGTCGTGCTCTTCGGCAAGCAGGCCGACCTCGCCAAGCAGTACCTCACCAAGGGCCGCGAGGTGCTCATCGAGGGCTCGCTGCGCACCCGCCAGTGGCAGGACCAGCAGGGCCAGAAGCGCTACTCCACCGAGGTCGTCGCGCAGAACATGCGCTTCGTGGGCGGCCGCGGTGGCCAGGGTGGCGGCGGCGGCTTCGAGCGTTCGCAGGACGACTTCGGCGGCGCGCCGGTCGGCGCCGACACGGGCGGCATGGACGATTTCGGCGGCGGCCCGAACGACGACGACATCCCGTTCTGAGCCGCGGCCGCGGCACACGCGACGCGAAAGTCCTGACGCGCCGCGCGCGCCGCGCCGACATCACAGCAGCAGCCGACTTCCTTCGGGGGCGACAGGCTTCGACGGGGGTCCAGAACCAACGAGTGCAAGCCGGGGACCCATCAACCTCGTCAAAAAGCATGGGAAAACTCATCTGCCAACGAGCAGATGGCTCTCGCTGCCTAGTTAACCACTAGCTCCAGCGACGCCTTCCCGAGCCCCGTCCATGGGGAGCGGTGCGGGCGCCAGACAAACGTGGACTGGTCCAATGCGGCGGCCCGACCGCGGCGGACGAGATCTTTTCGGGCTGGCGCGCCGCGATCCTGTCGGCCGGAGCAAGGCGCGCGAGACTCAAACGACCGACTACGCTTGTAGGACTCGTTGCAGAAGGACTTTCGGACGCGGGTTCGATTCCCGCCGCCTCCACCATCCGTTCATGCACGCCCCGACCTGACGGTCGGGGCGTGCATGTTTGAGGGAGAGGCGCGACCTGACGGTCGGGGCGTGCAGTTGCTCGCGGGAGTCACGCGGGTGCGCGGCCCTCGCCGGCCACTTCGTGCGTCACGCCGTCGCGGATGTGGTAGAGGCGGCGAAACGTCGGAATGATCTTCTCGTCGTGGGTCACCACGATGACGGCGGTATCGAACCGCTGCGCCATCTCCTGCAGGAGCCGGATCACCGTCATGGCGCGCTCGCTGTCGAGCGGAGCCGTTGGTTCGTCGGCGAGAACGACCGGCGGACGGTTCACGAGGCCGCGCGCGATCGCCACGCGCTGCTGCTCGCCGCCGGACAGGCTTGCCGGCATCGCGCCGGCCCGATGCGACACGTCGAGCGCCGCGAGCAGTTCGAGCGCACGGCCGCGAGCGCTGCCGTTGTCGTCTCCGGCGAGCATCGGCGGCAGCGCCACGTTCTCGACCACGTCGAGGAACGGAATCAGGTACGGAGCCTGGAAGACGAAGCCGATCCGGTCCCTCCGAAGCGCGCGCAGGTCCTTCACCTTCCAGCCGTCGTCGAAGAGAACCTGGCCGTCCAGCGACATGCGACCGGCGGTGGGGCTGATGACGGCGCCGAGGCACTTGAGCAACGTGCTCTTGCCGGACCCCGAAGGACCGATCAGCCCGATGACCTCACCCGGCTCGACGTGCATGTTCACGCCTTTGAGCGCGTGCACCGCCGTCTCGCCCTGCCCGTAGCGTTTCTGCAGGCCCTCGATGCGGATGCCCTTGTCGCTCATCTCATCCTCCGATCGCCTGCGCGGGATCCACGGCCACGGCGATCCGGATCGCCACCAGGCTGGCGAGAGCGCAGATGGAGAGCACGGCGACGAAGCCGGCCACCGCGTCCTGTGGCACCAGCAGCACGTACTTCGGGAAGTGCGGCGCGGCGGCGGTGGCCGCGACCTTGCCGACCGCGAAACCGATCGCCCCGAGCGCGAGCGACTGCTGCAGGATCATTCCGGCGATCGTTCGGTTGCGCGTTCCGATCAGCTTGAGCACCGCGATCTCGCGGATCTTGTCCATCGTCAGCGTGTAGATGATGAACGCGACGATCGCCGCGCTCACCACCGCGAGGATCACGAGGAACATCCCGATCTGTTTTGCCGACGTGGCGATGAGCTTGCCGGTGAGGATCGCTTCCATCTCGGGACGCGTGTAAACGGTCAGCCGCTTCCATCGGCGAATCGACTCGGCGACCACGTTCGGATCCGCGTGCGCCGCGACCCGCACGAGCACTGCGTTCACCTGGTGAGAAGTCGCCTGCAGCGCGTTCACGGCGTCGGCGACCGAGGCGTCACCGGGGCGCTGGAACGCCGGGTTCGCGGCCGTGCGCCGCCGCCCCTGGCGAATCGCCTCGCCGTCCTTTCGAAACTGCGCGGCCTGCGCGTCCGCGAGCGGCAGGAACACCATGGGATCGCCAGCGGAGGACACCATGCGCCGGGTGAGTCCCACGACGCGGTAGCGATCTCCGCGGATCGCCAGCAGGTCGCCGAGTCGAAAGCCCGTCGCGAGGTCCGCCACGGCCTCGTAGTGCGATCGCGCGAGCGGGCGCCCCGCGACCAGCGCCGGAGGCCAGCCCGGTGCGCCGCCGATGTCGGCGCTCGCGAGCCCGACCACCATGGCTCGCACGTCGCGCTGGCCGGCGCGCACCTGCATCGTCTGGTAGGTCGCGTTGGTCGCGTCCTCGACTCCCTCGAGCGCGCGCAGGTCGCGATAGAGATCGTCCGGGATGCTGGAGGATTCGGCGTACGGGCCCAGAGTTTCGCGCTGGACGACCCAGAGGTCGGCGCCGCTGTTGTCGAGCAACGCACGACCGTCGTCCACCATGCCGCGGTACACACCCGCCATGACCAGCGTGACCCCGATCAGCAGTCCGAGGCCGAAGCCGGTGAGGACGAACTTCTCCCACGAATGGTAGATGTCGCGTCCCGCGAGGTTGATCACCGCCGTCCTCCGGGGATCTGCGCGACCACGCGCAACCGTGTGCCCGGCCCGATGGGCTTTTCGCTATGGAGCAGGACGCTCTCGCCGACCTCGAGCCCTTCCAGCGCCTGCACGTGGCCTTCGAGATCGGACATTCCGAGTCGCACGGGCGTGAACACCTGCTTGCCCTGCGTGACTTTCCAGACCCCGGTGCGCGCGCCGAGGCGATGCACGGCGGCCGTGGGGATCACGGCCGTGGGCGGCAGCGCCGGCAGCGCGACGGTGACCTCGGCGAGTTCGCCGAGTGGTGGGAGGGGTTCGGGGCGGCGATCGAGCACGACCTTGGCGAGCATCTCCTCCGTGATCTCGTCCGCCCTCGGCTCCACGCGCAACACTCGACCCGAGAGGGACTCGTTCGCGCGCGAGCGCAGGTGCACGCGGGCGGGGCGGCCCGCGGCGAGCCCGGCCGACCGCGTCTGATCGAACTTCACGTCGAGCCACAGGCTCGACGGGTCCATCAGTTCGAGCACGAGCTGGCCGGCCATCACCGTCGTGCCCGGCTCGACCGGCCGCAACGTGACGATGCCGTCCGCGGGAGCGACGAGCAGGAGGTTGCGGCGCTGGGCGAGCAGCGCCTCGCGATCGGAGCGCGCGCGTGCGGCTGCTTCCTGTGCCGCTCGCCGCGCGGCTTCGGCGATGCGGGCTTCCTGCCGTCTCGTCGTGAGCGCTTCCTCGCTGATGGACTTCGACGCGAACAGCTGCTCGTAGCGATGCAGCTGCGTCTGCGCGAGGTCGTCGCGGGCGGCGGCCTCGAGCACGGTGGCTTCCGCCTGCCGCGTCGCCGCTTCCACCGAGCGCAGTCGGTCCTCGAGATCCACCGGGTCCATTTCTCCGACGCGTTGCCCCGCGCGCACACGATCGCCCACCTGGGCGTCGAGTCGCAGCAGTCGGCCAGGGGCCGTCGGACCGAGGCGGTAGCTGTAGCGCGCTTCCACGGCGCCGATGCCGAAGAGCGCAGGCGCGAGCGCGCGGCGTTCGACTTTCGCCACCGTGACCGAAACAGGCGCCAGCGGTCCCGAGCGGAATGCGACCAGCAGGAGCAGCGCGAAGAGCGGAACGAGCACGCCGAGCAGCGCGAGCAGGCGAATCGGGAGGCGTGGGAGCTTCATGCCTGCCTCTCGATCCCGCGACGGTAGATCGCGAACACACGCGGAGCGTCCCGGCGTACCTGCAAGGGGTCGCCGCTGAGCAGCGACTGCATGACGAGACCCTGGATCGTGCCGATGAACAAGGTCGCCGCGGCGGAGCGGTCGAGATCGGCAGTCAGCTCGCTCGCCGCCTCGCCGCGCTCGAGAACGCGGATCAGTCGCTCGGAGTAGCGCTGCATGAGAGTCCGTGCGACGAGCTTCGCCGGGCTCGCACTCGAGCGCTGGAGCTCGCCGAACAGCATGCGCGGAATGCCCGGATGCTCGACCACGAACTCGACGTGCGTCATGAACATGGCTTCGAGTGCGGAGACCGCGCTGACGTTCGGCGCGCTCGCCCGATCGAGCCGGGCGAGCAGGTGCTCGACCGCCCATTCCAGGACGCTGCCCCAGATCGCGTCCTTGGTCGGGAAGTGGCGGAACAGCGCCCCTTGCGTGACTCCCATGTGCCGGGCGAGCGAAGCGGTCGTGATTTCGTCCGGGTTCTGCGAACCGGCGAGTTCGACCACGGCCTGCACCGTGAGCGCACGGCGCTCGTCCGCCTTCAGGTACTTCGCGGGTGGTGTCATCGGGCCTCCTCCGAATGCGTCGTCAAATAGAAAGAAAGTAAGCGCTCACTATTGTGGAAGGTAGAGCCCGGGCCCGGCAATTGGATTCTCTTGGCCTTCGGTGCCGTCGCGCCCCAGCGATTCGAGACGCCGGTCGTGTTCGCCCGCCGGCGCAAACCGAACAAAGCGCTTGCCCCGCAGTGACCTCGGCCCTAGTCTGCCGCGTCCCGTGAACAGCACCCACGCCACGCTGGCGGACCGGCTCACCGAAATCCGCGCCCGCATCGAGGCCGCGGCGGCCCGGTCGGGTCGTCCGGCGGGGGCCGTCACGCTCGTTGCGGTCGTCAAGACCCTTGCGGCGGAAGTGGTTGCCCAGACGGTGCGACTCGGCGTCACGGACCTCGGTGAGAACCGGGTCCAGGAGGCCCAGGCGCACCAGGCGCTGGTGCCGCGGGATGTCGCACGGTGGCACCTGATCGGCCATTTGCAGCGCAACAAGGCCGGCAGGGCGCCGGGTCTGTTCGATGTCGTGCACAGCGTGGACGACATCGAGCTGGCCACGGCGCTCGCCCGCCGCTGCCGTGAGGCGGAGCGGGTGATGCCGGTCTTGGTCGAAGTGAACGTGAGTGGCGAGGCCAGCAAGTTCGGCGTCGTACCCGAACGGCTGGGCGAACTGCTCGAGCAGGTCGCGTCGCTCGAAGGACTCGAGCTGCGCGGTCTCATGACGGTGCCGGAACTGGTGGACCAGCCCGACGAGGCGCGCGCGGCGTTCGCGCGACTGCGGGAACTGCGCGACGCGGGAGCGGCGCGACTGGGCCGGCCGTTGCCGGAGCTGTCCATGGGCATGAGCGGCGACTACGAAGTCGCCGTCGAGGAAGGCGCGACGATCGTGCGTGTGGGCAGCGCGCTGTTCGGCGCGCGACGCGCGTGAGGAGGCGGCCGTGTTCGTGATGGGCAACTTCGTCGGGATGCTCGCGGAGCTCGTGGGCTGGGCGCTGCAGGCGCTGCAGCTCGTGATCCTCGTGAACGCGGTGATGTCGTGGTTCCAGCCGCGGCCGAGCCATCCCATCCTCGACGCGATCGAGAACATCTCGCACGCGGTCTGCGCACCGGTGCGGCGGCTGTTCCCGACCGCGTTCGGCGGCTTCGATTTCGCGCCGCTCGTGGTGCTGCTGGTGATCCAGTTCGTGGGCATGGGCTTCCTCGTGCCCACCCTGCGCGAAATCGCGTACCGCATGCGATGAGCGCGCAGGTGCCCGTTCGGGTGCAGCCCGGCGCGCGGCGCAACGCGCTGCTCGGGCGGCTCGCGAGCGGGGAATGGAAGCTCGCGGTCACCGCGCCGCCCGAGGACGGGCGCGCGAACGACGCGGTGGTGGAACTGCTGGCCGGGCTGCTCGGCGTGAAGCGCCGGCAGGTCAGCGTGGCGCGGGGCGCGACCTCGCGCGGCAAGACGATCGCAGTGGAAGGACTCGAACCGCGCGAAGCCGAGGCGCTTCTCGCGGCCGAACTCGAAAGGACGGCAAAGTCGCATGGCGAGTGAGCTGCTCGATCACATCCGTGAAGCCGCGGCCTTCGTGAAGGCACGCACCCGGCTCGTGCCCGAGGTGGGAGTCATCCTCGGCACCGGGCTCGGCGACTTCGCGGACGCGCTCGAGACGGACGCGGTCGTGCACTACGCCGACATCCCGCACTGGCCCTCGTCCACGGTCGAGAGCCACGCGGGCGAGCTGCACATCGGCACGGTGGGCGGGCGGCGCGTCGCGGTGATGAAGGGCCGCGTGCACTTCTACGAGGGCTACAGCATGCGCGAGGTGTCGTTCCCCGTGCGCGTGCTCAAGGCGCTCGGCTGCCACACGCTCGTGGTGACGAACGCCTGCGGCGGCATGAACCCCGACATGCCCCCGGGCACCATCGTGGTCACCAAGGACCACATCAATCTCATGGGCGACAACCCGCTGCGCGGCGTCAACGACGACGAGCTGGGGGTGCGCTTCCCCGACATGAGCGAGCCGTACTCGCGCGTGCTCATCGAGCTGGCCGAGCGCGTGGCGCGTGACGAGAAGATCCCCCTCCAGCGCGGCGTGTTCGTCGCGGTGGCGGGGCCGAACCTGGAGACGCCGGCCGAGTACCGCTTCCTGCGCGGGATCGGCGCCGACGTCGTGGGCATGTCGCTCGTGCCCGAGAATCTCGCGGCCGTGCACGGCGGGCAGCGCGTGCTGGCCTTCAACGTGGTGACGGACGCCTGTCTCCCGGATGCGCTGCATCCGTGCGACATCGCGGCCGTGCTCGCGGTGGCCGCTCGCACCGCGCCGAGCCTGCAGCGCCTGCTCACCGGCGTGCTGGCACGGCTGGACGAAGCGAAGCCGCAGGCTTGAGAGGGAACGGCGTCCGACGCCGGTGATTCTTACGGAGGATGTGACCATGGCGACCGCTCGGAAGAAGACCGCCGGCAAGGCGACCAGCAAGGGCAAGTCCGCTCCCAAGGCGAAGGCGGCCGTGAAGCCGAAGCCGAGCGCGAAGCCCGTGCCCAAGAAGAAGCCCGCGCCCAAGGTCGCCCCGAAGGCCGCCGCGAAGTCCGCGAAGCCGGCGAAGCCGGTCAAGGCGGCGAAGCCGGTGAAGCCGGTGAAGCCGTCGAAGCCGGTCAAGGCCGCCAAGCCGGCGAAGCCCGCGCCGAAGGCCGCCGCCAAGCCCGCGCCGAAGCCGGCGCCCAAGGCTGCCGCCAAGCCCGCCGGTCCGAAGTCGCTCAACAAGGGTGCCGCCGCCGCGAAGGCGCTCGCCGAAGCGCGCGCGAAGGCCGCCGCCGAGGAAGCCGCGCGCAAGAAGGCCGCCGAAGGCCCGCGCCGGCTCGTGCCCGCGACCGCCGAAGCCAAGCTCGCGGCGCAGCGCGCCGCCAAGCAGGGCACCGGCAAGTCCAAGGTGAGCGCGCGTCCCGCGCCGGAAGTCCGGCCGCTCGGCGTGCTGCCGCCCGAGTCGCAGGCCAAGCCCAAGTTCACGACCCCGATCAAGCCCGCGCCCGCGCGCCCGAGCGTGACCGCGAAGCCGATCGTCGCCGCCAAGATGGCGCCCAAGCGCGGCGACGACCGCCTGTCCGAGGCCGACCTCAAGCACTTCGAGGAGCGCCTGCGCGAGGAGTACGCGCGCATCATGCGCGAGATGGGCTACATGGACGACACGCTGCTCAAGGTGAACCCGCGCGACGCCGCGGGCGAGCTGAGCGGCTACTCGTTCCACATGGCCGACGCCGGCACGGACAGCATGGAGCGCGAGAAGGCGTTCGACCTCGCGAGCAAGGAAGGCAAGCTGCTCCGCGAGATCAAGGACGCGCTCACGCGTCTGTACAGCGGCACGTACGGCGTGTGCGAGGTGAGCGGCAAGCCGATCAGCAAGACGCGGCTCGAGGCGTTGCCGTGGGCGCGGCTGTGCATCGAGGAGCAGGAGAAGTACGAGCGTGACCTGCGCGCCGGCCGGCTGGCGGCGAAGGACGAGTGAAGCGCTCCTACCCGCTCCTGCTCGGGCTCGCCGCGGCGCTGGTGGCGGTGGACCAGTGGACCAAGCACTGGGCGACCGAACACCTCGCGTTCGCGCCCAGCCGGCACGTGATCGGCGATCTCGTGCAGCTCACGTACACGCGCAACTCGGGCATCGCGTTCGGGCTGCTCGCGGACATGCACTTCCCGCTGTGGGCGTTTTCCGCGCTCGCTTCGGTCATCGTGCTCGTGCTCGCGTCGCGTCATCCGGTCATGTCGCTGGGACGCCAGCTCGCGCTCGCGTTCATCCTCGGTGGCGCGATCGGCAATCTCATCGACCGCGCCGCGACCGGCGAGGTCGTGGACTTCATCTACCTGCAGTGGAACGGCCACGGTTTTCCGGTCTTCAACGTGGCCGACGTGTGCGTGAACGTGGGCGTGGCGCTCTTCGCGCTGGCCTGGACACGCGAAAGCGAGGGGCAGCCGGGCGCCGCACAGAGCGCCGGCGCCGCCCCGGAAAGCGATGCGCATGAAGCTGGTGGAGCTGACGGTCCCGCCGCAGGGAGCGGGCCAGCGGGTGGACCGCTGGCTGGCGAAGGCGCGGATCGGCCTCTCGCGTAACCGCCTTCAGGCGCTCATGGATGCCGAGCGCGTGCAGGTGAACGGCAAGCTCGCGCGCCAGTCCCTGAAGTTGAAGGAAGGGGACGTCGTGCGCGTCGAGGTGCCGCCGCGCCGTACGAGCCGTCTCGTGGCCGAGGACGCGCCGCTCGCGATCCGCCACGAGGACGAGCACGTGATCGTGCTGAACAAGCCCGCGGGCGTGGTCGTGCATCCCGGCGCGGGCGTGACCACGGGCACGCTCGTGCACGCGCTGCTGCATCACGCGCCACAGATGGCGGGCGTGGGCGGCGAGGGCCGGCCCGGCATCGTGCACCGGCTCGACAAGGACACCTCGGGGCTCATGGTCGTGGCGAAGACCGAGGTCGCGTACCAGGCGCTCGTCGAGGCGCTGCGCGTGCGCAAGGTGCGGCGTGTCTACCGGACGATCGTCTGGGGCGATCCCGGTCCCGACGAGGGCTACATGGACATGCCGCTCGGGCGCGATCCGCGCGAACGCAAGCGCATGGCCGTGGTGCGCAACGGCGGCAAGTCCGCGCTCACGCGCTGGACTGTGCTGGAGCGCTTCGGGCTGGCCAGCTTCGTCGAAGCCCGGCTCGAGACCGGCCGGACCCACCAGATCCGGGTCCATTTCGCCGCCGTCAAACATCCCGTCGTGGGCGATCCGCTCTATGGCGGGAGGGTGAGAAAATCGTTGAGCCTCCGGCAAGCCGAGCGTAGCCTCATCCTCGCCCTGCTCCGCACGCTGCGCCGGCAGGCCCTCCATGCCGCCGAACTCGAGTTCGTCCATCCCGTTTCGGGCGAGCGGCTTCACTTCGAGTCGGCGTTACCCGAAGACATGGCCCGCGCCCTGACGCTGCTGCAGGCGTTCGTCGCGGACCGCAACCCGTAGAAGACCCTCATGTCGGAAGCGCCGAAGCCGGAAGTCATTCGCTTGAGCCTGCCCAGCCGGCTGGAGCTGCTGTCCGTACTCGATCGCGTCTCGTTGAGTGTGTGCGAGCGCATGGGCTTCGACGAGGACACCACCACGCAGGTCGGCATGGGCGTGGTCGAGGCCGGCACGAACGCCGTGCAGCACGGGCACAAGCGCGATGCCAGCCTGAACTTCGAGATCGAGTTCCACATGTACCCCGAGAAGCTCGAGGTCCACGTGTTCGACCGCGGCACGGGCTTCGACGTGCAGCGCGTGGTGCCCGACGTGACCACGCCGGAGCACCTGTTCGACATGCGCGGGCGCGGCATCTTCATCATGCGTTCGTGCTGCGACGACGTGACCTTCAGCTTCAGCGACGCCGGCACGCACTGCGTGCTGGTGAAGAACCGGCCCGCGGGCCGCATCGCCGCGGACGCCTGAGCCCCGCCGTTGCCGCGAGTTCTCGCCGTGGACTGGGGTGAGCGCCGGATCGGGCTCGCCGTCTGCGATCCGACCGGGACGATCGCCAGCGGGCTCGACACGCTCGTCGTGCACAGCCCGGCCGAGGGCGT
>JBGANH010000026.1:0-22604 GCA_044222365.1 Candidatus Eiseniibacteriota bacterium
CTCCTGCGCGGTGAGCGAGCCCACGATCGGCACCAGCCACGTCTCGGCGCGCGCGAGCACGCGCGGGTCGGGCGACGCGGCGACCTCGCGCGGCGCCGAAGCGATCGCCCACGCGGCCGCCGGCCCTCCCGCGTGCACGACCACCACGACGAGCAGCACCGCGAGCCCCAGGATCAGCGCGATCCCCTGCACGAGGTCGGTGACCACGTCGGCGCGGAGCCCGCCGGTGACCGTGTACGCAATGACCACGAACGTGGCCAGGGCGATCGCGATCGGCAGGCCCACGTGCGACGCCGCCGAGAACACCTGCCCGAGCGCGCGGATCTGCGCCGCGCCCCACAGCACCGACGCCGGCACGAGCAGCACCACGATCCAGCGCTCGCACGCCGGCGAGAAGCGCGTGCGGACGACATCGGCCAGCGTCATCGCGCCGGTGCGGCGCAGCGCGGCCGCCACGCCGACGCCCATGGCGAGCAGGCAGAGCGAGTAGCCGAACGGATCCGCGCGCCCGCCGGAGAGACCTTCCGCGTACGTGGCGCCCGCGGCGCCCAGGCACGTCTCGGCGCCGAACCACGTGGCGAACAGGCTGAACGTGGCGAACGCCGGGCCCAGCGTGCGGCCGGCGAGCAGGTAGTCGGCCTCGTCGCGGATGCGGCGCGAGACCGCGAGTCCCACGGCGAACTGCGCCAGCACCCAGCCCGCGACGCCGAGCAGGACCGGATCGAGCGTCATCGCTCCGCGCGCGCCCGGGCCGCGCTCATCCGAACAGCTCGCCCTGCGACCAGCGATCGCGCGGCTCCACGAACGGCAGCCCGAGCCGGCGCTTCATCTCGTTCGCACTCGCCGGCGAGTGGCCCGCCCAGTGGTTGTTGAAGAAGCCGTACACCTCGCGCACTTCGCCGAAGACGCGCATCAGGTCGGCTTCCCACGCGCGGAAGCTGTCCTCGCGGTCGATCTGCACGCGGTCGTACTTCTCGATCTCGCGCCGGTCGCCGAGCCAGCGCAGGTACAGGAAGTCCGCGGTCACCGCCGACACACGCGGCAGTTCTCGCCACTCGGTCCAGGCGATCGCCACGTTCCGGCGGCGCAGCGCGTCGAACGTGGCGTCGCACGACCAGCTCGCGTGGCGGAACTCGATCGCGAGCCGCGCGTTGGACGGCGCCGCGGCGAGGAACGCGTCGAGGTCGGCGGCCGTGCGCTCGTCGCGCACGAACTCCGCCGGCATCTGCACGAGCAGCGGGCCGAGCTTGTCGCCGAGCGGCTCCATGGCGCGCACGAATCGCTCGAGGTCCTCGCCCACGGTCCGCAGTTGC
This sequence comes from Candidatus Eiseniibacteriota bacterium, assembly GCA_044222365.1. Classification (GTDB taxonomy): domain Bacteria; phylum Eisenbacteria; class RBG-16-71-46; order RBG-16-71-46; family RBG-16-71-46; genus CAIXRL01. The sequence goes on from JBGANH010000026.1 coordinate 1,314, forward strand.
GCGTCGTGCGTGATCGCGCGCGGCACCTTGGCGGCGAAGCGGAACTCGTCGGGCGTGTGACGCTCCCACGAGCGCGCGATGGTGGCCTTGGGCGCGTGGTAGAACGTGGTGTCCAGCTCGACCGTGTCGAAGACGCTCGCGTAGAACGGCAGCCGGTCCTCCTGCTTCGCGCCCGGCGGATAGAACACGCCCTTCCAGTCGTCGTACGACCAGCCCTGCGTGCCCAGCCGGATCGTCGTCGCCATGCTCAGCGCTCCATGGCCGCGGAGCGCGGCCCGTGCAGGAACTCCCGGAAGAAGCTGCCCACGCGCGTCTCGTATTCGCGGCGGTGCCTGATCCACGCCTCGTTGTGCCCCGAGTCCGCGACGCGCCACGCCTCGGTCCCCGCACCCGCCGCGTTCTCGAGCAGCAGCGTCTGGGGAATGCGGAAACGGTCCTCGATGCCCGCCTGGATCAGGAAGAGCGGCCGGTCGCCGTAGCGCCGGACCGCGGCGACGACGTCGAGCGCCGCCGGATCGTGCCCCGTGACGACGCGGCCGATCGCGCGAGTGATCGCCGCGAACGGCACCACCGGCACGTGTCCCTCGCACACGCAGCCGTCCTCGATCGCGAGCTTGCCGGTCGCGAACGGGCAGTCCGCGACGGCGACGCGCACCTCGGAGTGCGCGCTCGCGAGCGCGATCGCCACGGACCCGCCGAGCGATTCGCCGAACAGCCCGATCGGCTCGCCGGCGAGCTGCGGGTGCCTCGCGAGCCACGCGAGCACGGCTTCGCCGTCCTGCAGTTCGTACCAGCCGAGCGTCGTCGGCTTGCGGTTCTTCTCACGCGAGGAGCGGAAGTCCGGCGCCACGATCGTCCAGCCGTCGCGGCGCAGGAACTGCGCGTAGCGCCAGACGCGCGCGTGATCGCGCGCGTAGCCGTGGAACAGCACGATCACGCCCGGGCGCGTTCCGCGCAGCACGTAGGCGTCGAGCGAGTCGGACTCGCCGACCGCGATGCGCACCCGGTTCGCCTGCGCGTCGAAGTCCGTGGCGCCCGCGAGATCGCGCGGCACGGCCGGATACAGCAGCAGCCACGCCGTTCCGGCCCCGAAGACGAGCAGCGCGCTGAGCGCGAGTACGAGGAAGTTCTTCATGGGGGCGCGAGTCTGTCACAGCGCGCCGGTGCGACCAAACGCGAACGGGCCACGCGGCTCCCAACGACGCCGCGCAGCCCGCCGGATTCGCGCCGTGACTACAGCTTCACGACGCGATTCGTCTTCGCCTCGCCACCGGCTTCGAGCCGGTAGAAGTAGATGCCCTCGGGCGCGGTGTTGCCGCGCTCGTCACGGCCGTCCCACGCGACCGAGTACGAACCCGACATCTGCAGCGGCTGGTCCACGAGCTTGCGCACGACGCGGCCGGCCGCGTCGTACAGCACGAGCTTCACGCTCGACGGCAGGTACAGCTCGTAGCGGATCTGCGTGGAGGACGTGTTGCGGAACGGGTTCGGCATGCTCGCGAAGAGCTTCGCGCCGGTGACGTGCGGCGACGTGAAGCCGCCGTCCACCGCGAGCGCGCCCGCGGCGCCGGGCCCGAAGAGCTTCATCTGGAACGCGGCCGACGCCGCGACGCCGCCGGAGGCGCCCGGGTCCGAGACGTACCACCGCCCGTAGACGACCTGGCCCTGCAGCGACACGTCGTTCGGGATCGCGAACGACACCGACCCGAAGCCGCCGCCGGCGCCGCTGCCCGCGAGCGTCGTGGTGAGCCGCGCGAGCGAACCCGACGCGGGAATGCCCGCGCCCACCGGTGGCTCGACCGCGTCGATCACGAGCGTGGCCGAGGCGCCACCGAGGGCGCCGAACACGCCGACCGTGAAATCGGGATTGCCGATCATGGGCGGCTCGACCGCGACCGGCTGCGCGATGCCCCCGCCGCTGCCGAGCGTGCCGCCACCGATGACCTTGGGCACGAGCATGGTCTCGCTGTAGAGCGACGGCCGGTCGAACGGCTCGAGCCCCTGCGCCACGCGCGGATCGGTGAGCGGACGGTCGAGGAACGCGACGAGCTGCTGCTTCTGCAGTTCGGTCAGGTTGCGCGGCACGATGCCGGGCGCCTTGTTCGGTTCGTTGAAGTCCCCGCCGCGGTTGTAGAACTCGACGACGTCGCGCAGCGAGTGGAACTGGCCGTGGTGCATGAGCGCCGGGCGCAGGCCCACGTTGCGCAGCGACGGCGTCTTGAACGAACCGATGAGCCCGGGGTTGCGCACGATGAGGAAGCGGCCCGAGTCCTCGGCCGCGGGACGCACGCCGATGTAGTGATAGATGTTGTCGGTGAACTGGTTGCCCGCATGGCAGCCGACGCAACCGAGCCCGACGAACAGCTGGCGACCCGCCGCCTCGTCCGGGCGCAGCACCGCGGTGCCCGCGGCGACCGAGTCGATCGGCGCCTGACCCGACCACAGCGTGCGCTCGTAGGTCGCGATCGCCATGCAGATGCGCGCGGGCGTCACGGCCGCCGAGCCGAACGCCTCGGTGAAGAGCTGCGGGTACGAGCGGCCGTTGATCCACGCGGCGAGCGCGGTGGGGACGAGCGGCGACTGCGCGAGCGGCGTGCACGTCGCGACGCGCGCGGCGACGTCGTTCCAGTCGCGGCCGAGGTGCCCCATCTCGACGCTCGAGGTCGGCGGCCCCGCCGCCTGGCTCTCGAGTGCCGCGTTCACGCGCAGCAACGTGTCGCCCGTGACCGGGTCGAGGAACGCCGAGTGCGCGCGGCCGTCCCAGAACAGGTCGGGCGCGTAGCCGGCGTTGATGTGCGACTGCGTGCGGCGGCCCGTCACCTGCGGCTGGATGCCGTAGGCGGTGGACCACTGATAGTTGCCGGCGGCGTCCGCGAGCGGCACGCCCGGAGATCCCGTGACGTCGTCCGTGGTGCCGAAGAGCGCATCGAAGCCCGGCGAAACGGCCGCGGCCGAGTTCGCGACCGAGCGCGGGTCGAGCCCGCCCGATTCCGCCATGTGGCAGCTGCCGCAGGCGACCGTGCGCGAGGACGACAACTGCTCGTCCCAGAAGAGCGCCTTGCCGAGCATCGCCTTCGCATTCGTGACCGGATTACCCACCGGCGCCGGCGGGGCGACGAGCGGCGTGAGCGGCGGCGGCGGTGGCGGCCCGATCTGGGCGATGGCGGCCGTGACCGGCAGCGCCACGATGAGCAGGCGGAGGCTGCGAACGACCCAAGTAGCTCGCATGGCGAATCCCCTCTGAGAAGTGTCCCGGTGCTGCGAGTGCGGCCGGGGCGGCGGATGGCGACTGCCCTTCACCCCGGGATCACCCGCCTGCAGGGCAAGTGCGGGACCAGCCGGCGAGCGCGAGCGGTTGGGAATCCTAACCGACTGCCCGGCAACGAAGCACGCGGTTCTTCTCGGACGGAACGCGAAGTGGGTGCATTCCGCGGTTGCCCCGGACCGCACAGGAAAGCGTTCCGACTTGTCCTTGTCGGGACAGGTACCGGGCCCGCAACGGCGGGCCTCCGGTCGACGGGTGGTCGGAGACCGGCGACCGGCGTCGGGGCGCGGCTACAGCGTCAGGCCCTTCGGGCCGACGTACTCGGACTGCGGCCGGATGAGGTGATCCTGCGCGTGCTGCTCGATCACGTGCGCGGCCCAGCCCGCGGCGCGTCCACAGGCGAACAACGCCACGAACGTGTTCGGCGCCAGCCCGAGCGACTGCAGCACGAGCGCCGTGTAGAACTCCACGTTCGTCTGCAGGTTGCGGCCGGGCTTCACCTCCTCGAGCACGCGGAGCACGGTCTTCTCGACCGTGCGCGCGAGGTCGAACAGCGCGCGATCCTGCATGCGCGCCCCGCCCATCTCCTCGGCGACCTTGGCGAGCACCGCGGCACGCGGATCGCGCACCTTGTACACGCGGTGGCCGAATCCCATGATCCGCCGCCCCGCGGCCAGTTCGGCGCGCACCCAGGGTTCGGCGTTCTCGGCCGTCTTGATGTCGAGCAGCATGTCGAGCACCGGCCCGGGCGCACCGCCGTGCAGCGGCCCCTTCATGGCGCCGATCGCGCCGGTGAGCGCGCTCACCATGTCCGAGCGCGTGCTCGCGATGACGCGTCCCGTGAACGTGGATGCGTTCATGCCGTGGTCGATGACCGTGACCCAGTAGGTGTCGAGCGCGCGGGCGACGATCGGATCCGGCTCCTCCCCGCTCAGCATGTAGAGGAAGTTCGCTGCGAGCGACAGGTCGGCACGCGGCGCGATGGGTTCCTTGCCGGCCTTGAAGCGCGCGTGCGCCGCGACGACCGTGGGAAAGCGCGCGACGAGCATCTTCGCGGCGGCGAGGTCGGCCGCGGGCGTGATCGCGTTCGGGTCGGCGAGGTCGAGGGACAGCGACGCGCACGCGAGACGCAGTGCGTCGATCGGCGGCGCGCCCTTGGCGGCGGCCTCGCGCACGACCTGCAGCGTGACCGCGGGCAGCGCGCGCTGCGCGGCGATCTCGGCGGTCAGCGACGCCGCCTCCTCCGCGCTCGGGATGCGGCCGGTCCAGAGCAGGTGTGCGGCCTGCTCGAACGTGATCTTGCCGGCGATCTGTTCGAGTTCGTAGCCGCCGATGATGAGGACGCCGTTCTGGCCGTCCACGTGCGAGAGGCGGGTCTGGGCGGCGACGACGCCGTCCAGTCCACGCGCGGTGCCGGGCGTAGCGGACATGGAATCACTCCAGGATGGATTGGAGCAGGATCGGAAGGGTTTGCGAACGCGGCGCGGGCAAGATTGCACAGCGTGCGGGAGGCCGCAATCGCGGACGGACTACGCCCCAAATCGCGCCAGGAACTCCGTGGTCGCCTCGCCCAACGCGGGCGGCGGCAGCGTCACGCCGGGGCGCTCCCCGTCCACGCGCCACGGCAGCGACAGCAGCGGCGTCGTGATGCCGCCCGGCAGCTTCACGTCGCGCACGAGCTGCCGTTCGCGCAGCGCCGGATCGTGCAGCACTTCGTGCACCTCGCGCACGGGACCGGCAGGCACCTGCGCCGCGGCGAGTCGCTCGAGCCATTCGGCGCGCGGCCGCGCGGCGAAGATGCCCGCGAGCCACGCGATCACGTCGGTGCGGCGCAGCACGCGGTCGGGATTGCGCGCCCACTCCTCGCCTCCCGGAGGCGGCGTGCCGAGCGCGCCCACCAGCCGTCGCCACTGCCCGTCGTTGCCGACCGCGAGCACGAACGAGCCGTCACTCGCCGCGAACGTCTGGTAAGGCACGATGGTCGGGTGCGCGGTGCCGTGACGGCGCGCGGGCTCGCCCGTACTCAGCGCCGACTGCGCCACGTTCACGAGCGCGTGCACGCCGGACTCGAACAGCGACACGTCGAGGTGCGACCCGCCGCGTCCGCGGAAGCGGCCGACGAGCGCCGCGAGAATCGCGCTCGCGGCGTGCATGCCGGCGAGCACGTCCACGACCGCCACGCCCACCTTGAGCGGCGGGCCGTCCGGCTCGCCGGTGATGCTCTGCAGCCCGGTGAAGCCCTGCATGACCGCGTCGTAGCCCGGCAGCGCCGCGTACGGCCCGCTCTGCCCGAAGCCGGTCACGCTGCACACGACGAGGTCCGGGTGGTCGCGCCGCAGCGACGCGGCGTCGAGGCCGTGACGCTCGAGGTCGCCGGGCAGGAAGTTCTCGACCACGACGTCCGCCTCGCGCGCCGCGCGACGAATGGCCGCGAGGTGCGCGGGATCGCGAAAGTCGAGCGCGGCCGAGCGCTTGTTGCGGTTGACGCTCAGGTAGTACGCCGACATCCCGCCGACGAAGGGCGGGCCCCACGCGCGCGTCTCGTCGCCGCCGTCCGGGCGCTCGACCTTCCACACGGTCGCGCCGAGGTCGCCGAGCAGCATGGTGGCGAGCGGCCCGGCGAGCACGCGCGAAAGATCGAGGACCGTGACGCCTTCGAGCGGACGCGCGGCTTCGCTCAACGCACGTCCGCCTTGCCGGCGAGTTCGTCCACGAACGGCCGCGACTCGAGCGGACGCCCGGTCGCACGCGCGACGAGCGTGCGCCAGTCGTAGCGGCGGCCGTGGGCGTAGTACTCGTTCTTGAACCACTCGCCCACGCGCGGATCGCCGCAGAAGCCGTCCCACTTGTCGGCGCCGCCGCCCAGCACCTTCTCGAGCACGTGGTCCTGCAGCTGCGAGGCGAGCATCTCGCCGAGCAGGTAGTTCTGGTAGTACACCGGCGCGATCGAGAAATGGATCTTCGCCGCCCAGTCGGGCGCGTTGCGGCCCGCGGGCATCGTCACGCCCTGGAAGCGCGCGACGAGTTTCGTCCACAGCGCGCGCAGGTCCTGCGTCGGGTCGGCGTAGAGCGCGCGCTCGAAGTGGATCATCACGAGCTCCCAGCGCGTCTGCACGAGCAGCTGCTCGCGCACGGCGCGCGAGATCGGGCCGGCCTGCGCGGCCAGCGCGGCCGGGTCGGCGCCCGGGTAGCGGCGCATCCACACGGGATTCTTGGACAGCCGTCCGAAGATCATCGCGCTCGCCTCGGTCGCGAGGATGTGCGCGCTCGAACGCAGCAGCCACGGCAGCGAGCGGTCCACGTACTTGTCGTACACGGCGTGGCCGTACTCGTGCAGCATGGTGCCCATCCACTTCTCGTTCGGCTTGTTGTTGCACAGCACGCGCACTTCCGCCGCGCGGTCCACCGACATGCAGAACGCGTGCTGGTTCTTGCCCGGGCGCTCGTACAGGTCGGCGAGCTTCAGCAGGTCGCCGATTTCGAAACCGATCGCCGCGAAGTAGCGCTCGGTCAGCGTCTCGAGATTCTTACCTTCGTAGAACGGATCGACGTTCACCTCGGACGCGGGCGCCTGCTGGAAGAACGGATCGGCGTAGTGCCACGGCGCGAGCTCGGCCACCGGCACGCCGAAGCGCTTCGAGAGCCGCGCGTCGAGGTCGCCCTTGTACGCGTCCCAGAGCGGCTGCGTGCCCGCCTCGAGTTCGTCGAGCAGCGCGAACAGTTCGGCCTCGTCGAGTTCGTCGAGCTGCATGCTCATCGAATAGAAGTTCGGGAAGCCCAGCGCGCGCGCGCCCTCGTTGCGCAGCTTCACGAGCTCGAACAGGTCCGCCTCGACCTGCGTGCCGACCTGCTTGCTCGCCTCCCACGCGCGGCGGCGCAGCGCGGAATCGTCGGATCCGACGAGCACTTCGATGATGGCGTTGTCGCTCACGGACTGGCCGTCCAGCTGCGCGCGGAAGTTCGTGAAGGTCGCCTCGAGCTTCTTCTCGAGCGCGACCTGGCGCTCGATGATCGCCGGCGGCAGCTGCTTCGCGCGGTAGGCGTTGAGCAGCAGCTCGAGCTGGCGCTGCAGCAGCCCGTCGCCGAGCGGCCCGGCCGCCGCGACGGACTTCAGGAACTCGTACGGCTCCTTCTTCGCGAACATCAGCCGCATCTGCGAGTCGAGCTTCGTGCAGATCGCGAGGTAGCGCTCCTCGCCCGTCGTCGCGAGCTTCCAGTAATTGCGGTTGTGCTCGAGCTCGAGCGGCGCGAGCTCGGCGACGAGCTTCTCGATGAATGCGGCGAGTTCGGATTCGCGGGTGCTCGTGGTGCTCACGGCGTTCTCCTGCGGAAAGGGTTCAGGCGCGGCGGGCGCGCGGACGTGCGGTGATCGCGCCGTAGAACTCCGGCCGGCGCTGGTTCCAGAGGTGCGAAAGCTTCGTGAGCGCCTTGTCGCGCGCGAGCGCGAGGTCGCAGTCGGTGGCCAGCGCGACCTCCTCCGACTTCCTCGCGCGCAGGATCACCTCGCCCGAGGGCGCGACGACCTGGCTGCGGCCGGTGAACGGCACGGTGCCGCCCGGGCGCTTCTCGGTGCCCGTGCGGTTCGCGGTCACGACGTACACGCGGTTCTCGAGCCCGCGCACTCGCATCGCTTCCTGCGCGTTCGGGTACACGAGATTCGACGGATGCGCGATCACGTCCGCGCCCATGAGCGCGAGCGCGCGCGTGGCCTCGGGGAACCGCCAGTCGAAGCAGATGAGCATGCCGACCTTCGCGGGCCCGACCTTGTGCACGGCGAGCGGAAGGTCGCCGGGCTCGAACCACTCGTGCTCGCGCTCGAACAGGTGCAGCTTGCGGTAGACCGCCTCGACTCCCTTCGGGCTGACGAGCATGGCGCTGTTGTACACGCGCCCGCCGCGCGCGGCCTCGGCGAAGCCGGCGACGTACCAGCGCTTCTCGCGCTTCGCGGCCCAGGTGAGCGCCTGCGCGGTCGCGCCCTTGCGCGGGTCCTCGGCGAGCGCGGCGAGTTCCTCGTGCGAACTGAACACGTACCCGGTGGACCAGAGCTCGGGAATGATCACGAGCTGCGCGTCCACGGTCGCGGCGAGCGCGAGGCCGCGCTCGAGGTTGTCTTCCGTGCGCCCGAACTCCGGGCGCCCCTGCACGAAGGCGATGCGCAAAGTGGCCATGGCGGCAGGTTAGTCCGCGGGCGACACCGCGGGCAACGCGGCGCGAACGCCGTCGGGGTGCGCGAGCGATCCGCTCCTTGGAGACCGGCGACGGTCGCCTCACCCCGCGCCCGGAAGGCGCGCCACCTCGACGCAAACGGAACCGGCGGCCGCCGGAACTTGTCCGGAGCGTGGCCGCCGGTTCCACTCTCGCGGGTCGCAAAGGACCCGCTGTTGCCCGGCCGTGCCGGGCGGTGCTGCTACGTCATGTCACCTGCGCGCTCGTGCGCGCGATCGGCTGAGTCATTCGGGATCCTCGGGTCGAAGCGAAAGTCAGGTCACGTAGGCGCGCTCGTGCGCGCATTCGACTGACTCATGCCATTCCCTCCAGGCCGACTGCGAACTGCAGGTGATCAGGCCACTGCGGTACCGCGATCCGGGAACCTCGCGAGTCCAGGGGTGCCCCTGCGCTCTCCGAAAGCGCCATGCGGACGACCGCCTCCGAATTCACCAGCTGCACGTCCCGGCCGGACAGGAGAACAAAGAACTCCCATCCCCGCTGGTTCATGAAATCGCTGATGCGCTGAGTCGGCCGCTCGAGAGGCATCCACACGCGTCCTGAGACCGAAGTGCCGTCTGCCAGCCATACTTCCGCCTCCTCTTCCCTCCACGGCAGGAAGCCGCGGTTGAAAACGTCGCTCTGGAGTACTTGCGCACCGGCGGTGACACGGAGCAGCCGGGATTTCCGGTAGAGAACGATCTGCCCCTGTGGCCCAACCGCCGCCGGCAAAAACCGCGACGATTCGTTCAGCTTCGCGAGTACGGTCTGGTGCTGGCTGCCCGCGGGATCGAGATCGAGGAACACATGTCCTTCCACGCCGCGGAAGTCGTTCGACCAGAGCGTGACGGGCACGCGGCGCTTGGGGATGTAGTGGTCCATCGAAAGGCTCCTCGTCCTTGTGTCTTGCGGGTTGCGGGTCTGCCGAAGGCCATCTCGTGAGCTTCGCCGGAGACGTTGTGCATCGGCCGGGCCAACCGTCCCGACGCCCGTGCGGCATGCGGGAAAGCGGCAACATTCACGGGAAAACGGCCCATTTCCCCGAGAGCGCGAAGGGTGTTTGCACGGCGCTGGGCGAGCGCGCCCCGTGCAGAGCGCACGCGAAGGGCGTTCGCGGAGTTGCGCGATGCGTGCGTCACGGGCCGCGATCGCGGCCGGGCCGCCAGCGCGACCGGCTGCGCGCCTTGCGATTGCGGCGGGGCCGACCGTGAGCGAAGCGGCCCCGCACGCCGGCGATGCGCGGCATGTGCTCTGCTAGAGTGCGCCACCGATGATCGAACGCCTTCCCTCCGACGGCCGCGCGTCACGCGCGCGCAAAGCTTCCGCTGCGGGCGCTTTCCCGCACGAGGGGCTGCTGCTGTTCGTCGTCGCCTTCGCGCTGCGCGCCGGATACGCGTGGGTCGCGATGGGCCCGGGTGCGACGCCTTCGTCGGACGCCGCCTCGTACGACGCCGTGGCCTGGAACCTGGCGCGCGGCGCCGGCTTCGCGCTGAACGGCGCGAGCGGCCCCTACCCGACCGCTTTCGTGCCGCCCGTGGTGCCGTTCCTCACGAGCCTGCTGTACCGCGTCGCGGGGCACCAGTTCTTCGCCGCGCTGCTGCTTCAGTGTGCGATCGGCGCGCTCGTGCCCGTGCTGCTCGCGAGCTTCGCGCGCCACACTTTCGGTCCCGGCGCGGGCCGTTTCGCCGGGTGGATCGCCGCGGTGAACCCGCTGATGGTGTTCTTCTCCGGCTACCTGCTGACCGAAACCACGTTCAGCTTCGTGCTGCTGCTCGCCCTGTTCGCGACCACCGAATGGGTGAAGACCCCGCGCGCCGGTCGCGCGCTCGGCGCCGGCGTGTTGTGGGGCGTCGCCGCGCTCACGCGCCCGACCGCGCTGCCGCTGCCCGTGCTCGTCGCGCTGTGGGCATGGGTGCCCGTCGGCCTGGCGGCCGGCGGCCGCGAACGGAATCGCCAACTCGCACTGCTGCTGCTCGGCGTCGCGCTCGCGGTGGGACCGTGGACGTTGCGCAACGGCGCGAAACTCGGCGCGTTCGTGCCCGTGACGACCGGCGGCGGGCGCTCGCTGCTCGACGCGAACAACCCGATCGTCTGGGACGACCCCGCCCAGCGCGGCGGGGCGACGAGCGTGTACGGGCTGTCGCCCTACGCCGAACGGTTCGCGGGCAAGTCCGAAGTCGAGATCGACCGCCTGTCCGGCGCGCTCGCGAAGGAGTTCCTGCTCTCGCGCACCGCGCAGTGGCCGCAGATGGCCGCCGCGAAGCTGTCGCGCTTCTGGCGGCTGACCGGCGAGGGCGGCGGCACCGGCGCGTGGAGCGCCGGCGGGTCGCTCGCTTCGCGCGTACGCGGGATCTTCGACCCCCTGCTCGTCTGGAGCGTGCTCACGCTGCCGCTCGCGCTCTGGGGTACGTGGAGCGCGCTGCGCGGTCCGCGCGGGCGGTTCCTGTCGCTGCCGCTGTGGGTGATCGCGGCCTTCACGCTCGGCTCGGTCGTGTACTGGGGCTCATGGAGCTGCGGCTGCCGATCGAGCCATTGATCGCCGTGTACGCCGCCGCCGGTCTCGACGCGCTGCTGCTCGCGGGGCGGGTGAAGCGCGGCGGCCTGAGCGTGATCGAAGGCGGACGCGGGCGCGCTTGGCGTGCGGACGAAACCTCACGCCGCATGCTCCCTGCTCGAGGGAGCCACGTTCCCGGGCGCACGACGGAAGTCCTGCTTGCGCCCGAGCCGGTTCCCGCACAGCGCCCGTGCCGCGAGGATGCGCTCGTCGCGCGGGCCGTCCGCGAGCGCCGCGGTGCGCTCGGCGGCGAGTCGCGCCTCGTCGAGCGGGATGCCCATCCAGCGCAGCGCGCCAATCGTGTCCGCGTCGCTCTGGCTGGCGGGCGTGTTCGCGAGCGGCGGCGAGTTCTGCGGCTTCGGATTCGGCGTCCGTGGCGGGTGAGTCGGGGTCGGTGGAGAGGCTGGTGGGCGTCCTCGCTCTCTCCCGCGCGCGGTCTTCCTCACGTTGCTTCGCCGCTCGCTCGTGCGCTCTCGCCCGCTCGCTCACTTCGCGCTTCGCAGCGACCTCGTCCGTACCGATCCGCTTCTCGGCTTCGTGCCGGTTGTGGTGCGCGCAGAGCAGGCGGAGGTTGTCTTCCCTCGTCTCGCCTCCGTGTGCGAGCGGAGTGATGTGGTCGAACTGTAGGCCGCGCGTTTCGCCGCAGCGATGGCCATCGGCGCTCACGAACGAACAGCAGTGTTCGTCGCGCTCGGCGACGGACCGGCGGAGCGCGGCGGGAACGTGGCGACCGCTCGGGACGCGCTTGCTCTCCGACTTCCCGTCCTTCGCGCCGAGCGCTTCTCCAGTGTGCGCCGCGTAGTGCGCGAGCGCAGGCGACGACCTGCCGGATCGCCATTGCGCACGACATGCGCGAGCAGGTCCTGCGCCTTCTTGAACGCGGCGAACTCTTCGTCGGTGAGGACGAGCTGAGTCCGCGCTCGCCTTGCTGCGTGACGATCACTCGTCCGCGCACCTGTCGATTCACATGGCGCTGGCGCATGTTCGGTCAAGCCCGTGTCAGGCAGAGCGACGCCGCAGAGTTCGGAGAGCGAAACGTCGGCGGCGGGCGCGGTGCTCGGCTCGGCGCTCGCTTCACTCTCCTGCTTCTCGGTCGGCACGCTCTGCCGCGAGGGCGCAGGACGCTTCGCGGCGAGCACGATGCGCCGTACCTGAAGCTTCGGCTGGTGCGTGACCGCGTCGAGCAGGGCCGCGGCATTCTCCTCAGTGAGCACCGGCGCGATCTCGCACGCGTTCGAGACCGAGGAAGACGGTCGGCGATGCGCTCGAAGACCTGCGGGAACTTTCGTCCGAGTCGCGCCGCCTGCAGCCGGCGCAGCGTCTTCGATTCCGACATCCGCAGGTGCTCGATGCAGTACCGCTGCATGCACGAGTACCCGGCCTCCAGGTAATCACCGCGCGAATCGATCAGTGCGATGAGCGCGAGACCCTCGGCGAGGCGCGACTTTTCCTCGAGATCCACTTCCTCGAGACGACGACGGGCGGCCAGGGGCGACAGGTGATCGACGACGAATCGAGACATCGCGCACTCCGCTTCGGGGGCGGGTGTGTGCGACTTGTATCACGCGAGATTTCGAGCGCCATGGATGCGCGCACGCGAAAGAACGAGCCGCGCGACGACAACACGCGAGTGAGGACGAGCGATCGGCGCGGTGGCGCGAATGTCGAGCGCCTGCCGACGATTCACGGAGTGCGCACGGCTCTCGCGTTCGGCGTCACGCGCGGGGCGTCAAGAGCGAAGTTGCGCGGGCGTCCACTCGCGCCATGTCGCCCCGCCCCCCCTCACCTCACCACTCTCCCGCTCCACCCCCTCATCGCCGCCCGCATCACGCCCTCGGCCGGTTTCCCTCGCGGCGAGAACGAGCCGTCCCTCGGGCCGTCGCCGGGGCCGGGTGCGCTGAACCACTTCCACCAGAACGCGCCCGCGATCCAGTCCTGGCCGTCCATCGCATCCACGATCGCGGCGTAGCACGCGCGCTGCGTCTCGGGATCGGGCGACTCGCGCGTCTCCTCCCACGGCTTCACCGGCGCGTTCGCGGTCGCCGCGTAACCGAGTTCGCCCATCATCACGGGCTTGCCGAACTTCTGCGCCAGCGCGCGGTAGGGCTCCAGCGCGCGCTTCGCACCGGCGCGCAGCGCCGCGCCGTCGCGCGTCGGCGACGACGCGAGCGGCGCGTAGAACGACACGCCGATCACGTCGAGCAGGTCCCAGAACGGCAAGCGCGGCGCCTCGTCCCAGTTCGCTCGTACGTGATCGTGCCCGAGTACGCGGCGCGCACGTCACCGATCAACGCGCGCCAACGCGCCGGATCGCGTGCCGTCGCACTCGCCAGTTCGTGCCCCACCACGAAGCCGTCCATGCCTTCGCGCTCCGCGAGCAGCGCCCAGTGCAGCGTCAACTCCTCGTAGCGATCGAAGAACGCCGCCCAGTCGGACGCCGAGAACTGGAGATCGCCGCTCCACACCCGCGTCCACACGTGCGGCTTCAGCCACACGCGCAGGCCCAGTGCCTTCGCGCGCGCCGCGGCTTCGCACACGGCCTCGTCGCTCTCCTCGTCGGGTCCGCCGTCGGCGCTCGAAACCAGCTCCGGCACGCCGGGGTCCGGCAGGTACGAGAACGGCGTCAGCGACACCCAGCCCGCGCCCATGGCCTTCAGCGCGCGCAGTTCGTTCGCGCACGCGGCCGATGCGTAGCCGCCTTCGAGCCGCACGCTGTGCGCCACGCACACGCCGCTCATGAAGCCGTCGCCCGGTCGCCACGCCCGCGGACGGCCCTGCGCCGCCGCCGTGCGCCCGGCGCGCGCGAGCGAATCGGCGAGCGCCCTGTACCGCGCCGCGACAGCCGCGGGCCGGAGGCCCGCCCCGGCGCAAAGACTATCCAGCGAGCCCGGCGGATCGCGCCGAACGAGCGTCCACAGCGCCGCACGCCGCCCGGCCGCGGGCGCGCAGTCCCACACCGCGCGCGCGAGCAACGCCCGCGCGGGCACCCAGACGAGCGGCGAACGCCAGCGTGCGCGCGCGTCGCCGCCTGCTCGGCGGTGGGCAGCGCGCGCGCGAAGTAGACGCGGCTCACCGCCGCCTCGAGCGGCTCGCCTTCGAGCCGCCCGCACAGCCACGCGCTCGCGCTCTCCACGAAGCGCGACTCGCGCGCCGCGCCCAGCTGGTCGAGCCGCGCCGCCGCCACGCTCCACAGATCGAGCGACGCCCGGCCCGCGGCCAGGGCCGCGTACGCCTCGCCGCGCGTCTCGCCGCGGTGCTCGGGACGCGTCACGCGCGTGAGCACGCCCTTCTTCTCGAGCGACGCGTACAGCGTCAACGTCACTTTCGTGCGTGGCGGCCCGGGCAGGCCCATCGCGTCCATGCGCGCGAGCAACGCCTCGCCGGAGCGGCGCGCGGCCTCGGCCACCGCGAGTCCGGCGGGGGCGCGCACGACGATCGCGCCCGACGATCGCGCCTGCAGGCCCGTCACGTAGCGCGCGCGCTCCGCCTCGCGGTCGCGATCGAGCGCCGCGTCGTAGCGCCAGGGCCGCGCGGCGTCCTGCGCGAACCTCCCGGAGCGCGCGAGCTCGCCTTCGCGCGTGATGCGCCAGTCGTCCTCGCCCCACCACATCCCGTGACGCACGCCACCGGCGGGCGCGTTCGCGGCGAACAGCAACAGGAAGTGCCGCGGCGCGAGCGGGTTCACCCACGTGAGCGCGATCGCGTCGCCGTCGCGTTCGTACGCCGTGCCCTGCCAGCGGAAGCCCGCGTCGCCGAACTGCACCGGCAGCGCGGGCGCGAGCTTCGCCGTCCACGCGTTCTGCCGGGCGTTTCCGAGCAGCGCCACCGGGCCCGCCGCGAGCATCGCTTCGGTCGCGTCGGCGTCGGCCTTCACCCGCGTGGTGTCGCCACCGAAGATGCGGCGCGCGAGCAGCAACGCGCGTGCGCGCAGCGCTTCCGTGGCGCGCGGATCGCGCGTGCCGTACACGACGAGGAAGCGCGCCTGGGACTGGTTCTCGAACTCCTCCATCCGGTCGCGCGGCCACTCGGGCGCGCGCAGGGCGGCCGCGGCGCCGGCCGCCGCGAGGGGCACGCACAGCAGCGCCGCCGCAAACAACGCGGCCGCGCACGTCACCGTGCGCGGCCCGCCGGGCGCGCGAGCGCCCTCGAATCGGCGAATGGGCTTCAGCGCGGGATCACGCTCGCGATGCTGAACGTGAACGCGTACGTACGCGGGCGGTCCTCGACCAGCATCTCGAACTCGACCGAGAACGTGCGGCCCGAATACGTCGGCGCGCTCGCGTCCTCGGGCACGATCGGCAGGTGCGGCTGCGTGTCCGTCTGCGCGCCCGGATCCACGAGGTAGTCCATGGGAAACAGGTAGTCGCTGTACGTCTGCAAACCCTGGATGCTGACGTTCGCCTGCGAGTTGTAGCGGTCACGCCAGCGCGACGTGGTGTGCGCGGCCTTGCTCACGCGGCCGTTGACGTCGGTGAAGGTCGTGCGGTCCCAGTTGATCCACACCGGGCGGCCCTGCAGGTTCTCCACCTTGAAGTAGAGCGCCGACGGGGACGGCCGGAAGTAGAACGACAGGTCCCGGTCGCGGAACGTGAAGCGGTCGCTGGCCGGTTCGACCTGCTTGAAGCGGAACACGTACATCGCGTTCGGGGAACCGGGAATCGAGCCGGTGGTGTCGGGCGCGCCGGAGACGACGGTGCTGGACACGGGTGCGGGCGCGGCGGCGGGCGGCGGTGACGCGCTCTCGGGGCCGGGCGAGGACGAACATCCGGCCAGCGCGAGCACGCACGCGAACGGGAGCAGCCAGAGTGGGGTGCGCATGGCGCGCAGCCTAGCCGGGTCGCACGCCGGGGCGCAAAGGCGAAATGCCCCCCGTCCCCCGCGGGATGGCGCTCAGGGTTTCACGAACACGCGCAGTTCGAGCGATCGCCCGGCCCGCGTGGGCACTTCGGCGGTGATCTCGCGCGTGTGCGCCTCGAGCCAGCGCACCGTGGCCGAGTCCGGCCAGCCGCCGTAGAAGCGCCGCGTCGGGTCCACCACGAACGCACGGGGGGCGCTGTCGCCCGCGAGCGCCGCGAATCGGGCGGCGGTCCACGGGTGGTAGGGCGTGTCCCAGTACTCGACCGGCCGGAACAGGTGGAACGCGAACGACGGCGCCTCGGGCGCGACCAGTACCGCGCGCCCGGAGCCGCTGTCCGGCACGCCGCGCCCGGAGGACGCGATCTGCAAGTGAGGCTCGAGCGCGCCCGCGATCGCCGCGTAGCCCGTGTCGTGGTAGCGCAGCGGCAGGCGCTGGACCGTGCGCGCCCCACCCACGAGCACGGCGACGCCGAGGACGAGGAAACCGAAGCCGCGCGCCGCGCCCGTCGGCAGCGGCAGCGGCCACGACTTGAATCCCGCGTACAGCTCGGCGAACCCGACGCCTGCGAGCGCCGCGAGCAGCGGCACGAGCGGCACCATGTAGATCCCGCTCTTCACGCGGAACAGCGACATGAGCGCCAGCCCCGCGAACGCGCTCACGAGCGCCCGGGCGAACGGCTTCGTGTTGCCCACCGCGGCGTGCAGCGTGCCCACCATGAGCAGCGGCATGGTGAGCGCGAGCGCCTTGAACACCATCTCGGCGTAGAACGTCGGCCCGTGCAGCCAGTAACTCGCGAAGCCCTGCCCCACCGCACGGCTCGAGAGCGAGAACGTCCACGCCACGTTCGCCCACAGTTGCAGGTGATCCGGCCGCAGCCAGGCGAACAGGCCGAGGTGCGCGATCACGACGGTCATGAACCCGATCATCACGCCGGTGAGCAGCACGTGGCGCCGCCGCGGCAGCAGGTAGACCAGCGCGGGAATGCCGGGCAGCACGACCAGCCAGAGCTTGCACAGGAACCCGAGCCCGAAGAGCACGCCCGCGCCCAATCCTCGTGGCACGCCCGGCGTGCCGCCGCTCAGCACGAGCAGGGCGAGCAGCCCGAACGCGGTGAGGGGCAGTTCGGCGCACGCGACGCGCGCCGAGTCGGCGAACCAGGGCAGCGTGGCGAGCAGCGCGAGCGTCGCCAAGCCTCCCGAGGCGTCGCTCGCGCGGCGTGCGAGCTGCGCGCACGCCCACAGGATCACCACGGCCGCGAGCAGCGAAGGCGCGCGCACCCCGAGCGGTGTGTTCCCGAACGCGCGCAGCGACAGCGCGACGAGAGCCGGGTAGAGCGGCGGCTTGTCGCCGGGCTCGCCGAGCGGCGACAGCGACGGCGCCGGCCACTGCGCGCGGTCGGACGCCATGTTGCGGGCCATCACGCCGTAGTAACCCTCGTCGCCACCGACGAGATCGTTCGCCCACGGCGGCGACAGCACCGCCCACACGGCGACGACGAGCAGCGCCGCGAGCGCGTACCACCAGCCGGTGCGCGCGCTCCCGCGCGCCGCGGGAGCCGTGCCGTGGTTCAGAACGGCACTCTCCCGGTGTAGCCCGTCAGTTCCACGTAGCCCTTCCCCGTCACGGCGCGGCCGCGCTGCGTCCCACGCACGCGCACGGCGCCCTCCCAGTACACGACGCCGCCCATGCTCGTGGCGGCGAGCTCCTGATCGGCCAGAACGGGCGAGACTGTGAGCGAGAGCGCCTCGGCGGGCAACTCGACGAGCCAGCCGCTCGGGTAGTCCGCACCGGTGCGCGGGCTCTTCCAGCGGCCGGTGGGCTTCACGCGGAACTCGCTCCGCGCCACGTGCCGCGAGCGCCCGTCGGCCTCGATCAGCGTGCCCGAGGACAGCGGCTCGACGCCGCCGTCCTTGAGGCGCAGCTGGTAGAGCATCAGCTCGCGGCCGTCGTCGAGCTGGACCGAGAACCAGTCCCAGCCCGCGTGCGTGCCGCTCATCGCGCCGGATCCGAACTCGTGGTCCATCCACGACTCGCCGCTCACCGCGAGCGTGTCGGCGCCGATGCGCAGCTTCCCGCGCGTCGGCATGCGGGTGAGCGAGTAGTAGTGCGACGCGTTGCCCACACCGGGCGACTTCTGGCTCACACCGTTCGCGCCGTGCGCGACCGGCGCCTTGCCCGGCGCAAGTTCCAGCGCGAACTCGAACTCCGGCGCGACGGCGCGCAGTTCGTGCGTGCGGCCGTCCGGAGCGAGGCGCGCGAAGCTCTGCTCGAGCCACACCGAGTAGTGCACGCTGTCCGCCCCCGCGACGCCCAGCGCAGGGCGGCGCGCGGCGTCCGCGAACCGGAAGCGCCTGCCGTTCACGTCCGTGAGCGCGAGGTGCACGAACATCACGTCGCGCGCGGCCCACGCGGACTTGCTGCCGGGCCGGAGCCCCGGAAGCCCCACACGGAAGAACGTCAGCTCGTAGCCGTACTCCTTGCCCGCTCCCTCGAGGTGCCCCGTGTAGTACCACCACTCGGTCTTGAACGAAGGATGCGACGCGTGATCGCGCGGGAAGGAGAACGCGTAGGGCGGCACCGCGAGCCGGAAGCCCTCGGCGGTGACCGGCGCCGGCGCGGCGGCTCGGGCGGCGGCGGTCGGCCCGACCGCCGCGCAGGCCGTCACGATCGCGAACACGAGCACGTTCCGCATCATTCCTCCCGCATCGCTTCGGCCGCGGCACGGCCGGCGGCGAGTTGCGCCGGGAACAACCCGGCGAGCGCCGAGACCACGACCATGAGCGCGACCGCCTGCAGCATCACACCCGGCTCGAGCTGGAACCGCACCGTCCACCCGAAGAACTGCTTGTTGATCACCTGCACGAGCAGCACCGCCAGCACGACGCCCGCACCGCAGCCGAGCAATGCACCGGTGAGCCCGAGCAGGCCCGACTCCACCAGCACCATGCGCCGCACCTGCGCGCGCGTCGCGCCGTTCGCGCGCAGCATGCCGATCTCGCGGCCGCGCTGCAGCACGAGCGCGGTCAGCGTGCTCACCACGCCGAGCACGGCCACCAGGACGGCGATGCCCTGCAGCGCCCACGTCACCTGGAACGTCTGGTCGAACACCGCGAGCACGCGGCGGCGCAGGCCGGCGTTCGGCGTCACGTGCATGAGCCGCTCGGGCCCGCACAGCGCCACGAAGGCCGCGCGCACCGAGTCGGCGCTCGCGCCCGGCTTCACGTAGAGCGCGAGGCTCTCCGTGCGGTCGTCGTTCCACAGCCGCGCGTACGTCGCCGCGTCCATGAGCACGGCGCCCGCGTCGGTGCTGTAGTCGAACAGCACGCCCTCCACGCGCACGCGTGCGGCACCGCCGGCGGCGGGCAGTACGATCACGTCGCCCTGCTTCACGCGGTGGCGGTGCGCGAAGCTCTCGCTCACGATCACGCCGCCGCCCTCGAGCGCGCGCCCGAGCACCGCGCGCGCGTCCTCGCCGCTCGTGAACGAGAGCCGCCCGAAGTCGCGCTGCACGCGCAGGTCGATGCCGATCGCGAACGCGAGCAGGCCGTTCATCGTGATCGGAGTCGCGCGGTAGGTGTCCACCGCCGCCACGCCGGGAATCTCGCGCGCGCCCTGCACGAGATCGGGCGGCAGCACGGTGGCCGAACCCGACGTGCGGTGCCCGACCGGCTCCACGTACAGGTCGCCCTTGATCGTCTGCGTGATCCACGTGTCCACCGTGCGGCGGAAGCTGCCCACCATGACGTGCAGCGCGACGAGCATCCCGACCGCGACCGTCAGCGCCGCCACCACCGTGCTCGCGCGCGCGACCGCCTCGCGCAGCGCACGCGCACCGAGCGCCGCTTCGATCCCGCCGAGGCGGCCCGCGAGCGGCGCCGCGAGCGACGACATGGCGAGCGTCGCGCCGGGGGCGAGCAGCGAAAAGCCGACGATCGCGAAGAACGCGGCGGCGAATCCGCCCCACGCGACGTGCGACTGCATGGTCCAGATCGCGCTCGTCACCATGAGCGCCAGCGACGCCGCCGCCGCGACGCCGAGCGCGGTGAGCGGCAGCGGCTGCGATTCGATGCGCTGGCCCTGGCGAAGCGTCGCGCCCGGCGCCGTCGCGCCCGCTTCGAGCGCGGGCAGCAGCGCCGAGCCGAGCGTCGCAAACAGGCCGAGCGCGGCGCCCACGGCGAGCGTGAACGGATCGAGCCGCAGCGTATCCGTCTGCTGCACGAGGTACAGGTCGGTGAGCGTGCGCCCGACCACGCGCAGCGCGCCGCGCGCGAGCAGCGTGCCGAGCAGCAGGCCGAGCGCCGAACCGAGCACGCCGATCGCCGCGGCCTCGGACAGCCACAGCCGCGCCACCGCGCCGCGCGTCATGCCGAGCGCGCGGAGCACGCCGATGTCGCGGCGGCGGCGCACGACCGACATGGCCATCGTGTTGAAGATGAGGAACGTGCTCACGAACACCGCGATGAACGACAGCGCCGTCAGGTTGAGCGCGAACGCGCGCACCATGTTCTCGACCTGCTTCGTGCGTCCCTGCGGCAGTTCGGCCGCCGCGCTCGGAGGCAGCACGCGGGCGAGTTCCGCCCGCACCGAGTCGCGGCGCTCCGGCGCGACCAGCAGGTCCACGCGGTCGAGCCGGCCTTCGCGGCCGAACACTTCCTGCGCCGTCGCGATGTCGGTGATCACGACGTTGCCGCCCATCGCCTGCTGCAGCGCTTCGGACTCGATCACCGCCGCGATCGTCATCGGCGTCGGCACACCCGAAGCGAGCACGGTGAGCGAATCGCCCACCCGCAGGCCGTGCCGCGTGGCGAGCGTGCGCGTGATCGCGATCGTGCGCGGCTCGGCGAGCAACCGCAGCCCCGCGGCGGCGGCTTCGCCCTCGGACGCGCCGAGCGAGCCCGCTCCGCGCTCACCACGCTCGCCGGAGGCGAGCTCCATCCGAAAAAACGGCGCCTCGACGAACGCGTCGAGCCCGAGCACGAGCATCGTCTCGTCGTAGCGCGGGCCGGTGCCGCCGTCGGCCTCCGGCGCGGCGTCCGCTCGTGCCGCGGGCAGGAACCCGCCCGGTCGCGCGAGCGCCGTGACCTGCACGACCGGCGCCGCGGCCTGCACGCCCGGCACGGCGCGCACGCGCGTGTAGAGCGTCTCGTCGAAGCCGTCGCCGCGCGCCACCACCTGCAGGTTGGCGCGACCCGTCACGGCGTCCACCGTGTCGGAGAACGCCGCGAGCGCCGAGCCGCTCGCGAGCCGGATCGCGACGAACACCGCGACGCCGAGCGCCACGCCGAGCACGCTCGCGAGCGTCCGGCCGGGTGAACGCAGCAGCGGCCGCAGCGCGAGCCAGCTCGTGATCGTCACGATCGGGCGGTCACGCGGTCGGCCACGACCCGGCCGTCGCGCATCTCGATCACC
>JBGANH010000340.1:0-2782 GCA_044222365.1 Candidatus Eiseniibacteriota bacterium
CTGCCCGCGAGAGGGGCCCATGTGGCGAGCACGTCGCGGGTCGTCAGTTGGCGTGCAGCGCCCGGCGCCGAAGGCGCCCTTTCCAAGTTCTCGGACATGAGGCGCCGGAAGCTACGGGAGAGGGGCGCCGGGGCGCCAACGGCCACGGCAGCCGCCGGGGAGGACCCCCACGGAGGCTGCGCCTCCGTAGAATTCCGTACCTCTTCCGGCGCATTGCCCCGCGGGAGTCCCGCTCCCTACGCTGGCCATGCCCTCGCGGGGACACCGCGAGCGGTGCCGCACCCGACCGAAGCCCTTTCGCAGGACCTCTTCATATGCGCCCGTCCGCCGTGCTGTGGATCATCGCCGTGTTGCTCACGCTGTTCTCCGCCTCGTGGCAGCGCCGCACGGGCCCGACGCATCCCGTGAAGGGCCGCGCGGAAGTCGCGGGCCAGGCGCTGAGCTGGACGTTCGAGCGCACGCACAAGGGCGCGGGCGACCAGGAGGTGCGCATCAAGGCTCCCGCAGGCGTGACCGCGAACCTGGAATGGCGCAAGCACCTCGGCGCGCCCGAGTACACGGTCGTGCCCATGCGCCGCGACGGCGAGACGCTCGTCGCCGAGCTGCCGTGGCAGCCGCCCGCGGGCGTGCTCAAGTACCGCGTGGTCGCCGAAGCGAACGGCGCGAAGACGACCGTGCCCGCCGAAGGCGTCGTGACCATTCGCTACACGGGCGAAGTCCCCGCGCCGATCATGGTCACGCACATCCTGCTCATGATCACCGCGATGCTGCTGTCGGCGCGCGCCGGGCTCGAGTGCTTCGCGCGCGAGCCGCGGTTCAAGTTCCACACGCACCTCGCGCTCGGCGTGCTGCTCGTGGGCGGATTCCTGTTCGGGCCGCTCGTGCTCAAGTACGCGTTCGGCTTCTGGTGGACCGGCTGGCCGATCGGCACGGACATCACCGACAACAAGACACTCGTGGGCCTCGTCGGCTGGCTGATCGCGCTCTTTGCGGTGCACCGCGTGCAGAAGCCGCGCGCGTGGGTGGCGTTCGCGTCGCTGCTCATGTTCCTCGTGTTCCTGATCCCGCACAGCTACAAGGGCACGGGATTCGAGGAGCCGGTGCAGGCGCCGGCGGCGGTCCAGAAGTAGGCGCGCCGCGCGGCGAGGTGGCGCTGGCGCCACTAAGTTCCATCGAGTCGCGTGATCGGACTGAAACGATGGGACCGCTTACTCGCGGTCTCCGCCGCCCCACTCGCGCGCCGCATTCCAGATCACGTCGCAGACGGGATCCTTGATCGCGTAGTAGCAGTCGGCGTCGTCGGGAAAGCGTGCGGCGAGCTGGCGCTTGATCTCGGCGAGCGCGGCCGCGGCTTCGGGGTGCGCGCGGAGATAGTCGCGAAACAGCAGCGCGTAGCCCTGGTTCGGCGCGCCCAGCACACGCACGTGAATATGCGAACGGCGAGCGCCCGGCTTGTTCTGGAAGTAGAGCTTGGACCAGTCCGCCGGCTTCGCCGGCATGCCGGGCGGCACGTGATCCGCCGTGATGTCCGCGCGGTACGTGAAGCCCGCCGCAGTCATCGCGCGGGTGACGTCGTCGCCGAGCGCGGCGACCGTCACCTGCACGTCGATCACGTCCTTCGCCGCGAGCCCCGGCACGCTCGTGGACCCGATGTGGTCCACGGCGAGCGCGAGCGTACCCAGCGCCCCGCGCAGCTCGCCCGCGAGCGACGCGAACTCGTCCGCCCAGCGCACGTCGTACTCGACGATCTCGATGCGATGCGACATGAACGCTACGTGGTGTAGTCGGCGTTGATGTGCACGTACTCGGCGGAGAAGTCGCAGGTCCACACGATTGCGTGGGCGTCACCGAGGCCGAGGTCCAGGTGGATCACCGCCGGGTCGCACTGCAGCAGCGCCGAAGCGCGCGCCTTGTCGAACTCCACCGGCAGGCCGCGATCGAGCAGCTGCACGTCGTCGTCGTCGCCGAACCACAGGCGCACGCGCGCGGGCTCGATCGGTTCGCCGCTGTAGCCTGCGGCCGCGAGCACGCGGCCCCAGTTGGGATCGTTGCCGTGCACGGCGGTCTTCACGAGCGGCGAGCACGCGATCGAGTCGCCGACGCGATGCGCCTGCGGCTCGCTCGCCGCGCCCGTCACGCGCAGCTCCACGAGCCGCGTCGCGCCCTCGCCGTCGCGCGCGATCTGGCGTGCGAGCGACGCGCACGCGCCCGCGAGCGCGTCGGCGAACGCCGCCTCGCCCGCGTCGTCGACCGCGACGCCCGACGCGCCCGAGGCCAGCACGAGCACCGTGTCGTTCGTGCTCATGTCGCCGTCGACGCTGATGCGGTTGAAGCTCCGCGCGACCGCGTGCGCGAGCGCGCGCTGCAGGCGCGCCGGCCCGATCACGGCGTCCGTGGTCACGACCGACAGCATGGTCGCCATGTTCGGGTGGATCATGCCCGCGCCCTTGGCGAACCCGGCGATCGTCACCGCGCCGCCCGGCAGCGTGGCGCGCGCCGACGCGATCTTGGGCCGCGTGTCGGTGGTGCAGATCGCGCGCGCGGCGTCGCCGGGGGCGCGCTTCGCGTCCGGGCCCTTCAGCACCTCGACGCCGGCGGCGAGCTTGTCCATGTCGAGGAACACGCCGATCACGCCGGTCGAGAGCACGAGCATTTCGTCCGGCGCCGCCCCGGTCGCGCCCGCGCCGATCGCCTGCATACGGCGCGCGTCCGCGAGCCCGCGCTCGCCCGTGACCGCGTTCGCGCAGCCCGCGTTGGCGAGCACGCCGCGCACGCGGCCGCC
>JBGANH010000027.1:0-22582 GCA_044222365.1 Candidatus Eiseniibacteriota bacterium
GCCACGCGCGCGCAGGAGCGTGCGCAGCGCCGCGCGCTGCACGCGATCGGAGTGCGCGAGCAGCACATGCGCTCCGCGCAGCGACGCTCCGGCTTCTCCCAGCGCGGGTGAGGCGTCGGCGATTTCGAGATCCACCGTGAACCAGAAGGTCGATCCGCGGCCGGGGCGGCTGTCGCACCCCATCGTGCCACCCATCATGCCGGCGAGCTGGCTCGAGATGGCGAGCCCGAGGCCCGTTCCGCCGAAGCGGCGCGTGGTGGAACTGTCCGCCTGCTCGAATCGCTGGAACAGCCGGTCGCGCTGCTCGGGGGTGAGCCCGATGCCCGTATCGTGCACCGACACGCGCAGCACGATGCGCCCTTCCGCCGACGGCTCCCGGCCGACGTGGATCGCAACGCGCCCGTGTTCGGTGAATTTGATGGCGTTGCCCGCGAGGTTCATGACGATCTGCCGCAGGCGTCCGGCGTCGCCCACGACGCGGCGGGGCAGGTCGCAATCCCAACCGACGACCAGCGCGAGCGCCTTCTCCTCGGCGCGTGCGGCGAGCAGCTCGACGACCTCCTCGACGGCGTCCGCCCACTCGAACGGTGCGTGCTCGATCGTGAGTTTGCCGGCCTCGATCTTGGAGAAGTCGAGGATGTCGTTGAGGATCGCGAGCAGCGCTTCGGCCGAACGCCGGACGGTGACGGCGTAGTCGTGCTGCTCGCCCGTGAGCCCCGTGCCGAGCAGCAGCTGGGTCATGCCGAGCACGCCGTTCATCGGCGTGCGGATCTCGTGGCTCATGTTGGCGAGGAACTCGCTCTTCGCGCGGTTCGCGGCCTCCGCGGCGGCGCGCGCCTCGTTCAGCTCGCGCTCGTGCTCGACGAGGTGCGTGACGTCGCGCTGCACGCCCACGTAACCCGTCACGCGGCCAGCTTCGTCGGCGATCGGCGAGATGTTGAGCGAGGCGTGGTAGAGCGAGCCGTCCTTGCGCCGGTTGATCACGCGTCCCGACCAGGTGGCGCCGCCCCGGATCGTCGTCCACAGGCGGCGGTAGTAGTCCTCGTCCTGCTCGCCGCTCTTCAACAGCCGCATGTTGCGCCCGAGGGTCTCGTCGGAAGCGTAGCCCGTCACGCGCGCGAACGCGGGATTCACGTACTCGATGTTTCCTTCCGGGTCGGTCAGGACCACGACGTCCGCAGCCGCCTCCACGGCGCGGGAGAGCCGCTTCACCTGGTGCTCGAGCCGCAGCCGCCGCAGCTCGGCCGCGACCCGTTCCGAGTACAGCGTGAGCAGCGCCTTCTCCGCCTCGAGGTCGGGCCGCTCCCGGTCGTCCAGCGCGGCGAGGATCCCGATCGGCCGGCCGTCGGTGTCGTACAGCGGCGCGCCGGCGTAGCAGTGCGCGCCCATGTCCACGAGCAGCGCGTCGTCCGGGTAGCGCTGCTGCACGTCCCTCGCGTACACGCAGACGTCGCGCGACTCGACGACGTCCTCGCACGGAGTGCCGGCGAGCGCGTAGGTGAAGTCGGAGCCCGGAGCGCCGTCGCTCCAGACGGTCACGGTGCGCATCTGCCCGGAGCGCTCGGGGTCCACCTCGCCGATCAGCACATGACGCATGCGCAGCGTCGTCGCGAGGCTGCGTGCGACGATGCGCAGGAACTCCGGGCCGCTCCCCGCTTCGCTCGCATCCACGAGCGAGCGCAGGGTCTGTTCGGCACGCTTGCGTTCGGTGATGTCCACACGCATGGAGACGTAGCGCTGCGGCCGGCCGTCGGGGCCGGGCGTGGCGCTGATGATCGTGTCCATCCAGCAGGCATCGCCGTTCTTCGTGCGGTGGCAGATCTCGCCGTGCCAGGCCTTGCCGCCGGCGAGCGTCGCGGACATGTCGCGCCAGAACTCGGGCGGATGATGGCCGGAGTCGAGGATGGAGTGGTTCCGCCCGATCAGCTCCTCACGCGCGTATCCGGAGACGCGGCAGAAGTGGTCGTTGACGAACGTGATCGTGCCGCTCGCGTCGGTGACCGCGAGAATCACCGACTCGTCGATCAGCGTCATGAGTTCCTGGCGTTCGTGCTCCACGCGGTGCAGCGCTCCACGGGTGTTCCGGAGCGCATGCCGCGTCCGGTCCAGCGGGGCGCCGAGCAGCCACCACACCGGCATCGCGACGAGGGAGTGAGGAGGCAGGCATCGGCGAGGCTTTCGCTCCAGCCCGAGAGCGGGAGGTGTCCGAGCACCCACATCACGCCGAGCTCCGCCACCGCGACGACGGCGAGCAGGCGTGCGAACAGCCACGGCAGCGAGGTCCCGCGCATGGGCGCGGAATCCCGGCCGTTCGATTCGTACGGAGGAGGCGGAGCCTGGGTCATCCGTGATCCGTGGGTGAGTGCCGCGTGGTGGAAGGAGCGAGTGCCGGGCGGATCACAGTCTCGGCGGATCACACCACGACTGGAGTGCAGACACTCAACTCGCGATCGCGGAGTCCGACATCGTGCGGGCCTGTTCGAACCACACCGGCCAGCGCGGGTCCATCATGGCGGTCGAGAGGCCCGGGGCGTGGCGCGCCGTGCCGAGCGGATCGGGATCGACGGCATGTGCGAGCAGGTCGCCGAGCGCCACGGCGGCGGCCGGTGAAAGCGGCGTCGGGAGCACCGCGGGAAGATCGTGGTGCATCCGAACGGCCTCGAGGATGGGGCTGGGAAGCCCCCACATGCCGAGCAGGCACGCCCCCAGGGTCGCATGGTGGGCACCCAGTCGTTCGAGCTCGATTTCGTACTCGCACCGTCCCGAGGTCTCGGCCTCGACGACGAGCTGCTCGTGCAGGGCCGGCTCCTGCGAAGCCATGAGCAGCTTGCCGACGTCGTGCAGGAGCCCCGCGGTGAAGGCGTCGTCCTTCCAAGGCACGCCCGGCTCCAGCGTGGACGCGATGCGGGCGACGAGCGACGAGTGCTTCTGCAGCCGTTCGAGCCGCTCGACCATGAAGGGCGAGATCGGCAGCCGGTGGTAGACCTCCGCCGTCAGCACGAGTGAGCGCAACAGGCGCGTTCCGAGCCGCGCCGCCGCGGCCGCGATCTGCGACACGGGCGTCCCGTGCGAGAAGTAGGCGCTGTTCGCGATCTTGAGCACCTGCGCGGAGAGCGCGGGGTCCTCCGCCACGATGCGGCCCAGTTCGAAGACGGACACGGACGGGTCCTCGAGCCGCGACGTGAGCCGGGCGTACACGCTCGGCACCGGCGGCAGCTTGCCGATCTTGCCGAGCAGTTCGCGCACGGCGTCGTTCGAGACGAGCTCGCGCAACAGCAGCGTGCGGCGGATGGCCTCGAGCAGCGCGTGGATGTCCACGGGTTCGGGGACGGCGCGGTGGGCGATGCGCAATGCGCGCAGGGCGTTCTCGTCGGCGCCCTGGACGCCCACGAGGACGCGCACGATCTCGGAGTGCTGGTCGCGGATCCGGGCGAGGAGCGCGACGCCGTCGAGGCTGGGCCGGGCGACCGAGACGACGACGTCGGGGTGCGAGTGCTCGACCTCCTGCAGCGCATCCTCGACCGAGAACGCCGAGGACATCTCCCAGGCCGGTTCCCGCTGCTGCATCGCGCGGCGCAGACGCTCGAGCGCCGCCGCATCGTCGTGCACCACCAGTACGCGCCGCATCTTCGATTCGCTCCCCACGCCGTTGGCGACGGCGTTCACGTGCGTCAGACGACACTGCCCTCGTTGGCGATCTGTTCGGCCATCTCGCGCCACCAGGCCCAGCGCGGGTCGGTGACGATGGTCATGGGCAACGGTTCCGCACGCATCTTCATCTCTTCGTCGTCGGTCGCGGCGTGCGCGAGGCGGTCGGCGATCGCGACGGCCCGGGCCGCGTTCAGCGAATGCGGGATCTCGAGCGCGAGGTCGTGATGGCCGTGCACGGCTTCGATCACCGCGCTCGGAAGCCCCCACATGCCGAGCAGGCAGGCGCCCAGCGCGCCGTGATGCGCGCCCAATTGCTCGACCTCGACTTCGTGCTCCAGCCGGAACGAGTCCGCGGCTTCCTGCGCGATGCGCGCGCTCAACTCGGGCAGGCGCGAGAGCAGGAGCAGCTTCCCGACGTCGTGCACGAGTCCCGCCGTGAACGCATCGTCCTTCCACGGGGCTCGCGGATCGAGGCCCGACGCGATGCGGGCGACGAGGGACGCGTGGCGCTGCAACTCCTCGATGCGCCCCGCGAACGCGGGAGAGACGGGCAGGTGCCCGTAGACTTCCGCGGTCAGCACGAGCGAGCGCAGCAGCCGGGTGCCCAACCGGGCGGCCGCATCCGGAATGCGCGTGACCACCTGCCCGCGCCCGAAGTAGGCGCTGTTCGCCAGGCGCAGCACCTGCACGGCGAGCGCGGCGTCCTCGGCGACGAGTTCGCCGAGCTCGAAGACGGACACGGAGGGGTCGTTGAGCCGGCGCGTGAGCTCGGCGTACACGCCCGGCACGGCAGGGAGCTGTCCGACCTGGCCGATCAGCGCGCGCAGGCGCGGCTGCCCGACGTAGTCGCGCATGAGCAGCGTTCGCCGCAGCGTCTCCACGAAGGCTTCGGGCTCCGGGTCGTCGGGCATCGCCCGATGCACGACCTTGAGCGCACGCAGCGAGTTCTCGTTCTGGAAGGCCTCACCGACCGCGATCCGGATGGTCTCCGGCCGCTGGTCGCGCACGTGCGTCAGGAGGCCGATGCCGTCGGCGACGGGCGGGCGCGACGCCGCGATCACCGCGTCCGGCGGCCAGGTCGCGAGCACGGAGAGCGCGTCGGCGTTCGAGGTCGCGAGTCGCACCTCCCAGGTGCGCTCGCGCTCGAGGAGCATGCGACGCCACTGCTCGAGTACGCGCGCCTCGTTGTGTACGCAGAGGATCCGCTTCATGTCGCCTCCGGGCCGTCCCGTGCCGTGGCACGAATGCATTGGCCGCCCGCTCCCGTTGGAGCAGGGTTCGTCCATGGGTCCACCCCGGAGCTTCGGCAGAATCCCCCGGAGCTTGACGGTGCCCTCACGCCGCCCGGCGCTCGGCGCTGTACCCGGGCGGGGTCGTGACGAGCACACGCATGGTCTGGAGCGCGGGATCCTGGTACTCGTGGAGGCGCGACAGGAGGCTTTCACTGGCTTCCTGGCCGCGTGCCACGAGCAGGAGGCCGCGGGTGTCGGTCACGTCCTGGGCGAAGACCATTCCGGGGCGCATCTCGTGAATTGCAATTTGCCGCACGACACCGGTGATGCTGGTGCCCTGCTGGATCTCGTTGAGGATCCGGAGCACGTTCGGGTCGTAGCTCGCGGAGTGGGACTGCATCACCACCAGGGCCTCCGACGGGGACATGCCTCGCGACTCGAGCGTGTCGTAGTCGGTCGCCGCCTTGAGCAGCCGGGCGCCGAGCGGAATGCGCTCCCCGATGATCGACGGCACGGGTGAGCCGACGCCGTCGTATCCGGCGTTCTGGTACATCAGGATGGACTGCACTTCCTCGAGGCGGGGGATGTTCGCGATCAACTGCGCGGCGACTTCGGGAACCTTGAGCACCGACGTGGCTTCGCTCGGCGAGAGGTCCGCACCGACGTGGAGCTTCGCGACGGTCTCGGAGGGCAGGGTGACGTAACCGAGGTGTGCGAGCATGGTGGCCACCTCGATGCGCCAGAGGTCCTCGGCCTGCATGCGCGTGCCGATCTCCACGACGAGCCTCCGGACGCGGCTCGTGTGCGCGGAGACGGCCGGGTGGACGAGCGAGATCATTTCCGCGAGGGCCCGGATGCTGCCGCGGAGCGTCTGCTGGAGCAGCACGCGTTCGGAGGTGACGAGACGGTGCTGTTCGAGAGCGGCGAGGAGCGCCGCCCGCATCGTACCGCCCGGGCAGGGCTTGGTGAGGAAGCGGAACAGCTGGCCGTCGTTCACCGCGTTGATGGCCGCCTCCATGTCGGCGTTTCCGGTCAGCAGGATGCGCACCGTTTCGGGAGAGCGCTCCTTCACGTGCTTGAGCAGCAGCATGCCGTCGACGACCGGCATGCGCAGGTCGCTCACCACCACCGTGAACGGCTGCCCCTTGTCCACCTCGGCCAGGCCGGCCTCACCACCGAGCGCCGTCACGACTTCGAAGGGGCCTTTGATGGTGCGCTTCACGGCTTCCAGGATGTTGGGCTCGTCGTCCACGAAGAGCACTCGGTGGATGCTCATGTCTGGCCTCCTCTGTTCGCGGTCACGCGGCTTCGGACTGCGCCACGAGGGTCGTGGCCGTCAGAGGCAGTCGAATGACGAAGGTCGTTCCGGTCGGCAGCGCGGGCTCGAACTGGATCGTGCCGCCGTGCTTCTCGTAGACCAGCCGGTGCACGATGGCGAGCCCCTGGCCCGTGCCCTTGCCGACGGCCTTGGTGGTGAAGAAGTGGTCGAAGACGCGGTCCCGGATCGCGTCCGGGATGCCGCAGCCGTTGTCCGAGATGCGGATCACGACGTGGTCGCCCTCCCGCTCGGTGCGGATCAGGATGCGCCCCGGAGGCGCCGGCGCGGTCTTCAGCCGCTCCTCGATCGCGTGGGCGGCGTTCACGATGATGTTGAGGAACACGTGGTTGATCTCGCCCGCGATGGCCGGCACGGGCGGCAACTCGGGGTCGAACTCCGTGACGACCTCGGAGACGTACTTCCACTCGTTCCGGGTGACGGTCACCGTGCTCGCGATCTCGGCATTCAGGTCCACCGTCGTCTTCGACGACCCGCCCGGATGCGCGAAGGTGCGCATGCCCCGGACGATCGCGGCGATGCGCGACATGCCCTCGAGCGACTGGCGGATCGCGGCGGGCATCTCGCCCTCGTAGATCGCCAGTTCCTCCTCGAGCTCCGGAGTGCACGGGCGGCCGCTCCTCAGTTCCGCGAGGACCTTCGTGGTGGTCGCGACCCCTTCCATCAGGAAGCGGAGGTTGTCGGCCACGTACTGCGCGGGCGTGTTGATCTCGTGCGCGATGCCCGCGGCGAGTTGACCGATCGCTTCGAGCTTCTGCGACTGGAGCAGCTGCCGCTCCATGAGCCGGCGGTCGGTGACGTCGCGTGCCACGACGGCGTACTCCGAAGGATCGTTCGGGCAGGCGTCCTGCCGCACGATCGTGGCTTCGGCCACGAGTGAGGCGCCGCTCTCGCGCTGGAAGGTGAGGTCTCCACGCCACGAACCGTCCCGCGCCGCGATGGCGAGCATCTGTTCGGCGGAAGCGGCCGGGTCCGGGCCGGCGAGAAACTGCTCGAGGCGGGCATTTTCGAGCTCGGAGGGCGTGCATTCGAACAGGGCCGCGGTGGCGTTGTTCGCGGTGTGAATCGTGCCGTTCCGATCGACGGCGAAGACCGCGTCGTTGATCTGGTCCAGCGTGCGCGCCTGCATCCGCAGGCGCACGAGCTGGGAGGCCAGTTCGCGATTGCGTTCGTTGAGCTCCTCCGTGACCGTGGCGAGCGCGTGTTCGCCGAGCCCGCGCTGCTCGTCGCAGTCGAAGTAGGAGCGATTGACGAGCGCGAGCAGGCGCTGCAAGGGCTCGTCGAGGATCGGGTCCGGGCCCAGGGTCCGATTCAACTGGCGGGCCAGCAACGGGTGGCATCCCGAAAGAGGGGGTCGAGTCGTCGCGCCGCTCATGCGGCATCCTCCCCAGCTTCGGAGGCGGGGTCCTCCGGGTAGTATTTCTCCATGCAGGCGTCGCAGATCGAATGACTGAACGTCGCTTCGGAGTGCTGTTCGATGTAGGCCTCGAGCCGCTGCCAGTCTTCGCTGGCGGAACGAATGCTGTGGCAGTGGGCACAGATCGGGATCAGGCCGCGCAGGTTCCGGACCTCGGCGAGTGCCGCTTCGAGCTCGACGAGCCGGGCGTTCAGCGCGGACTGCATCGCCGCGAGCCGCTTTCCGGCGCGCACCCGCGCGACCACCTCCGCGATGCGGAAAGGCTTGCGGATGAAATCGTCGGCTCCGGCTTCGATCCCCTCCACGAGCGCTTCCGTACTGTCGTGTGCCGTGACGAGCAGGATGTAGCAGCTCGCCAGGACCGGCTGCGTGCGGATCCAGCGGCACAGCTCCGGTCCGGTCATGCCGGGCATGTTCCAGTCGAGAAGCAGGATCTGCGGCGGGGCTTCGCCGATCATCACTTCGCGCGCCTCGTCGCCGTCCTTCACCGCGACGACGTCGAAGCCCGCCCGTTCCAGTCCGAACGTGAGCGTCATGCGGACGGACCGCTCGTCGTCGGCGATGAGCACCCGGTCCACGGGTGGCCAGAAGGCAGCGATGGGCGTGGTCATGCGGCCTCCGTGTGCATCATGCTCGCGGCGATCCCGCGCCAGCGCTCCCAGTGCTCGCCACCGGGCCGTGCGAGAGCCGGGTCGTCGGGCCGCGCGAGTTCGCGCGCGATGTGGTTCGCCACGCCGACGGCCGACGTCACGTTCAGGGGAAGCGCGTCGTCGAGGCGGAAGTGCACGTGCCTCGCGACCGCCTCGATGATCGTCGCGGGCAGGCCCCACAGTCCGAGCAGGTAGCTCGCGATTTCGCCGTGATCGACGCCCAGCACCGCACGCTCGGCTTCGGCGCGGGGCGCGCCGGCTTCGACGAAGAGCTGGATCTGGTCGAACTCCGCGGGCATGCGCGCCGCCAGCACGAGGATGCCGATGTCGTGCAGCAGCCCGGCGGCGAAGGCGTCGTCGCACCAGGGCGCCGAGGGTTCGAGCGCACTCGCGATCCGGCCGACGAGCGAGGAATGCGCCTGGAGTTCCTGCGGGCTCACGCCGCGCGTACCGGCATGCACCGGGAGCGCGTCGAACACCTCCGCCGTGAGGACGAGGTGGCGGATGGCGGCGATGCCGAGCATGGCGGTCGCCGCGGGCAGGCTCGTGGCGTGACGGGAGGGCCCGAAGAACGCGCTGTTCGCCAGGTGCAGGACCTTTCCGCTCAGCGCCGGATCGGCCGAGATGGCGTCGGCGACGTCGGTCATGTTGCTCGCGGGGTCGGCGAGGAGGCGATTGATGCGCGTGAAGCTCTGGGGAATGCTCGGCAGCGTGCCCAGACGATTCGCGAGCTGCCGCACGCGCGTGTTGGTCAGCCGGTCGCGCAGCTGCAGCGCGTCCTTCAACGTCTGGATGAGCGCGGGACCTTCGCAGGGTTTGGCGAGGTACTGGTGCGCGACGTTCATGGCACGCAGCGCCGCGCTGAGCTCCGAATGCCCGGAGAGCACGACCCGGATCATCTCGGGATACTTCTCCGCGACCGTCTCGAGCAGGGTCGCGCCGTCCATCTCCGGCATGCGCATGTCCGAGACGATGACGTCCACCGGTGCGTTGGCGCACACCTGCAGCGCCACGTCACCGCTGACCGCGAACTTCATCTCCCACTGGCTGCGTTCGGACAGGAGCATCCGGCGGATGCCGTCCAGCACCATGGGTTCGTCGTCGACAAACAGAATGCGGATCACGAAGTGACTCCGGCCATCTCGGGAGATCGAGGGGGACGGCCGCGGGGGCCGCTGTACGGAGTCTCGGACGAGCGGTGAGCGCCTTGAGGGCGAAGGAGCCTTCTCACGAAGGCCCGGAGCCCGAGGTGCCGGTCAGGACGAGCGTTGCTCGAAGGACATCGGCACGCGCCGGGCTTCCTGCAGCGGCGCCAGCTCGCGCCCCAGCGCATCGAGCGCACCCTGCAGGCTGGCGTGGAGTTCGCCCAGCAGTTCGGCCTTCGCTCCGGCGGCGTCCACGCCGCGGTCCGACGCGGACGCGAACGCGCGGCCCACGTCGAGCGGCGTGGGCACGCGGACGTGCACGGTGCGGGGCGCGACCGCGACCGGCACGAGGTTGTGCAGCGCGTTGCGCCAACCTCGCGTGACGAGCGCCGAACGCACCCGCTTGAGGTTCTCCGCGACCTGCTCCTGCGTGAGCGAAGGGCGGTCGTACAGCGCGGGGTCGAAGCTGTGCAGCCGCTGCAGCTCCGTGACCAGCGCGCGGTCGCGGCGTGCCGCCGCCTCGTCGCCGTCCGCCTTGAGCCGCCGGCGGATGGCGCCGCGGAGCCGGTGCTGCGCCCGCGTCATGTCGGCGTCGAACTCGCCGTGGCGTTCGGTGAGGCGCGCGCGGATGGCGGACATCGCCGCGGCCTGCGCCTCGAAGTACGGCGCGTCCACCGGGACTTCGGGCAGGTCGAGGGTCCGGCAGCGCACGGCGAGCGTGCCGCGCATGAGCGCGGAGAAGCGCTCGCCGGTGCCGGCTCCTCCCCGGGGGAGACCGAGCGCGCGCTCGACGAGCGCCATCTCGCGGTTCAGTCCTTCCGAAGCGTCGGCCGAGAACACGAGCTTCCAGACCAGCGGTACGACGAACACCGGGCGCCGCTCGCCCGCCGCGCGCACCTGCTCGGCCGCCTCCCACGCCATGTCCACGATGCCCGGGAGCAACGGCGACGTGCGCTCGGACTGCCAGGTCGCGGTGCCCTCGGGGTGGAGGAGCACGCCGTGACCCGCGCGCGCCCAGCGCACGGAGTAGTCCTTGCCGCCGCCGCCCGGCGCGTTCGCGACGAGGTTGTTCGCGAGCCAGAAGCGCTGCGAGAGCGGCGAGCCGTTCACGATCTCGTACGACGCCCAGTGCGCCATGAGCGGCGCGCAGAGACAGGAGATCTCCTTGTCGATGAGCCAGTCGGTCGTGAACTCGGGGTGGTTGGGGCCCAGGAACGCCGCGGTGCCCGGGTGCACGGCGGTACGCAGCCGCGCGAGGTCTTCCGCCGGCAGGTCGAACGCGCGCAGCTTGAGCGCGCCGCGCAGCATGAGCGTGCGATTGACCGGTCCGAGGAGCCGGATGAGCCACGGCACCGGTCGCGGCTCGCGATAGGTGCGCACGTCGAAGCGCGCGCTCATGACTTCTGCCGTCCGTTCGACATGGCCGGGAGGCTATACGAGACGGCGCGAATCGGCACCCGGCGGACCGGGAGGGGGCGATGCCTCTCCCAACGGACCAGTACCGGTGCGCGCGCGGGCCGGGCTATGCTGATCGCGTCCATCCTTCACAGGAGTGTCCCGTCATGTCCGAACGCCCGAACGAACCGACTCCCCGCCGCTCTTCGCTCCTGCGCGACGTCACCGTGCTCGTGTCGGCCGGCATCGCGCTCGGCCTGTCGTTCAACGCGCTGCAGGCCTCGGCGCGCTCGCCGCGGGCGCTCTCGTGGATCCGCCACGAGCCGAAGCTCGCGAGCTTCGAAAGCCTGGCGGGAGCGCTGCCGCCGCCGGCCGCGGAAGTCTCGCCGGCACCGGCGTCCGGCGCCGTGGCCGCCGCCACGGCGGAGCCCGTCGCCACCTCGGGGGGCGCGAAGCCCGTACCCGCCACGCCAGCGCCGCAGGGTGCGAAGCCCGGGAGCAAGCCCGCGGCGCAACCGGCCGCGCCGGTCACCGGGCCTGCCGGGACGCCCGCGCAGCCGCAGATCGCGACGGAAGAAACCGTGGCGGCCCCGGTGCCCGTCGTCCTGCCCGTCGTGCCGGAGACGCGCGAGCCGCTCGAGGTCGGGCTCGACTTCACGAAGCGCTTCCACACCGGGCGCGGCGCGGTGTTCGTGGACGCGCGCTCGGCCGAGGAATACGCGGAAGGCCACATCCCCGGAGCGGCGAGCCTGCCGTTCGACGACGTCTACAAGAAGCCCGAGCTCGCGAAGGCCTTCGACGAGAAGGGGCTGCCGATCATCGTCTACTGCGGCGGGGGCGACTGCGACCTCGCGCGCACGCTCGCCTACGCGCTCATCGAGGCGGGCCACAAGCGCGTGCTCGTCTTCAAGGACGGGCTGCCCGGCTGGGCGTCGGCGGGCATGCCGGTGACGAAGGGCGCGCAGCCGTGAACGTCACGCGCACGGCGGGTACGCTGGCGCAGTTCGCGCTCGGCGTGCTGTTCCTGGCGGCCGCGCTCGCGAAGCTGGGCGACCTCGCCGATTTCGCGAACCAGGTGAACCACTACCGGATCCTGCCGGTCGCGGCGGTGAACCTCGTCGCCATGGTGACGCCGTGGGTGGAGCTGCTCGCGGGTCTGTCGCTCGTGCTGCGCGTGAAGCCGCGCGCCGGCGCGCTCGTGGTGCTCGCGCTCATGCTCGTGTTCACCGTGGCGGTCGCCGCCGCGTGGGCACGCGGGCTCGATTTCCGCTGCGGATGCTTCGGCAAGGCCGGCGCGCAATCCATCGGGGCACGGAAGTTCGCCGAGAACGTCGCGCTCACGCTGCTCGCGCTCGGCGCCTTCACGCGCCGGGACGACTGACGGCGCGGCGGCGGTCCGCCCTCGCGCCGCCGTTCGCCCCTCGCGAGCCGGAGGCACGCGTCGTCAGACGTAGAGCGCGCTCGTGAACGCCCGGTAGTGCTTCTCGCACGCCTCGTGCTCGATCCCGAGCAGCAGGTAGATCGCGCGCCCGACTTCGCGCGCGGCGCCGCCGGCGTAGCCACGGTGCGCGTGCAGGGTGGCGACCACCTGCGCGAGCGCCGTGTCCCAGTCCCCCTCGCGGATCGCCGCGAGCGCCGCCGTGAACGGCGCGCGCGCCGCGCCTTCGGGCAGGCGGCTCGCTTCGAGCAGCCAGTGTGCGAGCACGCGGAGCGCCTCGACGCGATCCGACTGCTCGTCGCCGAACGGCGCCAGTTGCGACTCGATCGTCTCCGGCGCCGTGCGGAGCGTGAGCTCGGCTCGCAGCAGCCGCGCCGGCGCGTTGGCCGCGTCGCCGGCCAGCGCCGCGTCCAGCGCCGCGATCGCGCCGGTGAGATCGCCGGCCGCCAGCTTCGCGCGCGCCTCGCCCACGGCCGCGCTCGCCGGGCCCGGGATCGCGCGCTCGAGGAAGCGCCGCACTTCGGACTCGGGCAGCGCGCCGACGAACTCGTCCACGACCTCGCCGTTCACGAACAGCTTCACGTTGGGGATGCTCATCACGCCGTACTGCTGCGCCTCCGCCGGGAACACCTCGGTGTCCACCTTCGCGAGCGCCCAGCGGCCGTCCGCACCGCTCGCGACCCGTTCGAGCACGGGGCCGAGCGTGCGGCACGGGCCGCACCAGGCGGCCCAGAAGTCCACGAGCACGGGCAGTTCGCGGCTGCGCTCGATCACGTCACGCTGGAAGTCGGTCACGTCATGGGTCTTCGTGTTCATCGCGGGCTCCTTTCGCCTCGGGTTCGCCGGTACGAGCCCGGAGGGTGGAGGAGGATTCGCGCCCGCCGTGGCCGCCGCCTCGTCAGGAGTCGCCGCGGCGCGAGCGCGGGGCGCCGGCGGGCGAGGGCTGGAACTCGCCGGGCCGGATCGGGGGATTGAGCACGACTTTCGTGATCGTCGTGAGGCCCGTCTGGTGACCGGACGCGAAGTTCTCCTCGCGGAAGGCGAACGTGACGCCGTCCACGACGCGGAAGTCCGAGTACACGGTCTCGAAGTGCGTGCTCATGCCGCCCTGCGACAACAGTCCCTGGCTGCGGACGACGTGGAAGTTGCCCGGATGCACCCAGGCGCGCAGCAGGAGGCCCTTGCCGAGAGGGATCAGGACGCCGGCGCAGCGGACCCCGTTCTGCTCGAGCGAATCGGTGAACGAGGCTTCGTCCGCGTGCTCGTACAGGATCCACGGCACACCTGCGCGCGCGGCCTGCAGCACCATCGCCGAGAACATCGGCCCCTGCGCCTCCTCGACCGGGCCGCCACCCTCGCTGCGCCAGCCGCGGTCCCCGTCCACGAAGCGCATCTCGGCGCCGTTCGCGTAGTCGAGCATCACCTTGAGCCGGCCCGGGCGCGCGAACACGCGCACCGTGGGCGAATCCGAATGCCGCATCGCGGAGAAGAGCGAGCCCTCGACGCGGTAGGCCTTCACCTTCTCGAGCGCCGGCCGTCCGCCGTACGCCGCGGTCACGCGGTCGATGAGCGCGCGCACCTCGGGACCGCCCGCGGACGAGGATTCGGCCCGCACGGGCGCGGCCGAGCAGGCGAGCGTCAGGAGGAGCAGTGCGGGCAGCGTACGCATGGCGGATCTCCGTTCGGGTGGGCCGTCACGGTAGCACCGCCACCGCCGGGCATGCGAAAGGGAGGCGTTCGCGCGAACGCCTCCCTTCGTGCCTTCCGGCCGGCCGTGCTCAGCGCGCGAGCGGCTTGTACTTGATGCGGTGCGGCGTGTCGGCGTCGGCGCCGATGCGCTCATGCAGGTTCTTCTCGTAGTCCTGGTAGTTGCCCTCGAAGAACACGACCTGCGAGTCGCCCTCGAACGCGAGGATGTGCGTCGCGATGCGGTCGAGGAACCAGCGGTCGTGCGAGATGACCACGGCGCAGCCGGCGAACTCGAGGAGCGCGTCCTCGAGTGCACGCAGCGTGTCGACGTCGAGATCGTTCGTGGGCTCGTCGAGCAGGAGCAGGTTGCCGCCGCTCTGCAGCAGCTTCGCCATCTGCAGGCGATTGCGCTCGCCGCCCGACAGCGTGCCGACCTTCTTCTGCTGGTCGGCGCCGCGGAAGTTGAACCACGAGCAGTACGCGCGCGAGTTGATCTCGCGCTTGCCGAGCGTGAGCAGCTCGTTGCCGCCGGTGATCTCCTCCCACACGGTCTTCTCGGGCGAGAGCGAATCGCGGCTCTGGTCGATGTACGCGATCTTCACGGTCTCGCCGACGCGCAGCGAGCCGGCGTCCGGCTGCTCCTCGCCGACGAGCATGCGGAACAGCGTCGTCTTGCCGGCGCCGTTCGGGCCGATCACGCCGACGATGCCGGCGGGCGGGAGCTTGAACGAGAGGTTCTCGATGAGCAGCTTGTCGCCGTAGCCCTTCGTGAGTTCCTTCGCCTCGATGACCACGTTGCCGAGACGCGGGCCCGGCGGGATGTAGATCTCGACGTTGTCGATGCGCTCGGCCGACTCCTCGGCGAGCATCTTCTCGTATGCGGCGAGACGCGCCTTGCTCTTCGCCTGGCGCGCGCGCGGCGCCATCTTGACCCACTCGAACTCGCGTTCGAGCGTCTTCTGGCGCGCGGACTCGGTCTTTTCTTCCTGCTGGAGGCGGTTCTTCTTCTGCTCCAGCCACGACGTGTAGTTGCCTTCCCACGGGATGCCCGCGCCGCGGTCGAGCTCGAGGATCCAGCCCGCGACGTTGTCGAGGAAGTAGCGGTCGTGCGTCACCGCGACGACCGTACCCGTGTAGTCCTTGAGGAAGCGCTCGAGCCACGCGACCGATTCGGCGTCGAGGTGGTTCGTCGGTTCGTCGAGCAGCAGCAGGTCGGGGTGCGAGAGCAACAGCCGGCACAGCGCGACGCGGCGGCGCTCGCCGCCCGACAGCGTGGTCACGTCGGCGTCCGCGGGCGGGCAGCGCAGCGCGTCCATGGCGATCTCGAGCTGGCGCTCGAGATCCCACAGGTTGCCGGCGTCCATCGCGTCCTGAAGCTTGCCCTGTTCCTCGATGAGCTTGTTCATCTCATCGTCTTCCATGGGCTCGGCGAACTTCGCGCTGATCTCGTCCCAGCGGCGCTTGATGCGCATCTTCTCGCCGACGCCGTCGGCGACGTTGTCCATGACGTTCTTCGCCGGATCGAGCTTCGGTTCCTGCTCGAGATAGCCGACCGTGAAACCCTTGCCGAGGAACGCCTCGCCGATGAAGTCGGGGTCCACACCCGCCATGATCTTCAGCAGCGAGCTCTTGCCGGCGCCGTTCAGGCCCAGCACGCCGATCTTGGCGCCGTAGTAGAACGAGAGCCAGATGCCCTTGAGGATCTCGCGCTTGGGAGGGACCACCTTGCGGAGGTCCTTCATGGTGTAGATGAATTCGGCCATGGCCTTCCTGACGGGTTGCGGCGCCGGATGAAGCGCCCGGACGGGGCTTCGGCACACGGCGCGGGGGTGGGTACGAGCGCGCGGGAGAATGCCCGAGAGGGGCGGTTTTCTCAACCGCCGTCCGGGGCCCTTCCCGGGCGAAAAACGATGCGGCGGACCACCTCGCGAGAGGGGCCCGCCGCGGGGAAACGCGACTAGCGGCCGGCGACGCCCGACCGGGCCGTCTCGATGCCGGCCGGACGGGGGGTGAGCCCCGACGGCGAGCCGCCATTGCCGTTGCTCGGCAGGTGCAGAGGCGCCGGTTCCTCCTCGAGGTACGTGTAGCCCGAGAGGCCCTCGTCGTAGCGCTTCATGAGCAGCGCCGATTCCTCGAACGTGAGCAGGCCCTTGCGGAGCGCCTCCTCGTTCGCCTGACGCAGCTTCTGCATGAGCTGCTGCTTCGAATACTGGACGTAGCCGAGCACCTCGGTGACCGAGTCGCCCTCGACCACGTGTTCGACCCGGTAGCCCTGCGCGTCGAGCGAGATGTGCACGGCGTTCGTGTCGCCGAACAGGTTGTGCAGGTCGCCGAGGATCTCCTGGTACGCGCCGACGAGGAACACGCCGAGGTAGTACGGGCGGCCGTCGAACGGGTGCAGCTCGAGCCAGTTCTTCACGTCGCGCAGGTCGATGAACTGGTCCATCTTGCCGTCGGAGTCGCACGTGAGGTCGGCGATCACCGCGCGCCGCGTGGGCTTCTCGGTCATGCGGTGCAGCGGCGCGATCGGGAACAGCTGCTTCACGGCCCAGTGATCGGGCGCCGACTGGAACACGGAGAAGTTGCCGTAGTACGTGTCCGCGAGGCCCTTTTCGAGGCCTTCGAGATCGTCCGGCACGTACTCGAGCTCGCGGGTGATCTTCAGGATCGCTTCGCAGCAGCCCCAGAAGAGCTGCTCGACGCGGGCGCGGCCGCCGAGGTCGAGCAGCCCGAGATTGAAGAGGCTCGACGCCTCCTCCTTGAGCTGCAGCGCGTCGTGGTACGCCTCCTGGAAGTTCTTGCGGGAGATCCCGCGCCACGTCTCGATCAGCTGCTGGATCACCGCCGGCGCCGAGGGATCGGGCGCGGGCAGCGACTGGCCGGCGAGCACCTCGTTCACGTCGAGCACGTTGAACACGAGCACCGAGTGGTGCGCGACGAGCGCGCGGCCGGACTCGGTCACGATGTCCGGATGCGGCAGGCCCGCGGTCTCGACCGCGTCCTGGATCGCGGCGACGATGTCGTTCGCGTACTCCTGCATCGTGTAGTTCGTGGACGAGTGCCAGTTCGTGGACGAGCCGTCGTAGTCCACGCCGAGGCCGCCGCCGGCGTCGATGAAGCGCAGGCCGGCGCCGGCCTTCGCGAGTTCGACGTACACGCGGCCGGCTTCCTTCATGGCGTCCTTGATCGCGCGCACCGCCGAGATCTGCGAGCCGATGTGGAAGTGCACGAGCTCGAGGCAGTCGAGCATCTGCTCGTTGCGCAGCTTCTCGACGAGCAGCACCATCTCGGTCGCGCTGAGGCCGAACTTCGAGCGGTCACCCGTCGAGTCCATCCACTTGCCGGCGCCCTTCGTCGTGAGCTTCGCGCGCACGCCGACGTGCGGGCGGATGTCGAGGCGTCGGGCGGTCTCGAGCAGGATGTCGAGCTCGCGGTAGCGGTCGATCACGATGATCGGGTAGCGGCCGAGCTTCTGGGACAGCAGCGCCGTCTCCATGTACTCGATGTCCTTGTACCCGTTCAGGA
Source organism: Candidatus Eiseniibacteriota bacterium (assembly GCA_044222365.1). Taxonomy (GTDB): domain Bacteria; phylum Eisenbacteria; class RBG-16-71-46; order RBG-16-71-46; family RBG-16-71-46; genus CAIXRL01. The sequence goes on from JBGANH010000027.1 coordinate 17,479, forward strand.
TCAGCAGCGAGTCGTCGTGCTCGATCATGCCGAGCGCGGCGAGCAGTTCGGGCTTCGAGCCCGCTTCGAGGCCGAGGCCGAGCGGACCGCCGAAGCGCACGAGCTCCTCGACGACGTGGTGCTGCTGGTTGACCTTGATCGGGAACACGCCGCGATAGCGCCCGCGGTAGCCGTACTCCTTGATGGCGTTGCCGAAGCAGCCGAACAGCTGCTGCACGCGCGAGTGCAGGATCTCGGAGAACCGCACGAGCAGCGGCATGCCGAGGCCGCGCCGCTCGAGGTCGCCGACCAGCTCGAAGAGGTCCACGCTCGGGCCTTCGGGGCCCGACGGCGTGACTTCCATGTGGCCCGCATCGTTGATGCGGAAGTAGCCGCTGGACCAGCCGTTCACGTTGTACAGCGCAGCGGAGTCCTTGGGGGTCCAGGCGCGGATATCGCTCAACTCGCAGACCTCGTGCTTCGAGTGGTGGAGGGAGGGGAGCGCGGCAAGTTCCGCGCGTCGGTCGCGCAGAATAACGGACCCCCGGCCGCACGTGGGAGAAAAGTGCGCCCCGGGAGGGCGAGGTGCGAAAAAAAAAACTGGCGCCGCGCGGACGGCGGGCGCGCTCCGTTCCCGAAACGCAGCGGGGCGGCCGGGCCGGGTGGAGGACCCGGTGGCCGCCCGCGCGTTTCGCCCGGTCAGGCGAAGACGGGTGCTACGAGACGACGCTCGCCTGCGAGCGCTTCTCCGGCTGCGGCGAGCCGCGGCGGAACAGCCACCACGCGAGCGCGCCGAGCGCGAGGAATGGGAACAGCGGGAGGAAGGCGAGCGCGAGTCCGATCGCGAGGGCGCCGCCGCCGAGCACGAGCGCGAGGATGCCGCCCATGGCGAGGAACGGCAGTGCGATCAGGAAGCCGAGCGCCTTGAACGCGAGCCCGAGCAGACGGAACGGGATCGAGATCAGGAAACCGACGAAACCGAGGACCGTCGCGAAAACGCCGATCAGGATGGCCGCGACGAAGACGAGCGTCCCCACCACGAGCAACTCGATCACCTGCTACCTCCGGGATGGTGTGTGCCGACCGGGCAGTCGTTGCCGCGTCGCGCGAAGATTGGAGCGCGGACGCGGCTGGATTACGGGGCCGGGCGCGCGCCGGTTGCACGGCGTCGGTCGGCGCGGCGCCGGGCCGGTCCCGCCGCCGGTCCGGCCGACGCCCCGGCGCTCGGCCCGCCGGTCGCCCCGGCGCCGCCGCGCTGCTAGATTGCCGCCGCGAAAGCGAACCACCACCACGACTTGCCCGGAGGAACCCATGGCGTCCACGAAGCTGACGGTGATGAAGAACGGCTCCATTCGCGTCGAAGGAGATTTCGAGATCGTGGACATGGACGGTGCGGCCTTCGGGCTCGGCGGCCGCGAGCGCGTGAGCCTCTGCCGTTGCGGCCACTCGGGGAACAAGCCCTTCTGCGACGGCGCCCACAAGACGGCCGGCTTCGAGCCGAACACGGTCGCCTTCGAGCTGCCGCCGGCGCCGCCCAAGCCCGCCAGCTGAGTCGCGCGTTGCGTCCCGGTCCGCTCCTGCTCGTGCTCGCGCTGCTCGCGCTGGCAGGAGTGTGCGTGCGCATGGGGCTCTGGCAGCGCTCGCGCTGGATCGAGAAGAGCGCCGCGAACGAACGGCTCGAGAGCATGCTGCGCGCCGGACCCGAGTCCGTGGCGGATGGCGCGGCACTGCGCGCGCGGCGCACCGACAAGGTGCAGCTCGGCGGCCGCTTCGACACGACGCGGCATCTCGTGCTCTCGCGCGAGCCCGAGGAAGGCGGCGTCGGCGTGGACGTCGTGACGCCGCTGCGTCTCGCCGACGGCGCGCTCGTGCTGGTCAACCGCGGCTGGATGGCCGTGGACAGCGCCGAGGGCGCGCATCCCGAGCGCTTCACGACCGGCGACTCCGTGTGCGTGGTCGCCTACGCGCAGCCGCTCGAGGGGGCGCATTCGCGCCTGCCGTGGGTGCGGCTCGCGGGCGAGGCGCCCGAGCGCTGGAGCAGCCTGCATCCCGATCCGGACACGCTCGCTTCGCGCTGGCCCGACGTGGCGCACGACGTGTGGCTCGTGGCGCTGCCCGAGTGCACGACGGACACGCTGAAGCGCTTCGCGCCGAAGCTCCCGGACCCGCAGACCCATCTTTCGTACGCCGTCCAGTGGGCGATCTTCACGCTCGCGGCGCTCGGCGGCGTGGTCGTGGTGCTCGCACGCGAACGCAAGCGTGCCGCCGGAGGCGCCGCGTGAACGCGCCGCGGGCCGCCTCTCGCGGACCGGCGGGCGCCGTTCACCGACACGCCGCCGCCGTTGGCCGAAAGCGCCGCGAAACCGCCTTGCACCGTCCGTAACTTCCCGTGCGTGGCCGATGCGGCGGGCGTCACGGTGACTCCCGAGCGCGGCCCCAAGGAGGAGGAAGATGTCCCGGTACAGAGGAGAGCGGGAGCCGCTCGAGGGGCTCACCTGGGGACTCGGGCTCATCGCGCTCGGTGTGATGTTCCTCGCGGTTCGCCAGGGCCTGCTGCCCTGGACCTCGATCGGCGACTGGTGGCCGGTGATCCCGATGCTCATGGGCGTCGCCGGGATCGTGGGCGCCCGCACGGCGAAGAAGCTCGGCTCGGCCGTCACGCTGGTGCTGATGGGCGGGTACTTCTTCGCGTCGGTCTATCACTGGAAGGGCCTGACCTGGGCGACCAGCTGGCCGCTCGCCCTCGTCGCCGTCGGCGTCGGCGCCGTGGTCGAGGCGATCGCCTCACGCTTCATGCCTCACGAGCGGACGACCGTGATCGTGGACGACGGAAGGGAGCAGAACGATGAGTGACCGCGCCCCCGTCACGCGCCGCGAATCCCCGTGGCGCTTCGTTCGCGAGTGTGCGTTCGGGCTGTGCACGCTCTGGCTGGTCGTCCAGAACGCGGTCCTGCTGACCGTGCTGTTGCGCCGGGAACCCGACGCGCTCGTGACGGCATTCGAATCGCTGCAGAAGGCGCTCGTGCTGATGATGCCCCTCTGGCTGATCCCCGTCGCCGCCCTGGCGGGACTGGCGATCGCCACCACCCTGACCCGCAGCGCCGGCGATCGTGGCGCGGACCGGTGGGAGATGGACCATGGAAGAACGCGATAATCACGGCCGGATTCACGTGTACGGCGCCGGCTTCAGCTCCGGCTCGAACTCCGGCGGTCCGCAGCTGGGTGGCCGTCTCGTGTTCGGGATCGCGCTCACGGTGCTCGGCCTGCTGTGGACGCTCGACAACCTGTTCGGCGTGGACTCCGACGCCATCATCAGCTGGTGGCCGCTGCTGCTCGTGATCTTCGGCGTCATGAAGCTCACCGGCCTCGGCACGGACAAGCGTGTCATTCCCGGCGCGATCTTCACGTCGGCCGGCCTGCTGCTGCTCGGCAACAAGCTGCAATTGCCCTGGTGGCACATCGGCATCGGCGACCTGTGGCCGCTCATGCTCATCTTCTTCGGCGTCAGCCTCGTGCTGCGCTCGATGCGTGAGCCCGCGCCGAACACCGGCGGCGACGACGACGCGTTCGTGCGCACGTTCGCCCTGATGGGCGGCGTCACCCGCCGCAACCGCTCGGACGCGTTCCGCGGCGGCGACCTGTCGGCGATGATGGGCGGCGTCGAGCTCGACCTGCGCGACGCGCAGCTCGCCGACGGCCGCGCGGTCGTCGAGGTGTTCGCGATGTGGGGCGGGATCGAGATCTTCGTGCCGCCGGACTGGCGCGTGGAGAGCGAAGTGACGCCGATCATGGCGGGATACGAGGACAACACGCGGCTGGCGCCCGGCGTCGAACCGGTCGGGACGCTCGTCGTGCGCGGCTTCGCGGTGATGGGCGGCATCGAGGTGGCGAACGGCAAGGACGAGGGCGAGCCGCGCGTCCGCGTGCGCCGGCGCGACCGGACGGTCGAGGTGACCACGTCGACCGGCAAGAAGGTGTCCATCGGCGTCACGTATCCCAAGTCCGACGACGACCAGCCGCGCCCGGTGAGCTGACGTGCATCCGCTCCTGACGCGCCGGGTGTGGCTGGGGCCGTACGTGCTCGCGTGGCTGCTGTCCGGGCTGCTGCTGGCGGAGTTCCTGCAGCTGCTCGGACCGCTGCCGCCGACGCACGCGCACGCGTTCGCGGTTCCGGCCATGCTCGTCTGCGGCTTCGTGGTGCTGTCCGCCTGGTGGGCGTGCCGGCGCTACCCGCTCGTCTCGACCCCTCCGCTCGGCGTCCTGTCGGGACAGGTCGGCGTGGCGCTGCAGGCGAGCGCCGTCTGGTCGGTGGGCAGCATGCTGTGGGAGCTCGTGCTCACCCGGCTCGGCGGCAGCGTCGTCACGCGCGCCGACCTCCTGCGCAACTTCGGCGTGCTGTTCGTGCTCGGCATCCCGCTCTACCTGCTGTCGGCCGTCGTCCACTACCTCGTGCTCGCGTTCGAGGCCGCGCACGAGGCCGAACGCCGCGTGCTCGAATCGCAGGTGAGCACACGCGAGGCGGAAGTGCGCGCGCTGCGCGCGCAGCTGAACCCGCACTTCCTCTTCAACAGCCTCAACTCGATCAACTCGCTCGTCGGCAGTGATCCCGAAGGGGCGCGCCGCATGTGCGAAGGACTCGGCGACTTCCTGCGCCGCACGCTCGCGCTCGCCGCGCGCGATTCGGTCGCGCTGTCCGAGGAACTCGCGCTCGTCGAGCGTTACCTCGCGATCGAGCAGGTGCGCTTCGGCGAACGCCTCGGCGTGGAGCGGCGTGTGGATCCTGCGGCGCTCGGCTGCCGAGTGCCGCCGCTGCTGCTGCAGCCGCTCGTCGAGAACGCGATCAAGCACGGCGTCTCGGGCCGCCTGGAGGGTGGCGTCGTGCGCATCGAGGCGCGGCGCGAGGGCGCGCGACTCGGTATCGTGGTGGAGAATCCGGTGGACGAGGACGCGCCCGCGCGCGCCGGCGCCGGCGTGGGACTCGAGAACGTGCGGCGCCGGCTCGACGCGTTCGGGGCCGAGGAGGCGCGGCTGGACGCGGTGCGCGAGCCGGGGGTGTTCCGCGTGCTGCTGACGCTGCCGGCGCGCGAGCAGGAGACGGAGGGAAGCCGTGGCTGACGGAAAGGCG
>JBGANH010000028.1:0-22531 GCA_044222365.1 Candidatus Eiseniibacteriota bacterium
CAGCGCGAGCACCTGCCGCCGCACCGCGTCGAATGCGATGGCGGATCGAGCGACCACACGCGGACCATTCATCGGCACCGCACTCCAGTCCGCGTCCGAGCAGGCGACACGCGCCCACAGGCTCGAATCCGCCGCCAGGAACAGATCGCCGGTACGCGGATCGAACGTCGCGAAGGCCTTTGGTGGCGCGAGCGGCTGTGGCCCGCTCGCCGAGCGGTGTTCGCTCCACACGAACCCGGAATCGAGCGGCGTCGACCATGTGACCGGACCGTAGTCGAAGCGGAAGCGCGCGAGGTCGCGCACGTTGAATCCACCGGCGATCACCAGCCGATCATGGGCGGCGTCGATCCACGCCGCATGTGCCGCCGAGATGTGCGGCAAGCGGCCGACGAAGCTCCACGTCGGCGATTCGTCGAGCGACAGCGCCCAGACGCCGTCGAGCGAGTAGCCGGCTCCGTGCGGGTAGGGCATCCAACCACCGGTCACGAGCAGGCGGCGGCGGCGCGCGTCGAGCACGACTCCCGCGCCGCGACCGACATCCGACCACACCCCGGGGCACTGCGGTCCGAGTGGAGTCCACGAGTTCGGATTCTCCGCCGCAGCCGCATAGGCATCGAAGCCGTCGAACACGATGAACCGATCGCCGAGTGAGTCGTACACCACCGCGTTCGTGACTCCGAAGTCGTGGTCCTGCGGAACCACCGACGAACCCGCCACCGTCCACGGCGCGGCCGAGTCCGGCTGGAACCACCAGATCGAAGAGTCGGCGCTGGAACATTCGCCACCGATGGCCGCGAAGCGATCGCGTCGCGAGTCGTACACGACCGCGTTGCCCGTTCGCGGTCCCGGCGCGCTCATGGGTTTCGTCGGCCAGAGCGACTCCCAGCGCGCCAGCGTCGCGAGCGGCAGCGCGGAGATCTGTGGGTACGCCGCACCGCCACACGAGAGAAGCCGGTCCGCGACCGGGTCGTAGACGTCGAGGGAAGACGTGCGGCCGCGCGGCGTGCCCTCGGCATCGAGTCGTTGCCACGCAGGTATGCCGTCGAGAGACAGCGCCCACACGTGGTCCGGGTCCACCTCGCCCTGCGCGTCCACTCCCCCGCGCAAGAGCATGCGCCTTCGCACGGGATCGTGGATGGCGGTGGCGCCCCACCGTCCGCCCGGATCGTGGCCCGCTTCGACGATTCGCCGCCACGCGAGTGTGTCACCGAGGGCCAGCTCCCACGTTTCCGCAGGAAAACTCCGCGTGTCGGCCTCGACGATCCCGCCGAAGACGAGCATGCGCTGACGCACGGGGTCGTACATGCCGACCGCGCCTGCCCGGCCGCCCGGCCCGGCACCCTCCGGGGTCCACGCCACCCACTGCCGTGTCTGGAGCGAGAGCACCCAGACCGTGCTCGGATACATGGGCTCCAGCGTGAACTGGTTCATGCCCGCGAAGACGACCACGCGGTCGTTCGCCGCGTCGTACACGGTCGTGTGCATGGTTCGCCAGTTCGGGGAACCGGAAGTGACGAGCCGCTCCCAAACCGGCGCGCCGGAGAGCGGCAGCGCCCACACGCCGAGCGATCCGGCGCCGTCACCCAGCTCACCTCCGACGACCAGGAGACGATCGCGCGCGGTGTCCAGCACGAGGCTCGCCGCGAATGGGCGCACAGGCGACGGTCCTGTCGCGGAAAGCGTGGACCACCGCAGCGCTGGCGTCAGCTCGAGCGCGTGCACGACGGTGGCGCCCGTGTTGTACCCGACATCGATCGCCAGCACGCGATGACGCGCCGCGTCGTACACGCCGACCGGCATCTCGAAAGTCGCCGGGAACGGCCCGGGATCCGCCACCATGCGCCACGGTCCGGCTTCGAATGCGCGCGACGGCCGCGCGAACGCGAGGCTCGCGATGCACGCGATGCACGCGATCGAGCGGACGAACACTCGACACCGGTTGCCGGGATACGAAGGGCTCACGAGAAGAAGGCTAGCACCCGCGCGAGCTCCGACGGCATGGGCCCTTGGGTGGCGCACCTCCCGCAGGAGAGGGCGCCGACGCGGCACGCAAACGGGCGCGGAGCTCTTCGCTCCGCGCCCGCTGAACTCCGTGCGGACCGCGGTCGCCCGCGGCCCCGCATCGCTACACGTCGAACTTCACGCCCTGCGCCAGCGGCAGCTGGCCGCTGCCGTTGATCGTGACGGTCTGACGGCGCATGTAGACCTTCCACGAGTCCGAGCCGGCCTCGCGGCCACCGCCGGTCTCCTTCTCGCCGCCGAACGCGCCGCCGATCTCGGCGCCCGAGGTGCCGATGTTCACGTTCGCGATGCCGCAGTCGCTGCCGGCCGCGGACAGGAACTTCTCGGCCGCCATCAGGTCCTTCGTGAAGATCGCGCTCGAGAGGCCCTGCGGCACGCCGTTGTTGATCGCGATCGCCTGATCGAGCGTGTCGAACTCGATCAGGTAGAGCACCGGCGCGAACGTCTCTTCCTGCACGATCTTCATGTCGGCGCGCGCGCGCACGAGCGTGGGCTCGACGAAGAAGCCCGGACGGTCGAGACGCTTGCCGCCGTACAGCACTTCGCCGCCCTCGGCCTTCGCGGCTTCGATCGCCTTCATCATGTCGGCGATCGCGCCTTCGTCCACGAGCGGACCCATGAGCGTGCCCGGATCGTTCGGGTCGCCGATCTTGACCGACGCGTACGCCTTCTTGAGGCGCTCGATCAGCTTCGGCGCGATGCCCTTCTGCATGACGAGACGGCGGAGCGACGTGCAGCGCTGGCCCGCCGTGCCGACGGCCGCGAACGTCGCCGCGCGCACCGCGAGGTCGAGATCCGCGTCGTCCATCACGACGATCGCGTTGTTGCCGCCGAGCTCGAGGATCGTGCGGCCGAAACGCGGGCTGACGACTTCCGCGATGCGGCGGCCCATGCGCGTGCTGCCGGTCGCCGAGATGAGCGGAAGGCGGTGATCGGCGAGCATCACGTCGCCGACGTCGTTGCCGCGCCCGACGACGAGATTGAACACGCCGGGGCACTTGCACTCCTTCATCACCTCGTCGCAGATGCGCTGCACCGCGATCGCGCAGAGCGGCACCTTGCTCGACGGCTTCCACACGGTCGGGTCGCCGCAGACGGCCGCGAGCGCCGCGTTCCACGCCCACACCGCGATCGGGAAGTTGAACGCGCTCACCACGCCGACGACGCCGAGCGGCTGCCACTGCTCGTACATGCGGTGGCCGGGGCGCTCGCTGTGCATGGACAGACCGTAGAGCTGGCGCGACAGACCGACCGCGAAATCGCAGATGTCGATCATCTCCTGCACTTCGCCCAGACCCTCGGAGAGGATCTTGCCGTTCTCGAGCGCGACGAGGTAGCCGAGCTCCTGCTTGTACTCGCGCAGCTTGTTGCCGAGCACGCGCACCACTTCGCCGCGCGCGGGCGCGGGCACGAGGCGCCAGGTCTCGAAGGTCTTCGTCGCGACCTGCATGACCGCGTCGTAGTCGGCGCGCGTGGCCTGGCGGACCTTCGCGATCGCCTCGCCGGTCGTCGGGTTGTAGGACGTCAGCTCGGCGCCCTTGGTGTCGATCCAACTGCCGGTGCTCGCACCCGGATTCACGTCCTGGATGCCGAGGCGGGCGAGCATCTCGCTCGTCTTCGTCGCGGTGGTCATGCGAGGTCTCCTGATAGAGGTGGGAAAGTGGCGGCAGGTTAGCACGACCGGGGGGTGCGATTCCCGGGGGGCGGGACGAAGGTCATGGGCGCGAAAACAGCGGGTCCAGCAGGTCCCGGGGATGCCGCCCGCACTCGCTCCGGGGCTCGGCCGGAGGCTCGCCGCGGGCGGTGCGGGCTGCGGGACCGGGCCGTCCTCGAGCCGCGACCGCCCGTGGTGGTGATTGTGGCACCCCGGCGATTTCGATAGCTTCGGCACGTGACGAATCCGGAGTTCCCCGCCGCCGATCAGCCGGAAGACGTGCCCCTCGCGGGCTCACCGCGGACGGGCTCCGACACGCTCGTCCGGCAGGTGTACGACGAGCTCCGCTCGATCGCGCACGCGCACCTGCGTGGCGAGCGCGCGAACGTCACGCTCCAGTCCACCGAACTCGTGCACGAGGCGTACCTGCGCCTGCGCCCCGGCGAAAGCGGACAGTGGGAGAACCGCGGCCACTTCTTCGCGGCCGCCGCCGAGGCCATGCGCCGCATCCTCGTGGATCGCGCCCGCGCGCGCGGGCGGATCAAGCGCGGCGGCGACGAGGACGGACGTCCGCCTCGCAAGCTCTCGCTCGAACTGGCCGAGGTCGCGGCGCTCGCGGACGACGCCGATCCCGAAACCGTGCTCGCGCTCGATCAGGCCATCGAGAGGCTCGCGCTGCAGGACGAGCGCATCGCGCGGATCGTCCGGCTCCGCTTCTACGCCGGCCTGAGCGTCGAGGAAGTGGCCGAGCTCCTCGAGACGTCCACCCGCACGGTGCTCCGCGACTGGGCGTTCGCGCGCGCCTGGCTCTACGGCGAGCTGACGAAGGGATAGCCCGGCGCCGAACGTGCCGGCGACAACTTCGGAAACCGTGCGACGTCCGCGACCGTCGCGCCGCAGCGTTTCGCGCGCGCGAGTGAGCGCATCGCCTCGTCCCGGCGGCCTCCGAACCACTGCACTTCCGCCACGCAGAGCCACGGATCGAGCAGTGCCGGGTCCGTCTCGGCGAGGTCGCCACGCTTCAGGCGCAGCCCCGCCGCCGTGAACGAGTCGGCGTGCGCGGCACGGCCCTGCCGCGCGCGCACGCGAGCGCGCCCGAGCAGCACGTCGCCGCAGTAGCCGCGCAGCCCCGTATTCGTGGAGTCGAGTCCAGCCCACGCGCGCGCGAACAGCGTGTCGGCCTCGACGAGCCGGTCGAGATCGAGGCACAGATTGGCGCGATACGAGCGGAACACGGGCAGCACGAAACTCCGGTCGTCGTTCGCTTCGAGCAGCGCGATGGCCCCACGGAACAGCGTGTCGGCGGAGGCGAGGTGTCCCGCCTCCATCTCGTAGGAGGCGAGATTGCCCATGGTCTCGGCCACGCGGTAGTGCCGGGCACCGAGGGCGGCGCGGTACACATTCAACGCCTCGCGCGTCGTCCGGACCGCCGCGTCGAGGCGGCCCGCGGAGCGGTGGATGTCCCCGAGCACCGCCAGTTCGTACGCGAGCTGCTCGCCCGGCGTGCCCGGCTTGCGCAGGATGCGCACGGCCTCTTCCTCCGCGGCGATGGCCTCGGGAAACTGTCGAAGCGCGACGCGCACCTCCGCGAGCCGGCCGAGCGCGACCGCGAGCGAGCGGTGATCGGGCGCGTAGAGCGCGCGCGCCATGTCCACGCCGATCCGGGCGTGCACGAGCGCCGAATCGTTCTGGCCGAGCGAGACGAAATCCGATGCGATGCCCGAATGCAGGCCGGCCGCATTCATCGGCTCCGAGGACTCGATCGAGTAGGCGAGCGCGCGCCGGTGCTCGGCGAGCGACTGGTCGAAGCGCGAGCGCCAGGCCGCCAACGTCGCGCGCGTGGAGTGGATGCGCACGAGCAGCGCGGCGTCCGGCTTCGGCGCGGTATTCGCGACGGCGATCGCGCGTGCGATGAGCGAGTCCGCCTCGTCGAGCGCGCCGGCGTTCATGCGCAATCGCGCCTTGCGATACCAGCACGACGCCAGCAGTGCCGGGTCCGCCCCGGGCCGCCGGGACAGCAGCGCGATCGCGCGGTCCACGAGCGGCGGGATGCTGTCGGTCGCACCCGCCATGCTGAATCCGTTCGCGAGCTTGTCGAGATAGCGCGCCACTTCCACGTCGTCGCCCGGCCGCGCCGATTGCGCCGCGGCCAGCGCCGCACGCGCCGCGCGCAGGCCCGCCTCGAACTCGTCGAGGTTCATGTACGAGTCGCTGATCGCGCCGATCACGCGCGCGCGCACGAGCGGGTCTGCAGGCGGCTCGTTCTCGATGCGCCGCAGCCCGCGATCGAGCAGGTCGCGGACCGTGAGCGAATCCCCCGCTTCGCCCGGGCTCGACGCGTGGAAAAGCCCGACCATGAACTCGGCGACCTGCTTCGCCGACTCCGCCTCCCGCCGCGCCGCACGTTCGGCCTTCACCGCACGTCCGAGGCCGACGCCCGCGGCGATGCCACCGGCGACGAGCGCCGCGAGCACGATCGCTGCGGCGGTGACACCGATGCGATGGCGGCGCGCGAACTTCGACCACCGGTAGAGCGCGCCCGGCGCCGCCGCGGAGACCGGCTCGTCCGCGAGATACCGGCGGATGTCCGTGGCGAGATCGGCCACCGAGGCGTAGCGCCGGTCCGGCTCGCGTTCCATCGCGCGGAGCGTGATCCACTCGAGCTCGCCACGGAGCGCGCGCACGAGCGCGCGTGCGTCGGTCGAACGCCTGCCCGCGGTCTCGGCCGTGCCGGAGCGCGCGGCGCGCTCGGCCGGAGTGGGCGGGTCGGCGAGCACCATGCGCATCGCCTCCGGCCATGGGGCGCTGCGCAACTGCTCGCGGTCGAAGGGCAGGTCACCGGCCAGCAGCTCGTACAGCAGCACGCCGAGCGAGTACACGTCCGAGCGCGTGTCCACCGGCGCGCGGATCGCGCCGAGCTGCTCGGGACTCATGTAGCCCGCCGTGCCGACGATCATCCCTTCGCGCGTCATCGCCGAGCCGCCGAGCGACGTTTCGCCCGTGGCCTTGGCGATGCCGAAGTCGATCACCTTGAGCGCGAGTTCACCGTCGCGCCGCGCCACGAGGATGTTCGACGGCTTCACGTCGCGATGAATGACGCCCTTCTGGTGCGCGTGCTGGATCGCGTCACACACCTGCAGGAACAGCGTCAGCCGTTCGCGCAGCGACAGCTGTTCGGCGTCCGCGAACGCCGTGATGGGCGCGCCGGGCACGTACTCCATCGCGAAGTAGGGCCGGCCCGCTTCGGTCTCGCCGGCGTCGAAGACCTGCGCGATGCCGGGATGATCCATGAGCGCGAGCGCCTGGCGCTCGGCCTCGAAGCGCGCGATGACCTGCTTCGAGTCCATGCCCGGTTTGATGAGCTTGAGCGCGACGCGTCGTCGCATGGGGACGACCTGCTCGGCGAGATAGACGACCGCGAAGCCGCCTTCACCGATCGGCTCGACCAGCGTGTAGGCGCCCACGGCCGAGCCCGCGGCGGGCGACGGGCGCGCGGCGAGGAATCCCGAAGCGTCGTCGTGCGCGCGCAGCAGCGATTCGAGCTCGCGACGGAGCTCCGGCTCGCTCGCCAGCTCGCGCTCGAGCACCGCGTCGCGCTCGCCGGAGGGCAGCTCTCGCACGCGATCGAAGAGTTCGCGAAGCCGGGACCAGCGTTCGTCGGCCATGATCTTCCCGAGGGTTGTGCGTCGTTGGGCGGCGATTCTAGTGGTTGGCGAGCGCCCGCCACCACGCCCGAGTGCACATGCGCCGGAACGGGCCGTGGGGTGACACGCCCGGGATGCGCCGCACTTTTCTTCATGCCGGGCGTCACCTGCTCCCGGCGTTCGGCGCATGGAGCGACACGGGTCGGAGTCTCCGCCCCACTTTCCCGGTGTCGTCGACCCCCTCCCGGAGGCGCCCCATGCCGATGCGTCACCCGCTCCTGCTTCTCTTCCTCGTCCTGCTGCTCGCGGCGACGCCCGGCCGCACGGCGGCAGCGCCCATGAGCCACGGCTTCACGTACCAGGGCCAGCTCCAGCAGGCCGGCGTGCCCGTGGACGGCACGGTGTCGCTGGTCTTCTCGCTCTGGGACGCGGCCGGAACGGGCAGCCCTCCCACGGGTGGAACGCAGATCGGCGACACGCAGACGCTCACGAACGTCGCGGTGAGCGGCGGCGTGTTCTCGGTCGTGCTCAACGCGGGCGACCAGTTCAGCGCCAGCGCTTTCGACGGCCGGGCCCGCTGGCTGCAGGTGGCGGTGTGCACCGACTCCACGTGCGCTTCGACCACGGTGCTCGGACCGCGCCAGCCGATCACCGGCGCTCCGTACGCGCTCGGGCCGTGGCAATCCGTCGGAGCCAACCTCAACTACATGCAGGGCAACGTCGGCATCGGCACGAGGACTCCCGCCCTGCCGCTGCACGTCACGGGAAGCGGCGAGATCGCACGCGTCGAGGGTGCGTCGTCCGGCACCGGGAACATCGCCTACGTCGGCTTCGGAAAACCCGGCGGCGTGTTGAGCGGGTACGTGGGCGACGCGAGCGCGAGCGACGACGACACGTACCTCGGCTCGCAGGCGCACAACGTGAACCTCTACGCCGGCGGCTTCGTGATGTCCGCCCAGACGAGCGGCAACGTCGGCATCGGCACGTACTCGCCCTCGTCGAAGCTCGAGGTGCGTGGCGACGTGCGACTCGGCGCGTTCGGCGAGTACTTCGCGACGAGCAGCAGCGAGAACCTGCGGATCGTGCGCGGCGAAGTGCTCTCCGCGGGAACGATCTCCGCAGGCTCCGGCTTCACGGTCACGCACCCGGCGACGGGGATCTACAACATCGTCTTCACCACACCCTTCCTCTCGCCGAGCCACCCGGCGGTCACGATCACGCCGGTGGCGAACACCGGAACGCTCATCGCCATGCTGTCCTCGCTTCCCGGAACGAGCGTCGTCGCGCTGCGCCTCGTGAACGGTTCCGGAGTGGCGGCCGACGGCGCGTTCAGCTTCACCGCGATCGGCACGCGATGAACTCTCCACTCCAGCACTCGGCCACCACCGCCCACTTTCCGGAGGCTCTCATGTCGAAGATCGCGCTCACCGTCCTGTTCGCCGCCGCGATGCTCGCGCTGCGGCCCGTACCCTCGGCCGCCGCGCCGCTCGGGCGAGGGTTCACGTACCAGGGCCAGTTGCAGCAGTCGGGGGTGCCGATGGAGGGCACGGTCACGCTCCGCTTCAGCCTGTGGGACGCGGCCGGCGCCGGTACGCCGCCGACCGGTGGCACGCAGATCGGCGCCACGCAGTCGATCGCGAACACGTCCGTCGCCGCGGGCATCTTCTCGGTCGTGCTGAATGCCGGCGGCGAGTTCGGCACCGACGCGTTCAACGGTGACGCGCGCTGGCTCCAGGTCGAGGTGTGCGCCGACTCGACGTGCGCTTCGACGACCGTGCTCGGGCCGCGGCAGCCCCTCACGGGTGCGCCGTACGCGCTCGGGCCCTGGCAGCTCAACGGCACGAACCTGAGCTATCTGCAAGGCAAGGTCGGCATCGGCACGACGACGCCCGCCTACCCCCTGCACGTGAAGGCGACCGGGCCCGCGCTGATCCTCGAGGACAAGGCGATCGCGTCGCAGCAGGCGGGCTACGTCGCGTTCTGGAATCCCACGTCCGAGACCGGATGGATCGGCTACGGCACGCCGGGCAGTCCGGTCATGACGATGGCGAACGCGCGTCCGAGCGGCGACCTGCAGTTCTGGAGCTCGGGCGAGCGCATGCGCGTGACGTCCACCGGCAACGTCGGCATCGGCACGGCGACGCCGGCGTCCCGCCTCGAGGTGCGCGGCGACGTGCGCCTGGGTTCCGTCGGCGAGTACTTCGCGCCCGCGGGCACCGAGAATCTTCGCATCATCCGCGGCAAGGTCTCCGCCGCGGGAGGCATCTCGTTCGGCACGGGCTTCTCGGTGACGCGCACCGGGGTGGGCGTCTACTCGATCACGTACACCACGCCCTATCCGTCCGGAGCCTGGCCCGTCATCACGGCGTCGGCCGAGTCGAACGGCACCGTGGCACGCTTCGCCATGATCAACACGCCCACGCACATCGCCGCCACGATCCGCATCGTGAACGGCTCGGGCACCGCGGCCGACGCGGACTTCTACTTCATCGCGGTGGGTACGCGATGAGCCGCGCGCGAGTGATGTTCGCGGCCGCCGTCTTCACGGCGATGACGGCGATGCCCGCGCACGCGATCGATCCGATCACGTGGCGGACGATCGACTGCGGCGGCGTCTCGTTCGCGACCGCCGGGAATCTCCGGCTCGGCGCGACCATCGGCCAGTCGGACGCCGGACAGCTTTCCGGTGGAGCGTTCACGCTGCGCGGCGGGTTCTGGACGGGCGGACTGACGGGCACGCTCGACGTCGAGGACGGCGCCGCGACGGCGCGCGTGTTCCGCTTCCACCCGACGCACCCGAATCCCGTGCGCACGCAGTCACGCGTCTCCTTCGATCTGGCGCGGTCGTCGCGCGTGGCGCTCGGCGTCTACGACGTCTCGGGCCGCGCGATGCGTCGCTGGGACTACGGCGTGCTGCCGGCCGGGCGGCAGGAGCGCGTGTGGAATGCCGAGGACGGCGCCGGGCGCGCGCTGCCGAACGGCGTCTACTTCCTGCGCCTCGAGACCGATCGCGAGCGCGCGGTGCACAAGGTGCTGGTGCTGCGCTAGCAGTCTTCGTTCGGCGTTGTGACGGGCGCGGGGCGATCAGCCCCGCGCCCGTCGCGCGTGCGCCGCCGCGCGACGAGCCGGTCCGGCAGCTCGGCCCGGCGCGGGGTCCGGCAATCCCCGTTGACCTTGCGCCGCCCCGCTCGCTAGCTTGCGGCGCTCGCAATCAGGTCCTCCCCGGAGGTCTCCCGCATGGAACCCGACGACCCCACCCAGGACCACGGCCGCCCCGAGGACCGCTCCACCGAGGCCGCCGAACCGCGCGCCGCGCGCGACCCCGGATCGCTGGGCCCCTACCGGTTGTTGCAGAGGATCGGCGAAGGCGGCATGGGCGAGGTGTGGCTCGCCCAGCAGCAGGAACCCGTACGCCGGCAGGTCGCGATCAAGTTCATCAAGCTGGGGATGGACTCCAAGCACGTGATCGCGCGGTTCGAGGCCGAACGCCAGGCGCTCGCGATGATGGACCACCCGGCCGTGGCCCGCGTCTTCGAGGCGGGCACGACGCCGCGCGGCGCGCCGTACTTCGTGATGGAGTACGTGCGCGGCATCCCGATCACGGCGTACTGCGACGAGCACCGGCTTTCCACCCGGGAGCGGCTCGAACTCTTCCAGCGCGTGTGCGACGGAGTGCAGCACGCGCACCAGAAGGCGATCCTCCACCGCGACCTCAAGCCGTCGAACATTCTCGTCGGCGAGCAGGACGGCAAGGCCCTCCCGAAGATCATCGATTTCGGACTCGCGAAGGCGACCGCGCACAAGCTCACCGACAAGACGCTCTTCACCGAGTTCGGCGCGCTGATCGGCACGCCGGGTTACATGAGCCCGGAACAGGCCGGACTCACCGGCGAGGACGTGGACACGCGCACCGACGTGTATGCGCTCGGCGTGATCCTCTACGAGTTGCTCGTCGGCGCTCTGCCGTTCGATCCCGAGGTCATGCGCAGCGCCGGCTTCGAGGGCGTTCGCCGCATCATCCGCGAAGAGGAGCCGAAGCGACCCTCCGTGCGCCTGAGCACGCTGGGCGACGGGGCGAGCGATTCCGCGCGTGCGCGCGGCGTGGAGGCGCTCGCGCTGAGGCGCCAGCTCGAAGGCGATCTCGACTGGATCACGCTCAAGGCGCTCGAGAAGGACCGCACGCGCCGCTACGACTCGCCGGGCGAACTGGCGCGCGACATCGGCCGCTTCCTGGCGAACGAGCCCGTGCTCGCGACGCCGCCCAGCACGGCGTACCGCATGCGGAAGTTCGTGCGCCGCCACCGCGGCGCGGTGATCGCGACGTCGGCGCTCGCGCTCGCGCTGATCGCGGGCGTGATCGGCACGACGGTGGGACTCGTCCGCGCGCGGCGCGCCGAAGCGCTCGCGCGCGAGCAGGCGGCGAGCTCCGAGCGCGTGTCGCGCTTTCTCGCCGACATGCTCGCGGGCATCGATCCGCAGCGGCTCGGCAAGGACCTCAAGGCCGACCTCCAGCGCCGCGTCGCCGAGGCGGGCTCGCTCGACGCGGTGAACTTCGTGGACGTCTCCTCGGGGCTCATCGACCGGCAGATCTTCTCGCCCGCCCGCGTGACGATCGACACGTCGCTCGGCGGCGACCCCGCACTCGCCGCGCGACTCGAGCGCACGCTCGGCACGTCGTACATGCAGGGCCTCCAGCTGTTCGATCCCGCCGTCGCGGCCCTCCGGCGCGCGGTGGCGCTGGAAGAGCGCGCGCGCAGACCCGGCGCGGCTCGGGACTGGGACCCGACGATGGACCTCGTCATGGCCCTCAAGCGTTCGGGCGAGGCTTCGGCGCTCGCGGAGGCGGAGTCGCTCTGCGCCGCCGTGATCGCCGGCCACGGAGCCCGTGACGGCGACGACCCGATCGTGCTGGAGGCGAAGATGCAGCTCGGCGACAACTACCGCATGCAGCGGCGGGGCGCCGAAGCCGAAAGCACGCTGCGCGACGTGCTCGGCCGCATGCGGCGCGCGAGCGGTGTCTCTCGCGAAGCGATCGGCTTCGCCGCCAACGGTCTCGCGCTCGTGCTGCGCGACGACGAGGCCACCCAGGCCGAGAGCGATTCGTTGTTCCTCGAAGCCATCGCGATCGCTTCGACGCTTCGCGCCCCCGGCGACTACGAAGTGCTGAACGTGCGGCTCAACCGCGCCCGGCTGCTCCTTTACATGGAGCGCTTCGGCGAGGCCGAAAGCGAACTTCGGCGGATTCTCGCCGACGGCCGGGAGACCATCGGCGTCGAGAGCGACCTCGCGCTGCAGGCGCGTGTCGCGCTCGGCGACGCGCTCAAGGGCGAACGGCGCTGGGACGAGGCGATCACGGTCTACCGCGACGCCGAGCGCGCGATGCGACGGCCGGGCAACACGTCGCGCTCCCTGGGCGCCTCGATCCTCAATCGCAGCGAAGCGCTCGTGGAGACGGGCCGCACGTCCGTGGCGATCGCCGAGCTGACCGCACTCGCCGAGGAACAGCGTCGAGCCGGCACGGAGATCGGGATGCGCCGGTTCCAGCTGTGCATGGACCGGCTCGCGAAGCTGCACACGTCGGTCGGTGCGAAGGACGCCGCGCTCGTATGCCTGCGACGGCTGGTCGAATCGGGCTACGACGATCCCGACGAGCTCGCGAACGACGACGCGTTGCGCGCCCTGCACGGGGCGGCGTTCGACGCGATCGTCGCGAAGGCGCGCGCGAACGCGGCGAGCACGGGCGGGGGTTGAGCGGGCGCGAATGTCGCCGGCGCGCCTGCCCGCCCTCAGGCGCTCGGCGCGATCGGCAGGCTCGAGTACCCGCGGAACTGGAAGCCCGGCCGGCGCAGCGCGCCCGGCAGAACCTCGACCCGCGGCAGCGCTTCGGCCAGCGCGCCGAACAACGCCTCGAGCTCGAGCCGAGCGAGCGGCGCGCCGAGGCAGAAGTGGATCCCGCCGCCGAACGACAGATGCGAGGCCTCGCCCCGCGTGATCCGGAACGCGTCGGGATCGGGATACCGGCGCGGGTCGCGATTGGCCGAGCCGATCATCAGCCCCACGCGCGAGCCGCGCGGCACGGGCGTGCCGGCGACCTCGAAGCCGTGTTCGAGCACCCAGCGCTGGAAGAACTGCAGCGGCGGATCGAAGCGCAGCGTTTCTTCGATCGCGGCCTTGAGCAGCGCGGCGTCCGCGCGCAGCAGGTCCCACTGTTCCGGGTGCGCGGCGAACGCGGCGACGCCGTTGCCCGCCGCGTTGACCGAAGCCTCGTGCCCCGCCATGAGCAGGAGCATCACCGTGCTCGTCACCTGGGCGTCGCTCAACCGCTCGCCGTCGATCATCGCGTCGAGCAGTCCGCTGAGCAGGTCGTCCGCCGGCGCGCGACGGCGTTCGGCGATCAGGCCGGCGGTGTACTGCATGAACTCGCGCGCCGCGTCGTTGGCGCGCGCCTTCTTTTCGTCGGGCGGCTGCGGCTCGTACATGCCGACCACGTCGTGCGAGAGCGCGAGGATCGCCGCGCGATCGGACGGCGGCACGCCGATCAGGTCGCAGATGATGGCGAGCGAGAGCGGCTCGGCGATGTCGGACACCACGTCCAGCGTGCCGCGCTCGCGTCCGGCGTCGAGGCGCTCGGCCACGAGCCGCTGCGCGATCGGGCGTTGACGCTCGATCGTTCGCGGCGTGAACGCTTCGACGACCAGGCGGCGCAGCTTCGTGTGATCGGGCGGCTCGAGCGAGATGAGGTCCCAGCGCTCGAACGCGGCGAAGTCGGGGTAGCGCGCGTCGTACCACGGGGGCAGCGCGCCGTCGGTGAGGAACTCCTCGGCGGTGTATCGGTGCGTGAAACTGGAGCCGAGCCGCTTGTCGCGCCAGCTCGCGTGCACGTCGGCATGGCGCGTGACGAACCAGATGCCGCTCGCGGGCGAGCGCCACACGGGGTGCGCCTCCCGCAGGCGCGCGTACGTCGGGAACGGGTCGAGCGCGACGGCGGGATCGGTCGGGTCGAACAGCTGGGCCGAGCCCGTCATGCGACGCCCTTGCGCAGCACCCAGGTCGTCATGCTGCGCCTGCCGTGGACGAGCGTCGTCTTGAGCGGATCAGCCAGCTCGCCGCCCAGCGCGGCGGCGGCCGAGGCCAGCCGCGCCTCGTCCACGAGGTAACGCGTGGAGCCGTCCGGCAGCACGAACCGGTGATCGCCGAGCGCATGCAGCTGACCGTCGAGACCGGCGGTGGACGCGAGTCGCGCGAAGAACAACCCGCCCGGCCGCAGCACGCGCCAGCACTCGGCGAGCATCGCGTGAAAGTGCGCGTCGTCGCGCGCGAAGTGCAGCACGGCGCTCGCCATCACGACGTCGGCGGACGCGTCCGCGAACGACATGCGCTCGACGGGTTCGACCCGGAACGCATCCGCGGGCAGCGATGGCGCCAGTTTCGCCGCGAGCGCACGCACCGCTTCGATCGCGGCAGGGCTGGCGTCCGCGCCGCAGACGTCGTAGCCCTCGCGCAGGAGGAAGACGATGTTGCGGCCACCGCCGCAACCCGCGTCGAGGACGCGCATGCCGGGCGCGATCCGCCCGCGCAGCAGCTGGTCGAACACGTAGACGTCGATGTCGCCGAACTCTTCCCTCAGGTCGCGCATGGCGGCGAGACTATCAGTTGGCCCGCGAGTGCATCAGCGCCCGATCGGCGACCACGTCACGCCGTCGGGGCTCGACTGCGCCGCCACGCGAGCGAGCGTCTCCCCCGTCTGCAGGTCCAGCACGAGCACCGAGTCGTCGTTGCGCACGGTGACGAACGCGTGGCGGCCGTCCGGGTGCGGGAAGACTCCAGCGGTGGACGGGTCCGGGACGCCCGTCCCGCGCAGCGCGATCACGCGCGCCACCTTTCGCTTCGCCACGTCGAGCAGCACGAGCGCGCCCGACTGCGCGTGCGGCACGAGCGCGTACTTGCCGTCGGGCGTGAACTGCACGCGGTACGGGAAGCCGGGCGACGGAACGCGCGCGACGACCTTCAGCGATTCGGCGTCGATGATCGAGATGGTGTCCTCGGCGCGGTTGCCCGCCACCACCCAGCGGCCGTCGGGTGACACGCCGACGCCTTCGCACTCCTTGCCGGTCGGGATGTCGGCGAGCTTCACGCCGGTGCCGAAGTCGAACGCGCTCACGCTGCCGGCGGTCATGTTCGAGCAGTAGATCCGGCGGCGGTCCGCGGACAGCGCGAGCATGTGCGAGAGCGCGTTCCCGGTGTGGATCACGCGCTCGACCGCGCCGGTGCCGACGTGGACCACGAGCAGCGCGCTGTCGGCCTCTGCCGTGCAGACGACGCGCTCGGCGTCCACCCAGCGCACGTCGTGCGGCTTGCGGTAGGGCGTGAGGTCGATCGTGCGCAGCGTCTCGCCCGAGGGCAGCGCGATCACGCTGAGCCAGCGCTGCGGCTCGCCGGGCCGGGCGTAGTTCGTCACCACCACCGTGCGGCCGTCGGGCGACACGGCCGCCTCGTGCGGCGCGGCGACGACCTTCACGTGCCGGTACGCCTCCCTCGTCGCGAGGTCCACGAGCGTGATGCTGTCGGACTTCTGGTTCACCACGACGACGGTGCCCGTGAGCTTCTTGCCCGAGGCGCGCGCGATGGCCGGAACGAGCAGCGCGGTGAAGAGCGCGGTGGAGACGGCGATCACGAGCGCGAGCGAGGGATTCGACGAAGGCATGGACGTGGCTCCGGTGGAGGACGACGGTGCATGGAGCGTCATCGTCCGCACCGCAGCCTGCGGCCGCCAGCACGCGCGACCGGGCGCGGACAATCCGCGTGCGAACGCTTCCGTGCCGCGGACGGACGCCGCTCGCCTACTTCCGCCGGAGCATCGTCCGCACGTCCGTCACGACTTCGATCGGCCGTGTCACGTTGTTGCGCGGCGGCTTCATGCCGAAGAAGCGCCGCCCGTCGGCGCTCACGGTCCAGAAGCGCGTGTTCACGTCGGCGAGCACCTGCGGCAGCTCGAACAATCGCACGGGCGTGCCCACGCGAAAACCTTCGCGCGTGTCCACGTCCACCGCCGCGATCGCGTCCGGCGTCTCGAACACGAGCTCGGTGCCGCCCTTCGTCCAGTGCGGCATGTAGCCGCCGTTGGCCGTGACCTGCCAGCGGCCGGGAGTACCGGTCAGGCTCTGCACGTAGAGCTGCACCTGCCCGCCACCCTCGTTCGAGGCGTAGGCGACCCAGCGTCCGTCGGGTGAGATGGCGGACTGCGCCATGAGTCCCGAGACTCCCGGCAGCGTCCGGAACGTCGCCCCCGCGCTGTCCGCACTCGCGACCAGGGACGACTGGAATCCGGGGGGCACCAGGACGAGGCGCGATCCGGACACCGCCCACTGCGAGAGTGCGGACGACGCCCCGCCGGGAGCGGCGATCGTGTCCGGCTGGCCGAGTCCGTCCGCGGATCCGATCCGAACGGTGCCACTCCCCTCGCGAGTCACGAAGCACGCGAATCGCCGGCCGTCCGGAGACCACCGCGGCGTCATGGCCGAACCGCCGCCGAAGGTCAGCTTGGTCTCGGTTCCGCGCACGAGGTCGCGCACGAGGATCTCGCGATCCGCACCCGGGGTCGGGACCCGCTCGAACAGGATGCGGTTGCCGTCGGGCGAAAGTTCGGGATTGGCGATGAACCCCGAGGTGATGACCCCGCCGACGGTGCGGCCGATGCGGTCGAACTCCTGCAGCGTGTTCACCGGAAGCTGGGCCCCTCGCGACCACGCGAGCACGCCAGAGGGGGACGAGCTGAAGTGGCCCGCGGCGGAGCCCAAGCGCACGTTCTCGGCGAGCGTGAGCGGCTGGCCCGTGAGCGTGCCCGCGCCGAGATCCAGCTTGCGAGCGAGCATCGTGGTGCCCTTCAGGTAGATCACCCAGCCTCCGGGCGCATACTCGGCGCGGCCGTCCGAAGGGCCGAGCAGCTTCGAGTCGAGCGAGCCCAGCTTGCCGAGCCGGATGTTGCCGCCACCGATCGCACCCTGCTTGTTGCCGATGAACAGGAAGTGTTCGCCATCGGGCAGGAAGTGCGGCCAGGCGGCGCCGGTTTCACCGGAGGCCCGGTCGATGCGGGACGCGGGGCGCAGTTCGCCGCCGCGAGCGGGCACCATCATCAGGGAGTCGTTCGAGCGGCCGTCCATGAGGAGGGTGCCTTTCGAGCCCCAGCACAGGTCGGCGCCGCCCTGCGTCTCGCACACCACCACCGGCGTACCACCCGTGATGGAAAGCCGCTGGATCTTTCCGCCGCCGACGAACGCGATCTCCTTCGAGTCGGGTGACCAGTACACACGGCGCGCGCCCTCGCTCCCGACGATCGGCACCGCCTTCGACTGGTCGAGCGGCCGCAGCCACGCGCGGATGGCCCCCACCGAGTCCGTGGCCACGAACGCGAGCATCTTTCCGTCCGGCGAGACACGTGGCCAGAAGTAGTCGCTGGCGCCCTCGGGGCTCTCGGTCACGAAGCGGTACGACGGCCGCGGTGCGTTCGCCTTCGGCCACAGCCAGGCGACGGCGGCCACGCCCGCGAGCAGCGCCGCCGCGGCGACCGCCCACGGGATCGCCGAACCGCGGCGCTTCACGATCACGGGCGCCGCGGCACCCGGAGCGGGCGTCGCCACTCCGAGGCTCGACATCCCCGCACTTTCGGCGATCCACTGCAGCTGCTGCTTCACCGCGTGTGCCGTCTGCACGCGGTCCTCCGGATCCTTCTCGAGGCAGGCGCGAATCAGCCGGTCGAGTCCCGCCGGCGGGCCGTCACCCGCCGGAGCTCCCGTGGGGGCCTCCCCGATCGGCGCCGGCTGCGAGCCGATGATGGCGGCGATCAGCGTGGCCTGGCTGCGGCCCTCGAACGCGCGCTTGCCGCTCGCCATCTCGTAGAGCACGCAGCCCATCGCCCAGATGTCGGTGCGCGCGTCGGCCTCGTGCCCTTCGAGCTGCTCGGGCGCCATGTACTGGTAGGTGCCGACGATCGAGCCTTCGGTGGTCAGCGCCTGCGCCATGGTCGGTGAATGCGTGAGCGCCGAGCCCGACGTGCCGCTGCCCGGCCGCTTGGCCGCATCCGCGGCGCGCGCGAGCCCGAAGTCCATCAGCTTCGCGCCCGAGCGCGTCAGCATGATGTTCCCGGGCTTGAGGTCGCGGTGGATCACGCCGGCACGGTGCGCACGATCGAGCGCGTCCGCCACCTGGGCGCCGAGCCGCAGCAGTTCCGCCCCGGTGAGCGGCCCGCGTCGCAGGCGCTGCGCGAGCGTCTCGCCGTCGATCAGCTCCATCACGAGGTAGTCGGTCTCGCCCTCGCGGCCCACGTCGAACAGCGTGCAGATGTTCGGGTGGTTGAGCGACGAGACGGTCTTCGCCTCGCGCTCGAATCGCGCGCGTATTTCCGGATTCGCGCTCAGGTGCTCGGGCAGCACCTTGATCGCCACCTCGCGGCCGAGGCGCGTGTCGCGCGCGCGATGGACCTCACCCATTCCCCCCGCGCCCAGTGGGGCGAGGATCTCGTACGGACCGAGCTTCGTTCCGGGAGCGAGCGACATGCGGCGCGGACCTCCGAAGAGAGTGACGTGGCGTCTCGAGGGCCGCGGCACGTTAGCAGCGCCGCCTTCGCCGCCCCATCGAAAAACGACTTCGCCGACTTCAGGGGAGGGCGATCCCGCGGACTACCGCGAAGCACTTCCCAGCACAGTCACGGCGCGGCCCCGACGCGCGTCACCGCGCCAGCGAGCGCGCCCACGCGACCGGGGCCGGAGCAGGCATTCCGTTAGAACGCGTGGGAAGCCGCGAAGAACCCGATGAACCCCTCCTCATCGCTCGGGTTCCCTCTTCGCGCGTCCCACGCTGGCCACAGTCGAAAGGACCCTGCATGCGAAGCTCACCCGCGATCGCGCTCGCCCTTGCCGTTCTCGCGCTGGCGGCACCGCCCGCCGCGCGCCGCTCCTCGGCCCAGGTGGGCTCGGAGGTCGTCCACGAGGGGCTCGTCCACACTCCGGCCGGAGCGGCCGCCGTCGCCGTGAGCCCGCTCAGCGGCCGGCTGCTCGTGTCGAATCTCGGCAGCAGTGGCGAGGATGGCGTCGCCATCGGATGGGTCGCCGGTGCGCGGAGGATGGCGTTCGCCCAGCCCGATTTCGACATGGATTTCGGCACACCCGGGTGCGTGCAGACCATCGTCTTGAAGGGTTCGATCCTCGGCGCCCCGGTCACCATCGGAACGTTGCAGGTGACGCGCAACAGCGACGGCAGCGAAACGTTGCTGCCGGACTTCACCGGAGTGAACGCGCCCCAATGGACGTTGGACCTGCTCGACGACGCCGGGAGGGTCGTCTACTCGCGCTGCTGCAAGCACCTGGGTTACGACCTCAAGTTGTTCAAGAGGACGGCGGGCGCCGCCAGGCCACAGGCGACCGACCCGTACAAGAAGTGGATCGAGCTCGTGGCCAATCCCTCCGAGTCCTTCCGGCACGCGATCGTGGTCTCGTACCCCGACGCGATGATCGCCGAGGACGGCTCCAGCCAGATCGACTGCCGCGGCGTGCGTTTCTCGTACGACACGGGAGTCCTGGTCAGTTCCGAGGGTCCCGTCGAGATCAAGGGCCGGTGGCCGGTGGGAGCCGGGCCCGGATCGTTCAGCCTCGAGGTCGAACCCGTGACGCCTCCTTGCGCCGGCCTGGACTGCCCGAACGGCCCCGGCACTCAGCTGCGAGTCGTGGGTGAAGGGCAGTTCCTGCAGGGACCGTCCACGGACCCTCAGCTGAGCGCCACGCCGAAGGACACCACCATCAAGGTTCGCCTGCGGGAAAGCCCGAGCCTCGTGCACGCCTCGGTCCGACCGCCCTACAAGCGGCTATCCCTGGCGATCCTCAATCCGGCTTCGAGCGGCATGCCCGCACGGCCGCTGCTTTGGCGCGCCGAGGGCACGGTGAACGGCGTCGAAGACCACGAGCTGTGCACGATGGAGTGCACGATCGCCGGTGGGCAGGCGCAGTACCTGCCCGACTTCTCGGCGTTCGGCCTCTCCAGCTACCGGGTGAGGTTGTCGTCCGGAGGCGCGCCGCTGGCCGAAGTCGTGGATCCCGTCGGTGGCTTCGCGGTCATTCCCTCGGGGCCGGACGAAGACATCCAGATCGAACTCGTCGCCGGTGGCCCGCGCATCATCCGCAACTGCCGGACGCCTCCGTGCCCGGGCGAACCCGTGATCGTCAACGGGCAACGTCCTCAGCGACGTGACGGCGCTCGAAGTGGCTTCGTTCGACGCGATCACGGTCCACGGCGGCAACGCCGCTCTCGTGGATCCGCTGGCCGGTGCGGAGCCCGGCGGCCCCGTGCTCGATTTCGCTCGCCCGAGGGTCGTGCCCAACCCGGCGACGGGCGCGGTACAGGTGCAGTTCGCGTTGCCCCGCGCCGGGCATGCACGTGTCACGGTGACGGACGTCTCCGGGCGGCTCGTGCGGCATCTGGCCGACGGAGAGTTCGCCGCGGGAGCGCACGCACTCCGCTGGGACGGCCGCTCGGACGCCGGGCTTCGCGCGCCCGCGGGAGTGTTCTTCGTGCGAGTCGAGAGTGGCGCGGCCACCCGCATCACGCGATTGACGAAGCTCTGGTAGCCGGGCGGGCCGCTCCCGCCTTCCGTTCTTCCGCGCCGGTCGCCCGTCTCTCGCGCCGGCGCGGATCGCACGGCACGCTGTCCCGCATGACGACACTCCGCGTGGTCTTCGCCGCCTTCGCCGCACTTCTCTTCGTCGCGCCCGTCGCCGTCGCGGACGACGCGACGTCGCACCTCGCCACGCTCGCCGAACAGGCGCGCGCGCTGCAGCCGCTCGCGCGCACGGCGCTCGCGCGCGACTTCCTCGCGCAGGTGCCGAAGCTGCCGCACGTCACGCCGCGCACGGTCTATCGCGATTCGGCGCGCACGCGTGCCTGGAGCGCGCGCGAAGCGGCGGCGCTGCCGGACAGCGTGCGTGCGCGGCTCGTGCCGCGCGAACTCGACGAGCGCTTCTACTACGACACGCGCTACGGCTCGCCGCTCGCCTACGTGCGCGCGCTCGAGATCCTCGGCGAACACGGCCTGCGCTCGGTGCGCGGCAAGCGCGTCGCGGACTTCGGCTGCGGCGCGCTGGGGCAGCTGCGACTGCTGGCCGAGAGCGGCGCGCAGACGGTGGGCATCGACGTGGATCCGTTGCTGCCCGCGCTCTACAGCGAGCCCGGCGATCTCGGCGCGGTGGGCCCCGGCACGGTGCGGCTCGCGACCGGGCAGTGGCCGGCCGAGGAGCGCATGGTGCGCGAGGTCGGCGGCGGGCTCGACCTGTTCCTGAGCAAGAACACGCTCAAGAACGGCTACCTGCACCCGGCCGAGAAGGTGGACCCGCGCATGCTCGTGCACCTCGGCGTGAGCGACAGCGCGTTCGTCTCGGCGCTCGCGCGCGACGTGCGGCGCGGCGGCCTGGTGATGATCTACAACCTCTGCCCCGCTCCGGCGGCGCCGGGCAAGCCGTACATCCCGTGGGCCGACGGGCGTTGCCCGTTCCCGCGCGAGAGCTGGGAGGCCGCGGGCTTCCGCGTGCTCGAGTACGACCGCGACGACGGCCCGGCCGCACGCGCCATGGCGCACGCGCTCGGCTGGGACGCGGGCGCGAACGGCATGAAGCTCGAGAGCGACCTGTTCGCGACGTACAGCTTGTTCGTGCGGAAGTAGCGCGAACGCCCGCGCGGTCCGAGCGCGCCGTCAGCGAAGATCTCCGCCATCACGGACGCGAAGAACGATTTCGTCGGGAAGGTGTGTGCGCGCGATCGGAGTCAAGTTCGATCGCGAGCACCCGGACGTAAGAGGAGCAGGCCGCCGGCGTACTCGCCCCGGCCTCGGTGAATCAGCGCGAGAGGACCACGCGACGAGTGACGACCTCGCCCCCTGCCTGCACTCGAACGAAGTAGAGCCCCGCGGTCGCGGACTCGCCCCGAGTGTCACGGCCATCCCACTGCAGGCGCCGTTGCCCTGCCGGCAGTCGCTCGCCGGACATGATCCGGCGCACTCGCCGTCCTTGTACGTCGAGCACGTCTGCCGTGAGCGCCGCGCTCGTGCCCAGCCGCAGGGAGAGCTCGATTGCGCCGTGCGAAGGGTTGGGCCACGGAGCTCCCACCGCCAGCACGGATGAAGCATCCCGCCCATCCTCCACGCCCGTCAGCACTGGCCCTGGCTGCAATG
>JBGANH010000029.1:0-22443 GCA_044222365.1 Candidatus Eiseniibacteriota bacterium
GGCAGCATCATCGTGATCAGCGTGCCGGTGCCGACCTTGGGGTCGTACTTGCGCATCACGGTCAGGATGAACGGCACGTAGGGCAGCATGGGCGTGATGATGTTCGTGCACGAGTCGCCGATCCGGAACACGGCCTGCGTCGCCTCCGGCGTGAACCCGAGCAGCACGAACATGGGCACGAACACCGGCGCCAGGATCGCCCACTTGGCCGATGCGCTCGTGATGAGCAGGTTGAGCGTGGCCGCGAACGCCACGAAGGTCACGAGCAGCGGCGCGCCCGCGAGCCCGACGCTTTTCAAATAGGCAGCGCCGGAGACCGCGATGATCGTGCCCAGGTTGCTCCACGCGAAGTAGCTCACGAACTGCGCGGCCACGAACGCGAGCACGATGTACAGCCCCATGGTGCCCATCGAATCGCCGGTCATCGCGGCCACATCCTTGTCGCTCTTCACCGTGCCCGCGCCGAGTCCGTACGCGAGCCCGGGAATGAAGAAGAGCAGCGCGATGAGCACGACCATGCTGTCGCGGTTTCGCGTAGCAGCAGCGACGCGCACCCTCGGTGCGCAGCACGCCCACGACGGCGATAGCGTCAGAAGATGCGCGCCCATCACGAACAGCACGCGAACGCCCATCGATCCCGCGCTTCTATTCCGCCGTCAGCGCCCGCAGCGGTTCTACCGCGCTCGCCGTGCCGTGCTGAGCCGCGCGGCTCGACGTGCGATCGTGACCCACGCGCCCGCGATCACCAATACCGGCGAAGCCGCGAACAAGAAGAAGTAGTTGCCCAGCAGCTGCACCGTGTAGCCGGGCGCCAGCTTGCTCGCGTCGAGCGCGGCCTGCGAGATGCCGACGAGCAGCACGTCGAGCGTGCTCGGCAGCACGTTGAGATCAGCCGCCGGTCACGCCGGCGAACGCGGCGGCGACGCCGGCGAGCGGATGCCGGCCCGCGGCGGCGAAGATCATCGCGCCGAGCGGCGGCATCATGACGATCGCGGCGTCGGCGCCCAGGTGCGCGAGCAGCGACGCGAGCACGACCGTCATGGTGAGCATGCGCGCGGGAATGTTCGCGACGAGCGCGCGCAGCGACACCTCGAGCAGCCCGGTCTTCTCGGCGAGCCCCATGCCGATCATGGCCACGAGCACGGTGCCGAGCGGCGGGAAGTTCGTGAAGTTCTTGACGGCCTCGGTGCACATGCGCTGCACGCCGGCGCGGTCGAGCAGGTTGACTGCGGTCACGATCGAGCCGTCGCGCGGATGCACGACCGAAACGCCGAACTTCGCGCACAGCCACGACGCGAGCACGATGAGCACGGCGAGCCCCGCGAACAGCGTGAGCGTGTCGGGCAGGAGGTTGCCCACGCGTTCGACGGCGTCGAGCGTACGGGCGAGTGCGCCGCGCGAAGCGGGGGCCGCGGATCGGGGAGCGGGTGTGGTCATGATGGTGCGGGACACTACACGCCCGGACCGCCGCCGCGGCATACCGAAATCGCGTCGGGCCTCGCCCTCAGTGCACCGGCACCCCGAGCCATCCCCGGCGGATCGCGTGCGCGATCAATGTGCCGCCGACGAGCCCGACCACGTAGCCGTTCGGCAGGCCGATCACGGCGGCGGCCACGAGCAGCGCGATCCACAGCTGCCGCCGATCGCCGGCCACGTCGCTCACGAGGCCCATGAGGCTCACGGATTCCATGAGCAGCACGGTGCCGAGGATGGGCATGGGGAAGAGCCGCACGACGGTCGCGAACCCCGGCGCGAACACGAGCCCGATGAGCACGAACAGCGCGCCGTAGAGCACGGGCGCGCCGCCGGTGCGCGCGCCGAACGCGTGGAAGCCGGCGAGCCCGCCGCAGCCGTGGCACACGGGAATGCCGCCGAAGAACGGCGCGATCACGTTCATGAGTCCGTACGTGAAGCCGATGCGCCCGACGCCGACCGCGCGCTCGGGGAACAGGTCGCGCGTGGCCTGCGAAGTGGCGAGCACCGAGTTGCCGAGCGAGAGCGCGAGCTGCGGCAGCGCGAGCAGCAGCGCGCCCTTCGCGAACTCGTCCTGCGTGGGCACGCTCCAACGCGGCAGGCTCAGGCCCACGATCGTGCCGCCCGCGGGCGCCGACAGGCCGTGCCACAGCGCGTACGCGGCGCCGAGCGCGATCACCACGAGCGGCCCGGGCACGCGGTTCTGGCGGCGCAACGCCAGCAGCGCGACGACCGCCACGCCGACGAGCACGTAGCCGCGCACGCCGTCGGCCCCGGCGTACTCGCCGAGCGCGAGCTTCGCGAGCACCAGCCCCAGGCCGAGCTGGATGCCGCGCACGACCGCCGGCGGCACCACGCGCGCGAGCCAGTCGAGCGACCGCGTGAGCGCGAGCGCCAGCATGACGACGCCGATCACGATGCCGCCGGCCGCGAGCGTGCCGGGCGAGAACTTCTGCGCCAGCATGATCGCCGCCATGGCCTTGAGCGGCTGCACCGGCATGGGGATGCCGTAGACGACGCCCGTCGCCATCTGCAGCAGGCCGAAGACGATGCACACGCTCGCGGGATCGAGCCCGCAGAACGCGATCAGTCCGACGATGAGCGGCAGGTCGGTGCCGATGTCGCCGAACGCGCCCGCCAGCTCGTGCCGGTCGAAGCGCAGGCGCGGCGCGCCGCTCACTCGAGCCCTTCCTTGCCGATCATGATCTCGGTGGATTTGATCACCGCGAGCACCTCGTCGCCGACCTTCAGTCCGAGCCGCACGGCCGAAGATCGCGTGATCACCGAGACGAGTTCCTGGTCGCCGATGCGCATGACGACTTCCGCCATCAGGCCGTCCACGTTCAGCTGCGCGACGGTGCCGCGCAGGCGGTTGCGCGCGCTGATCGTGAGCGTGACGGTGGAGGGCGGGCCGGCCGCGTGCCCGAGGCGGCGCTCGAGTTCGTCGCGCCGGAAGAGCCACTTGCGGCCGACGCGTGCCGCGGGCAGCTTTCCGGTGCGCGCGAGCGACTGCACGCGCTTCACGTTCAGGTGGAGCAGTTCGGCGGCTTCGTCGGCCGTGAGCATCGGGTTGGCGGGCATGTGAGGTTGTTCCGGCAAGTCATGGCGGTTATGTTGCCTGAGACGCTTCGGTACGGGCACTTTGGGATAAACAAGGAAACAAGACAACCCATTTCCACGAGGACACTCCTTATATGTGGCCCAGAACGGCCCTGACCGGCTTCCTTGCGGCCGCCTGCCTGATTGTCGCGTGCGCCGGGTCCGCGCGCGCCGCCGCCGACTCCACGGCCACGGTCCCCGTGACGCCCGCGAGTGCGCCGCCGATCGCGTCGCCGAAGCTCGGCGGTTACCTCCAGGTGCGCGCGCTCGCGCAGGAGCACGCCGGGCTGTCGCAGTCGCTCAACCGCGCGCGGTTCTCGATCGACGGCAAGCTGCCCGAGCGCTTCTCGTACCGGCTGCTCGCCGAGCTCGAGGCCTCGACCGGGGCGAAGTCCGCCGCGACTACCAGCCTGCGCGAGACCTATGTCCGCTGGACCTCCGCGCCGATCACGCTGACCGCGGGCCAGTTCAAGGTGCCGTTCTCGCGCGAAGTGCTCATCTCACTCACGCAGCTCGAACTGGCAGACCTGGCCACGGTGCTCGACTCGCTCGCGCCGAAGTACGACGTGGGCCTGATGCTCGAGCACGCCCACGGCTCCCAGTTCACGTTCCAGCTGGGTGTCTTCAACGGCGACGGCGCGAACGCCACGGTGAATCGCGATTCGACCGTGATGTGGGCGGTGCGCACGGTGCTGCGCCCGATTCCGCAGCTCGCGCTGGGCCTGAGCGGCACGCGCGACGGCGACGACAGCCTGCGCTGGTGCGCCGACGTTCAGGCGCAGCACCGCGGCGCCACGCTGCGCGGCGAGTATGCGAAGCGCGTCGTGCGCGGCCGCGCCGCGGACGCGAACGAGTTCGGCTGGTACCTGCTCGCGTCGTACCGCGTGACGCCCGACGTGATGCTGATGGCGCGGCAGGAGCGCTACGAACGCCCGGTCTTCGGCGCCGCGCGCCGCACGCGCGGGCTGGCGGTCGCCGCGTCGTACGACGTCGTGCCCTCGCACGTGAAGCTGCTCGCCGAATGGTCGCGCCGCGAGGCGGGGGCGCGGCTCGCGTGGACCGACGCGGTGCTGGCGCAGGTGCAGGTCGTGTACTAGGAGAGAAGCATCAGGCCTCCGGCCCTGCGGGGCGCGAACGCCGGGTTCCCCGAGCGCTCTCCACCGCCCCCTGTGCAGAGGCGGTGGAATACGCGGCGTCGCGGAGCCTCGCTCCCGAACGGCCCGAATCGCGAGAATCCCCGCGAAAGACGCGGGCTTCTTTGACTCCGAGAGCCCCGTTCCCGTACCTTGCCCCGTCCCGCCACCCACCCGGAGGTTCACCGCATGATTCGCAGCATGACCGGCTACGGCATGGCCGAACTCGAACGGTCCGGCCAGCGCCTCTCGGCCGAGATCCGGTCGGTCAACCACCGCTTCTGCGAAGTCTCCGTGCGCGCCCCCAAGGTCGCGCTGCTGTTCGAGGACCAGATCCGCCAGCTCATCCAGGACCGCTTCTCCCGCGGCAAGTTCAACCTGACCATCACCTGGGCGGGAGTGGGCGAAGAGGGCGGACAGCTCAAGCTGAACGAGGGCGTCGCCGACCGCTACGTGGCCGCCATGAAGCAATTGCAGGAGCGCTACGGTCTCAAGGGCGAGATCGACCTGCGCACGCTGGCCGGGCTGCCGGACCTGTTCACGTGGGAGCACTCGACGTTCTCGGACGAAGAGGCGTGGACGCTGGTCAAGGAAGTGGTCGAGAAGTCCTGCGACAGCATGAACGGCATGAAGGCGCGCGAGGGCGCGGCGCTGGCCGCCGACCTGACGAAGCGCCTCAACCTCATCAAGTCCGCGCTCGTGCAGGTCTCGGAGCGCGCGCCGCTGCGGCCGCAGGAAGCGAAGGACCGCATGGTCAGCCGCATCAAGCCGCTGCTCGACGACGTCGAGATGGACCCGATTCGGATCGCTCAGGAAGTGGCCATGCTGGCCGACCGGCTCGACTGCACGGAAGAGTGCGTGCGCCTCGATGCGCACCTCGACCAGTTCCAGTCGCTCATGGACGGCTCCGAGCTCGCCGGCCGCAAGCTGAACTTCCTGCTCCAGGAGATGAACCGCGAGGCGAACACGATCGGTTCGAAGGCGAACGACGTCGAGATCGCGCACGCGGTGATCGTGATGAAGGAAGAGATCGAACGCCTGCGCGAGCAGGTGCAGAACGTGGAGTGAGGGCCTTGGCCGCACGCAAGTCCGCCGCGAAGAAGAAGGCTCCGAAGGCCGCGCCGAACTTCGCCCGTCTCAAGCCGGGCGGGTTCCTGCTCGTGGTCTCGGGACCGTCGGGCGTCGGCAAGGGCACGCTGGTCGCGTCGCTCATGGAGCAGCGCAAGGACTGCGTGTTCTCGGTGAGCGCGACGACGCGCGCGCCGCGGGGCAAGGAGAAGCACGGCCGGGAGTACTGGTTCCTGACCGAGACGGACTTCCGCGCCAAGACGAAGCAGGGCTGGTTCCTCGAGTACGCGAAGGTGTTCGGGAACCTGTACGGCACGCCGAATCACGAAGTCGAAGGCAAGATCAAGAAGGGCAAGGTCGTCGTGCTCGACATCGACGTGCAGGGTGGCGCCAGCGTCCGGCGCAAGCGCCCCGACGCCGTGTCGGTGTTCATCGCGCCTCCGTCCTTCGCCGAACTCAAGCGCCGCCTCGTGGGGCGCAAGACCGACAGCGCCGAGGCGATCGCCCGCCGGCTGGCGACGTCGCGGATCGAACTGCCGCAGTACGTGCACTACGACTACCTGATCGTGAACGACGATCTCGAGAGCGCGAAGGCGCAGCTGCTCGCCATTCACGACGTCGAGCGGCGCCGCATCGAGCGGCTCTCGAAGTAAGCGGTTTCTGCAGGCGCGGCCGCCTTCCGGGCGAACGGTCCGCGCGAAGTGTCCGCCCACAACGCACGCAGGGAGCACACCTCATGAAGCTTTCGTCTCTGGTTCCTCCTCCGGGCAAGAGCAAGTACGAGCTGGCCATCATCGCCGCGCGCGAAGCGCGCCGCCTGAACGACTGGGTCCGCCGCTCCGGCGAGACGCTGCCGGGCAAGGTGACCGCCGTCGCGCTCGAGCGCGTCATCCACGACGACGTGCCCTACTACTACGAAGACCCGAGCATGGTGCCTTCGTTCGACGCGTCGGTCGCACCGGTCGAGCCCACGCTCGAGTAGCGCGGTCATGCTGCGCGATCGCGTCGTCGTCGTCGGCGTCTCCGGCGGGATCGCGGCCTACAAGGCCTGCGAACTGGTGCGCCGGTTGCGCGAGCGCGGCGCCACGGTGATCGCGGTCATGACTCCGGCGGCGTGCGAGTTCGTCACGCCGCTCACGTTCCAGGCGCTCACCGGCAATCCGGTGATCACGACGCTCTGGGGCGACCAGCAGCAGCGCTTCGACCTTCCGGTCGAATCGCTGCACAAGGTGGGCGGCAAGGTCGCGCACGTGGACGTGGCCGAGGCGGCGGATTGCCTCGTGATCGCTCCCGCGACGGCCGACCTCATGGCGCGCATCGTCCACGGCGAAGCGCCGGACGCGCTCACCACGATCACGATGGCGAGCACGGCGCCGCTCGTGCTCGCGCCCGCGATGGACCTCCAGATGTGGCAGTCGCCCGCGACGCAGGCGAACGTGCGCGAACTGCGCACGCGCGGCGCGCGGATCGTGGGCCCGGCGAGCGGATTCCTCGCGTCGGGCCTCGTCGGTCCGGGACGCCTCGCCGAAGTCTCCGACATCGTGGACGAGATCGAGCGGACGCTCGTGCGGCGCGCGAGCCTCGAAGGGGTGCGCGTGCTGATCGGCGCGGGACGCACCGAAGAAGCGATCGATCCCGTGCGCGTGCTCACGAACCGCTCGAGCGGCCGCATGGGCTTCGCGCTCGCCGAGGCGGCGCGCGATCGTGGCGCGGACGTGACGGTGGTCGCGGGTCCGGTGGACGTACCGGCGCCGCACGGCGTCACGGTGACGCCCGTGACGACCGCCCAGGAAATGCTGCGCGCGATGACCGGCGCCGCCGAGCACGCGGACGTCGTGCTCATGGCCGCCGCGGTCGCGGACTACCGTCCCGCGAAGGTCGCGAAGCAGAAGCTCAAGCGCACGAGCGAGACGCTCACGCTCACGCTCGAACCGAACGCCGACATCCTCGCGGCGATCGGCGCCGCCAAGGCGCCGGGCCAGCTGGTGGTGGGCTTCGCGCTCGAGACCACGAACGGCGTGGCGAACGCGCGCGGCAAGCTGCAGCGCAAGCACGCCGACCTGATCGTGCTCAACGCCCCGGCCGATTCGCTCGGCGCCGAGACCAACAAGGTCACGCTCGTGGACGCCACGAGCGCGCAGGCGCTGCCGGTCGCGAGCAAGCGCGAGGTCGCCGAGTCGATCCTCGACCGCGTGTGCGAGCTTCGGGCGAAGCCCGCGAAGCGCGCGACCCGCGCGAAGGCGGCGAAGCCGTCGAAGCCGTCGAAGCCGGCGCGCAAGGGTGCCCGCAAGTGAGCGCCGACGATCTCCGCAAGGAAGCCTCGAGCATCGCGCACGCGGCGAAGCGCCTGATCGAGCGCGAGCGCGCACGCGGTGGCGGCGAGCTTCTCGCCGCGGGCGTCGCGAAGGCGCGCGCGAAGGGCATCGTGCTGCCGCCGCTCCCGGAGCCTGTCGCGGAGCCGGCGACAGCCGAAGCCGCGCCCGTCGCCGTCGCCACGCCCGCAGCGGCGCCCGCCGGCGGCATGCCCGACTTCATCGCGAACTCGCCCGCGTTCAAGGAGCCCGCGCCGCAGCCCGAGCCCAAGGTCGCACCGGATTTCGTGCTGCCGCCGTTCACCGAAGACCTGTACCCGAGCGCGCTCGGCGGCGGGCGCGACGCGATCGTCGCGGCGTCGCTGCCCGTGCTCGCGGACGTCGCGGCGCAGGCGAACGCCTGCGAGAAGTGCGAGCTGTGCCGGACGCGTACGAAGGCGGTGCCCGGCGTCGGTTCGGCGCGCAGCGGCATCGTGTTCGTGGGCGAAGCGCCGGGCGCCGACGAGGACCTGCGCGGCGAACCGTTCGTGGGCCGCGCCGGCGAACTGCTCACCAAGATGATCGAGGGCATGCACCAGCGCGCGCTCATTCCCGGCGTGAAGCTCGACCGCGACGAGGTGTACATCGTCAACGTGCTCAAGTGCCGCCCGCCCGAGAACCGCAATCCGCTGCCGCACGAGATCGAAGCCTGTTCGCCGTACGTGATGCGCCAGCTCGAGGCGCTGCAGCCGCGCGTCATCTGCTGCCTCGGCAAGTTCGCCGCGGAACTGCTGCTCGGCATGAAGGGTACGATCTCGAGCATGCGCGGCAAGACGTACCGGTGGAAGGGCGCCAAGCTCGTCGTGACGTATCATCCGGCCTACTGCCTGCGCAGCCCGAGCGCGAAGCGTCCCGTGTGGGACGACCTGCAGCGGCTCGCGCAGGAATACCTGACCGACTGACCGACGCTCCCGCAGTGCGGGCGCGACGAGCGCGCCCGGGAGAGGACGACATGAACGATTTCCCGAGCCACGCGGGCGGAGCCGCGGGCCTCACGCCGCCGCAGGCGCTCGACGCCGAGCGCTCGATCCTGGCCGCGATGATGCTCGACCAGACCGCGATCGGGCGCGCCGTCGAAGTGATCGACTCGAGCGTGTTCTACCGGAACGCGCACGCGAAGATCTTCGACGCGCTCGTGGCGCTCTACACGCGCAACGAGGCCGCGGACCTCATCACGGTGTCCGAGGAACTCAAGAAGCGCGGCGACTACGAGGCCGCCGGCGGCGGCGCCGGTCTCGCGCAGATCATGGAGTACGCCACCACGATCGCGAACATCGAGCACCACGTGCGCATCGTGCACAGCAAGTCGGTGCTCCGGAAGCTCATTCACGCGACGGGCGAGATCCAGCAGCAGTGCTTCTCGGGCCAGGAGGAGACGGCCGCGCTGCTCGACCAGGCCGAGGCGCGGATCTTCGAGATCACCGACTCGCGCATCCGTCAGGGCTTCACGACCATCCGCGAACTGCTCAAGCCGACGTTCGACAACATCCAGAAGCTGTTCGAGCGCAAGGTCCAGGTCACCGGCGTGCCGAGCGGCTGGGACGATCTCGACAAGCTCACCAGCGGCTGGCAGCCGGGCGACCTCGTGATCCTCGCCGGGCGCCCCGCCATGGGCAAGACCTCGGCGGTGATGAACATGGCCGAGAACGCGGCGATCCGGTTCAACATCCCGGTCGCGGTGTTCTCGCTCGAAATGAGCAAGGAGCAGCTCGCGCTGCGCATGCTCTGCTCGGCCAGCGAAGTGAGCATGCACAAGGTGCGCACGGGCTACCTGAGCAACGAGGACTGGCCGCGCCTGACGACGGGCGCCGGACTGCTCACGCAGGCGCCGATCTACATCGACGACTCGCCCGCGCAGAGCGTGCTCGAGATCCGTGCGAAGTGCCGCCGGCTCAAGTCCGAAGGCAAGCTCGGCATGATCGTGATCGACTACCTCCAGCTCATGCGCTCGAGCACGCCCGCGGAGAATCGCGTGCAGGAAATTTCGCAGATCTCGCGCGGACTGAAGGGGCTCGCCAAGGAACTGAGCGTGCCGATCATCGCGCTGTCGCAGCTTTCGCGCGCCGTGGAGCAGCGCGGCGGCGGCGGCCGGCCGCAGCTCTCGGACCTCCGTGAATCCGGTTCCATCGAGCAGGACGCCGACATCGTCCTGTTCGTGTACCGTGAGGTCATCTACAAGCCGGATACGCCCGAGCCGGGCAAGGCGCAGATCATCATCGCCAAGCAGCGCAACGGCCCGGTGGACGACGTGGACCTGACCTTCCTGCGTGAATGCACCAAGTTCGTCCCGTACAGCCCGATGATGTCGGGCGAGACGGCCGGGGAATTTTCATGACCGAGTGGCTCGAAGACGGCTACGACTACCTGCGCGACAAGATGCTCGAC
Source organism: Candidatus Eiseniibacteriota bacterium (assembly GCA_044222365.1). GTDB lineage: Bacteria > Eisenbacteria > RBG-16-71-46 > RBG-16-71-46 > RBG-16-71-46 > CAIXRL01. Next base: position 10,010 of record JBGANH010000029.1, read on the forward strand.
AGCATCGCGGAAGTCGGCCGCATCGCCATGCTCGTCGGCGACACGTTCCGCAAGCTCGGGCGGGGGCTGAGGTCGTTCGGCCTGATCGTGGAGCAGATGGACCACATCGGCGTGCAGTCGCTCATGCTCGTGTTCATCGTCAGCCTCTTCACGGGCGCCGTGGCCGCGGTGCAGGCCGGCTACCAGTTCGCGAACGTCGTGCCGCTCAAGTTCATCGGCTCGGTCATCCTCCGCTCGGTCATCATCGAGCTCGGTCCCGTGCTCACGGCGCTGATCGTCGGCGGCCGCGTGGGCGCCTCGATCGCGGCCGAACTGGGCACGATGCGCGTGACGGAGCAGATCGACGCGCTCGACGCGATGGCGATCAATCCCGTGCGCTACCTCGTCGTGCCGCGCGTGATCGCGGCGCTGATCATGCTGCCCGTGCTCACGATCATGGCGAACACGATCGCCATCGTCGGCGGCTGGATCGTCTGCCTCACCACGCTCGACGTGAGCACGCACACGTACGTCACGAGCATGAAGACGTTCTTCTTCATGAAGGACCTGTGGTCGGGCCTCATCAAGGCGTTCTTCTTCGGCGGCATCATCGCCTGGATGGGCTGCTACTACGGCTTCCGCACCGAGGGCGGCGCGGAAGGCGTCGGCATCGCGACGACACGCGCGGTCGTGTCGTCCTGCGTGCTCGTGCTGATCAGCGACTACGTGCTCGCGAACGTCCTCTTCCGCTTCATCTTCACGCCATGATCAAGATCCGCGACCTCAAGATCCGGCTCGGCAAGAAGCAGGTGCTGAACGGCGTGGACCTCGACATCCCGACGGGCAAGACCGTCGTCGTGATGGGGCGCTCGGGCACGGGCAAGAGCGTGCTCTTCAAGAACATCATCGGGCTCATGCACCCGGACTCCGGCAGCATCGAGGTCGACGGGCAGCAGGTCGTCGGTCTTCCGGAGAAGGAGTTGAACGAAGTGCGCAAGCGCTTCGGCGTGCTCTTCCAGAGCGGCGCGCTGTTCGACTCGATGACGGTCGGCGAGAACGTGGGCCTGCCGCTGCGCGAGCACACGAAGCTGCCCGACGCCGAGATCCGCAAACGTGTCGCGGACCGGCTCGAGTGGGTGGGTCTCAAGGGCGTCGAAGCCATGAAGCCGGCGTCGCTCTCGGGCGGCATGCGCAAGCGCGTGGGACTCGCGCGCGCGATCGCCATGGACCCGGCGTACATCCTCTACGACGAACCGACGACGGGCCTCGACCCGATCATGTCGGACGTCATCAATCGTCTCATCCGCTCCCTGCAGGAACGCATCGGCGTCACGAGCATCGTGGTCACGCACGACATGAACAGCGCGTACCACGTGGCCGACGAGATGGCGCTCCTGAACGAGGGACGGGTGGTGTTCACGGGCACGCCCGACGAGGCGCGCTCCACGAGCGACCCGATCGTGCGCCAGTTCATCGAGGGGTCGAGCGAAGGCCCGATCAAGCCGCTGTGACGGCAGGGAGAAACACGTGAGCCGTAGAACCGAAGTGCAGGTCGGGATCACCGTGCTGGTGGCGCTCGTCACGCTGCTGTGGGGCGTGACCTACCTCAAGGACCTCACGCTGCAGCGCAAGGTCACCGTCTGGAAGGTGAAGTTCCCGCAGACGGGCGGCCTCGGGCAGAGCGACGAGGTGCAGGTGAACGGCATCCGCAAGGGGCTCGTGAGCAAGATCGAGCTCGCGGGCGACGCCGTGTACGTGGACCTCGGACTCGACTCCGACGTGAAGCTCACGACCGAATCGAAGGTCTCGATCCGCAACGTCGGCCTCATGGGCGAGAAGGTGATCTTCGTCGAGCTGCACCCGACGGGCCGCGCGTACACGACGCGCGACACGATCCCCGGCATCTTCGAGCTCGGCATGGGCGAGGTGATGGCGCAGGCGGGCGGCTCGATGGAAGCGCTCGACCGCGTCGCGAAGCAGCTCGCGCGGCTCTCCGACAAGCTCGAGGAGCGCGGCGACGTCGAGGCGACGATCGCGAACTTCCGTGCGACGTCCGAGGAGCTGCGCGCCGCGATGGAGGAGAACCGCAAGCTCGTGCACCAGATCGTGGGCGACGCCGCGGCGGTCAGCTCGACCGCGCGCGAACTCACGACGGAGCGCCAGGCGCAGATCGAGCGGACGCTCGACTCGGCCGAGCGCTCGGCGCAGAACCTCGAGCGGCTCTCGGCGCGCCTCGATTCGCTGCGCGGCGAGGTGCAGAGCGTCGTCGCGAAGGTGGACCACGGCGACGGCACGCTCGCGCAGCTCATCAACGACCGCAAACTCTACGACGACGTGCGCACGAGCGTCGGCTCGCTCAACGCGCTCATCGAGGACATCAAGAAGCACCCGCGGAAGTACATCAACCTGAGCATCTTCTAGCCCGTATCCGACCCGAACGCCGGGCGAGTTCGCCCCCGCGAAGGCGATACCGCACATGACGAGCATCGGCAGGACGGGCAAGGGCGCGAAAGCCGCGAAGACGAGCTTCTTCTGCACGGCCTGCGGCAACGAGCAGCCGCGCTGGTTCGGGCACTGCCCCGGCTGCGGCGAGTGGAACACGGCCGCCGAGGCGCCCGCGGGCGGCGCCGCCGCGCAGGGCGCCGCCGGCGGCGCCGCGCGCCGCGGCGCCGCGCGCTGGGTCCCGGCGGGCGACGCGCGCGCGCCGAAGGGCCGCAGCCGCTCGCGGACGTCTCCATGGAGCACGCCGAGCGCGCCGCCACCGGGCTGCGCGAACTCGACCGCGTGCTGGGCGGCGGGCTGGTGCCCGGATCGCTGCTGCTGGTCGGCGGCGATCCCGGCATCGGCAAGAGCACGCTCATGCTGCAACTGGCCATGGCCCTCTCGCGCGAGGGCCGCCGCATCCTCTACGTCTCCGGCGAGGAGAGCGAGCAGCAGATCCGCCTGCGCGCCGCGCCTCGGCGAAGTGCCGCCGACGCTGCTGCTGCTGTGCGAGACCGACCTCGAGGCCGTGCTCGAGGCGGCGGCGAGGGTGCAGCCCGACGCGATGATCGCGGACTCCATCCAGACGCTGTCCCGCGCCGACCTCGAGGGCGGTCCCGGCACCGTGACGCAGGTGCGCGAGTGCGGCCTCGCGCTGCTGCACTACGCGAAGGGGTCGCGCACGCCCGTGTTCCTCGTCGGGCACGTGACCAAGGACGGCGCGGTCGCCGGCCCGCGCGTGCTCGAGCACATGGTGGACGCGGTGCTGTACCTGGAAGGCGAGCGCTACCAGCACTACCGCGTGCTCCGCGCCGCGAAGAACCGCTTCGGCAGCACGAACGAGCTGGGCGTGTTCGAGATGCTCGACACGGGCCTGCGCGAAGTCGCGAATCCGTCGCAGGCGTTCCTGTCCGACGGCGAGCGCACCGAGCCGGGCGTGGCGGTGGTCGCGAGCCTCGAGGGCTCGCGTCCGCTGCTCGTCGAGGTGCAGGCGCTCGTCTCGACTTCGTTCTACGGCACGCCGCAGCGCGTGACGGCCGGCTTCGACCAGCGCCGCCTCGCCGTGCTGCTCGCCGTGCTCGAGCGCCGCGTCGGGCTCAAGCTCGGGCGGCACGACGTGTTCGTCACCGTCACCGGCGGCCTCAAGCTCGACGATCCGGGCACCGACCTGGGCGTCGCGCTCGCGATCGCCTCGAGCTACCGCAGCCGTCCGCTGCTGCGCCGCACGCTCGCGCTCGGCGAGATCAGCCTGTCGGGCGAACTGCGCCGCGTCTCGCGGCTCGACGCGCGGCTGCGCGAGGCCGCGCAGCTGGGCTTCGTGCGCGCGGGCTTCCCGAAGGCGCAGGCCGCCGACGCCGAGGGCATCGCGATCGAGCGCGTGCCGCTCGGCACCGTGCGCGAAGCGTTCGACGCGCTGCTCGGCGAGAAGGTCGCGGGTCCCGTGGCCGAGCGCGCGGAACGCGCGGAACGCACCGAGCGTCCGGCGCCGCCGGCCGCGCCGCCGCGTCCGCGCGAGACCGGCGACGCGTCCGCGGCCCAGATGCGCGCGCCGCTGCGCGTGCCGCGCCCGGCTCGCCCGGCGCGGCCGGAGGGCGAGTGAACGCCCCGCGCCCGTTGAGCGATGCCGCGCAGCGCGTTCAGGACGCCATCCGCGCGCTCGGCTTCGAAAACGTGGTGCTCGAACTCGAGCATCCCGTGAAGACCGCGCAGGCCGCGGCCGACGCGCTCGGCTGCGAGGCCGCGCAGATCGTGAAGAGCCTCGTGTTCCGTGGCGCGACGTCGGGGACGCCCGTGCTGGTCGTCGCGAGCGGCGCGAACCGCGTGAACACCGACGTGCTCGCGGCGCTGCTCGGCGAGCCGGTCGAGATGGCGAACCCGAAGCTCGTGCGACAGGTGACGGGCTTCGCGATCGGCGGCATTCCGCCCGTCGGCCACGCGCAGCCGCTCGACGTCGTGATCGACGAGGACCTCTTCGCGATCGGCGACCTGTGGGCCGCCGCCGGCCACCCGAACTCGATGTTCCCGCTCACCGCGCCCGAGTTGGCCGTCATGACGAACGGCCGGGTGCTGAACATCCGCGGGAGCGCCACGCCGTGAGCCGCACCGCCGCGATCCTGCTCTGTGCCGGCCGGGGCGAGCGCCTCGGCCACGACGTGCCCAAGGCGATGGTGCCGCTCGCCGGGCGGCCGCTCTTCACGTGGGCGCTCGAGGCGCTGCAGCTCGCGCCGTCGGTGGACGACGTCGTGGTGGTCGGCGACACCCGCGTCCTTCGGGAACTGCTCGCGGCCTCCGGCCGCGCGGCGACGAAGATCACGGCGTGGGTCGAAGGCGGGGCCGAGCGGCAGCATTCGGTCGCGCGCGGGTTGGCGGCCGTGCCCGAGGGATGCGACCTCGTCGCGGTGCACGACGGCGCGCGAGCGCTCGTCACGCCGGACGTGATCGAACGCGCGATCGCCGCGGCGCGCACGCACGGCGCCGCGCTCGCCGCGGTGCCGCTCGCCGACACGCTCAAGCGCGTCACGGACGGGATCGTCACCGCGACGCCCTCGCGCGACGGGCTCTGGTGCGCGCAGACGCCGCAGGTGTTCCGGCGCGACTGGCTCGCCGCGGCGCACGCGGCCGCGACGGCCGTGGCGACGGACGACGCCGCGCTCGTCGAAGCCGCCGGGCACGCCGTGCGCGTCTCGGCCGGTGACACCGCCAACTTCAAGATCACGACGGCCGCCGATCTCGCGGCCGCCGAAGCACTGCTGGCCGCCCGTTCGGGGGCCATGCACGGGGAGCGACGGTCATGAGCACGCGCATCGGCATGGGCTACGACATCCATCGCATCGTCCCCGGGCGCGCCCTCGTGCTCGGCGGAGTGAAGTTCGAGAGCGAGTGGGGGCTCGACGGCCACAGCGACGCCGACGTGCTGCTGCACGCGATCGGTGACGCGCTGCTCGGGGCGGCCGGCCTGGGCGATCTCGGGGACCACTTCCCGCCGGGCGACCCGAAGTGGAAGGACGCTTCGAGCCTCGACCTGCTCGCACGCATCCGTGCCCTGCTCGACGAGAAGGGCGCGCGCGTCGTCAACGTGGACGCCATGGTCGTGGCCGAAGCGCCGAAACTCGCGCCCCGTCGCGCGGAAATGCTGGCGAACATCGCGCTTGCGCTCCGCGTGGAGCCCTCGCAGGTCAGCGTGAAGGCGACCACGAACGAGCAGCTCGGAGCGCTCGGGCGCCGCGAAGGCATCGCGGCCATGGCGGTGGCGCTGGTCGAGGCCTGACGCTTCGCCGACTTTCGCCGCCCGCGCATGCAGAACGCACGCGAGAGCGACGTGCCTGCGGCGAACCCCTTCGCATCCCCGGAAAAGTATGCCGTGGGACTTCAAGCGAAACGGAAGCCGTCCGAAACCGTGCCCCGAGCGGATGATCCACCGCGACGAGTCCGCTGGATGGCAGGTCCCCCGAAACCTCCCTCGAGTCCGGAATGGGGCTTTCCGCATGCGGCATGACGCCGCCGCTGCTCGTGCAACCGAAGCGGCTCTCCAGGTTCGGAGACGCTCACGGGACGGGCCTCGCCGCGGTAGAGGGAGCAGGGTATGGACGAGCTTGGCCTTTCGGGCTCCGGGCAGGCCCATCTGGATCAGTACTTGACGATCCGGCTCGGTCAGCAGGAGTTCGGAATCGCGATATTGGACGTTCAGGAGATCCGCGGCTGGACCGCCGCGACGCCGGTGCCCAACGCGCCCCAGCACTTCCGCGGCGTGATCAATCTTCGCGGCACCGTGGTTCCCGTACTCGACCTCCGCCGGAAGTTCCGCATGGCCGTGCCCGACGACGACCGCCTCTCGGTGACCGTCGTGGTGCGGGTGGGCGGCAGGGTCGTGGGCCTGGTCGTGGACGGCGTGTCGGACGTGCTCGACATCACGCCCGACGCGATCTCGCCGCCGCCGAGCATCGGCGAGGGCTTCGAGGTGACGAGCCTTTCGGGCATCGCCCGCTCGGGTGACCGCCTCGTGTCCATTCTGTCCATGGCCCACATCGTGGGAGAAGAAGATCTTTCCGTCGCAGCCTGACCAACCATCGGCCACTCGTGCTCCGCGTGAGCGCAGGGCCTACCGATACCTCCGCGCAGGCGGTGGGAGACCGCAACCATGAAATGGTTCCTGAACCTCAAGACGCAGACGAAGCTCCTCACGGGATTCTCCCTTCTCGCCGCCATGCTCGCCGTCGTCGGCATCATGGGCATCGCCGGTCTGGGCAAGACCAACGCCCAGTTGGACACGATGTACGAACGCCACTTCGTCGGCGTCGCCGCGATCCTTTCGGCCGAGGGTGAGATGCTTCGCGCCGGGAAAGCCGTTCGCCAGGCGATCATCGAGGACGACGCGTCCGCCGTTCGCAAGCAGGGCGAACAGATCGACGGCTTCGTCAAGGAGATGGACGATCATCTCGCCGTCGCCGAGAAGACGCTGGCGACCGATGCCGCGAAGGCGAGCATGAAGCGTGTGCGTGAGCTGTACGGCAAGTGGCACGCCTCTCTGGGGCGCGTCGTCGAACTGTGCCTCGCGGGCCAGAGGGAAGCAGCGAAGCAGGAACTGGCCGCCGCGACCACCGACGCCGTCGCGATGTCCGACGAGATCGAGAGCATGCGCAAGAGCAAGCTCTCGCTCGGCGAGAAGGCCGTCCAGGACGCGGACGAGGTCTACAACCAGAGCCGCATCCTGATGCTCGCGCTCGTGCTGCTCGGCTCCGCCCTGGGCATCGCGATCGGTTTCTGGATCTCCCGCATGATCGCCACTCCGCTCGGCCGTGCCGTGCGCGTGCTGGAGCAGGTCGCCGGTGGCGACTTCACCAGCACGCTCACCGTCGAGTCCGAGGACGAAATCGGCAAGCTGAGCCATTCGCTCAACTCGGCCGTCACGTCCATGCGCTCGGCGCTGCAGGAAGTGCACGCGGCGGCGGCTTCCGTGGCGTCGGCCTCCCAGCAGCTGTCCGCGGCGACCGACGAGATCTCCAGCGGCGCGCAGGAACAGGCGTCGAGCCTCGAGGAGACGGCCGCTTCGCTCGAAGAGATGACGTCGGCCGTGAAGCAGAACGCCGACAACGCCGCGCACGCCGCGCAACTCGCGCACGGCGCCCGCGAAATCGCGGAAAAGGGCGGCCAGGTCGTGAACACCGCGGTCGGTGCGATGGACGAGATCAACACGTCGTCGCGCAAGATCGCGGACATCATCACGGCGATCGACGAGATCGCGTTCCAGACCAACCTGCTGGCGCTCAATGCCGCGGTCGAAGCGGCGCGCGCCGGCGAGCAGGGCCGCGGTTTCGCCGTCGTGGCGGCCGAAGTGCGCAACCTCGCGCAGCGGTCGGCCTCGTCGGCCAAGGAGATCAAGACGCTGATCAACGACTCGGTCGCGAAGGTCGAAGCCGGGTCCAAGCTCGTGAACCAGTCGGGCGAGACGCTCGGCGAGATCGTCACGTCGGTGAAGCGCGTGACGGACATCGTGGGCGAGATCGCGGCTTCGTCGCGCGAGCAGTCCACGGGCATCGAGCAGGTGAACACCGCGGTCACGCAGATGGACGGCGTGACGCAGGCGAACGCCTCGCAGACCGAAGAGATGTCGAGCACGGCCGAGGCGCTGTCCGGCCAGGCCCAGCAGCTGATGGACGTCGTGCGCCGCTTCAAGCTCGACTCGCACGGCAGCACCATGGCGGCCTCGACGGCCGCCGTGCCGTCGCGCCACGCCACGCCGAAGGCGGCCCACAAGCCGCTCAAGCTGGTGAAGCGCTCGAAGCCGGCGCCCAGGGCGTCCGCTCCGGTCGCGGTGGCCGAGCCGCCCGCGGCGACGGGCACCGATGGTGGTTTCGAAGAGTTCTAGAAGTCGCGATCAGCCGAGATTCACTTCGCACCCCGGCGCCTGCCCGCGCCGGGGTGCCGGCTTTTCGGGGCCCGCCGGCCGTCCGGACCGAAGCCGGACTCAACTCCCGCGCGCGTACTGCCGAAGCCCCCATCGTCCGCGCCGCAGCGCGACGGCCCCCGCACCCGATCATCCCGTCTCACGCTCGAGGGGAAGAATGCCCCGCACCCGCAAGACCGCGGTCCCGCAGGTCCCGGAAGGGACGCCGGACCGGAAGGTCCCGGTCACGCCGCCGCGCGCGCGCAAGCGCCGCGAGCCGGCGCCCCCGGTGGCCGTGGCCACCGAAGCCGTCGAGCCGCTCGCGCTCGTCGCGACGCTCGCACTCGTCGAATGTCCCGAAACCACCGCCGCGCCCGGGCCCGTGCTCGATACCGTGGACGAGCCCGAGCGGCGCATCGCGGACTTCCCGATCGCGGAGGCGCCTTCGGTCGAATCGCCCGCGGACGCCGCCTTCGAGGCATCCTCCGGCGCGACGCCGCTCCAGCTCCTCACGTTCGTGGTGGAGGGGAACGAGTACGGCATCGAGATCCACCAGGTGCAGGAGATCCGCGGCTACACGCGTCTCACCGTGCTCCCGAACATGCCGCGGCACTTCCGCGGGCTGCTCGACGTGCGCGGCACCGTGGTGCCGGTCTTCGACCTGCGCGCGTGGTTCGGCGGCCAGCCCGTCGAGTGCACGCCGATCACGGTGATCGTGACGGTGAACGTGTGCGACCGGCTCGTGGGGCTCCTCGTGGACGCAGTCTCGGACGTGCGTGAGGTGGAGCACTCCGCTCTCGCCGCGCCGCCGGACATGGGGATGGCCGTGGACACCTCGCTGCTGGACGGGCTCGCCCCCGTGGACGGGCGGCTGTTGTCCGTGCTGGATCTCGAACGCGTCGTCGGGGGCATGCTGGCCGCCTGATTCCGGCGGCCGCCGCGGCGTGCGTCCGCGGCCCCGCGCCCGAACCCGCCCCGGCTCCTCCGGACGCCGGGGCGTCGCCGTCCGCGCCGCCGTCTGGCCTCGCGGCCCGGATGCTGCGATATTCCGCAGCCCGGTTTCCGTTCCGCGCCCGCGCCCCGGCGCGACCTTTCGACGAGGCCTCCACGATCGTGCCCACGACTTCCGACGTCCGCGTCCGCTTCGCGCCCAGCCCGACCGGCTGGCTGCACGTGGGCGGCGCCCGCACGGCGTACTTCAACTGGCTCTTCGCGCGCCGTCACGGCGGCGCGTTCGTGCTGCGCATCGAGGACACCGACGCCGCCCGTTCGACCGGCGAGAGCGAGCGCGGTGTGCTCGACGACCTGCGCTGGCTCGGCCTGCAGTGGGACGAAGGTCCGGACACCGGCGGGCCGCACGGTCCGTACCGCCAGAGCGAGCGCCTCGACCTGTACCGCACGCGTGCCGACGAACTGATCGCGCGCGGGCTCGCGTTCCGCTGCTTCTGCACGGACGAGTCGCTCGAGCAGCGGCGCCAGGCGGCGCTCGCCGCGGGCCGTCCGCCGCACTACGACGGCCGCTGCCGCGACCTGCCCGCGGACGAATCCGCGCGCCGCGCCGCCGCCGGCGAATCGTGCAGCATCCGCTTCAAGGTCGCCGATCGCGCCTGGTCGCTGAAAGACCACGTGCGCGGCGAGGTCACGTTCCCGGCCGGCATGGTCGGGGACTTCGTGATCCTGCGCTCGAGCGGGCTGCCGACCTACAACTTCGCGTGCGTCGTGGACGACGCCGCCATGCGCATCTCGCACGTACTGCGCGCCGAGGAGCACCTCGCGAACACGCCGCGGCAGCTCATGCTCTACGACGCGTTCGGCGCGGCGCCGCCGGAGTTCGCGCACGTCGCGCTGATCCTGAACCGCGACCGCACCAAGATGAGCAAGCGTTCGGGCGAAGCCGCCGTGGCGGTGGGGGACTGGCGCCGCGCGGGCTTCGTGCCCGAGGCGATGCTCAGCTACCTCGCGCTGCTCGGGTTCCACCCGGGCGACGACCGCGAGATCCTCTCGCGCGAGGAACTGCTCGAGGCGTTCACGCTCGACCGGCTCGGCAAGAGCGGCTCGGTGTTCGACTCGGCGAAGCTGCAGTGGGTGAACGCGCACTACCTGCACCACGCGAGCGGCGAGCAGCTCGCCGCGTGGCTCGCGACCGGCCCGGGGCCGCTGCCCGAGGGCGAGTCGGACTGGAGCGCGCGGGTGACGGCGCTCACCGCCGCGCTCGACGAGACCGGGCGGCGCAAGCTGATCGAGGCCGTGCGCGGCAACGTCGCCACGCTCGCGGACATCGCGGGCGAGGTGTCGGTCCTCACGGGCGCCGAAGTGGTCACGGAGCCCGACGCGGCGGAGGCCCTCGCGACGAACGGGGCGGGAGCGCTGCTGAACGCGCTCGCCGAGGCCCTCGCCGGACTTGCCGAGTGGAGCGGCGAAGGCTTTAAATCCGCGCTCCAAGCCACGGGCAAGGCGCAGGGGCGCAAGGGGCGCGACCTCTTCATGCCGGTGCGCGCCGCGCTCACCGGACGCACGCACGGACCCGAGCTGCCGCTGCTGGCGGACCTGCTCGGCAAGACTCGCTGCATCGAACGGCTGCAGGATGCAGCCCGCCGCGCCGGATGACGCGGTTCACCGGAACGACCAGAGGAGCTTTCATGAAAGTCGCCGTCCTGATGGGCGGCCGGTCCGCCGAGCGCGAGGTTTCGCTCAGCACCGGACGAGGGATCGCCGAAGCGCTGCGCAAGCTCGGACACGAGGTCACGTCGCTCGACGCCGCCGACGGCACGGTCCTGCCCGCGGGTGAGGAGCAGTCGGCCGCGCGCAGCGCGCTCGAGGTGCACGCGCTGCCGCAGTCGGCGATGCTCGGCGTCGTCGAGGCGCCCGCGGTGCGCGCGGCGGACGTCGTGTTCCTCGCCGTGCACGGCACGTGGGGCGAGGACGGCACGATCCAGGCCGCGCTCGAGATGGCCGGCAAGGTCTACACGGGCTCGGGCGTGCTCGCGAGCGCGATCGCGATGGACAAGGCGATGAGCAAGCGCGTGTTCGAGCGCGAGGCGCTGCCGACGCCGCACTGGATGGCGCTCGAGGCCGGCGTGCCCGGCAGCGCGATCGACACGAAGCTGCTCGGTGGCTATCCGCTCGTCGTGAAGCCGAACGCCCAGGGTTCGACCGTGGGCCTGAGCATCGTGAAGCATCCTTCCGAACTGCAGCCGGCGATCGCCAAGGCGTCGGAGTTCGATTCGATCGTGCTCGTCGAGCAATTCATCGAGGGCCGCGAGCTGACCGTGCCCGTGATCGGGGACGAGGCGTTCCCGATCGTCGAGATCGAGCCGAAGAGCGGCTTCTACGACTACGCGTCGAAGTACACGAAGGGCGCGAGCACGTACACCTGCCCCGCGAAGCTCGACAAGGAACTCGCGCGTCACGTGCGCGAACTCGCCGTCGAGTCGTCGCAGGTGCTCGGCTGCCGCGGCGTCACGCGCGTGGACTTCCGCCTCACCGAAGACGACGAGCCGTACATTCTCGAAGTGAACACGCTGCCCGGAATGACCCCGACCAGCCTCGTGCCCATGGCCGCGGCGGCGAAGGGCCTGTCGTACGACCAACTCGTCGGCCGCATTCTCGACCTCGCCGTGGCGGACTCCCGCGCGCGGAAGACGGTCGCTCAGCGCGCCTGACCCCACGGAGACTCCATGGACCGCACACTGGGATTCCTGAAGGAACTGGTCGAAGCAGACGGCGCGCCCGGATTCGAGGGCGACGTCGCGGCCGTGATGGCCAAGCACCTCAAGGGCGTCGGCGCGATCTCGAAGGACCGGCTCGGCAGCTTCATCTGCGAGAAGGCCGGTGACCCGAAGGGGCCGCGCGTGATGCTCGCCGGCCACCTCGACGAGGTCGGCTTCCTCGTGAAGCACGTGACGAAGGACGGCTACGTCAAGTTCCTCGGCCTCGGCGGCTGGTGGGGACACGTGGTCCTCGGCCAGCGTCTCATGATCCACACGCGCAAGGGTCCGGTGCTCGGCGTGGTGGGCTGCAAGCCGCCGCACGAGCTGCGCGACGAGGATCGCAAGAAGGTGATGGAGCTGAAGGACATGTACATCGACGT
>JBGANH010000341.1:0-2704 GCA_044222365.1 Candidatus Eiseniibacteriota bacterium
CAGCGCGGCCCACGCGGGGCGCTGGTTCAACGGCAGGGCGGTCGTCATGCGGCACCTCGTCCTTGGGGTGTGGCGCGCACCGGGGGGAGGGCGCGCGATCGCGCGCACTGTCGCACGGGCGGGGTGCGCCGCAAAGGGCTCGAGTCCGAACGGAACTGGTGCGGATCGTCCGTGTATAGGATGGTGTCTCCACATTCCCACGGCGCCCCCGAGCCGCTCTTCATCAGGAGCCGCCCATGTCGCGAATGCCCGGACCGTCCGCGGTCCTCGTCACCGCCCTGCTCTGCGCCCTGCTTCCCGCCACCACACACGCGAGCCGCCGTATTTCCTCCGATCCTGCCGTGCCGGATACGGGCAGGGTTGCCGCGGCGAGCACCGACCTCGTCCCGATGGTGACGCTGCCCGTGTGGATCGGCGTGGACAGCGAGTTCGCGCTCTACCGCAGCAAGTGGGAGAGCATGCCGCGCGTGGGGCCGCGCGGACGCTTCGGCGTCACCCTTTACGTGCCGTTGCAGAAGGAGGGCGTCCGCAACTGGACGTCGATCGGGTACGAAGAGGACGAACTCGAGACGCGTGCGTACATGGACTGGTTCAACGGGTCGAACTACACGCTGGTGCCGGTGTCGGTTCAATCGCCCACGACGCTGTTCACGTTGCGTAGCGGCCTCGACCACGTCGCCGGAAGCGAGCAGCGGCCGCGCGCCTTTCTCGGCGCGGGCCTCGGCGTCGGCTACGGGCTGATCGCGTCGCCGTTGGCCGGCCGCTCGGAGCGCTGGGGTGTCTTCGACACCGCCGTTCGCGGTGGCCTGTACGCCTACCCGTCCGCGAACTCAAGGATCGGGCTGGTCGGGCAGGGCCTTCTCGGGTTCCGACTGGCGGCGCACGATCTCCGGGACGCGTACGTCGAGTTGCGCCTCGGCCTGTCGTTCGAGAGCGCGCTCCAGTTGCCGAAGCGCTTCGTCGAGCCGCGCTGACGGCGCTACTTCACGTACGCCGCCGCCTGCTGGATCCACGTGGTCGTCCGGCCCGCGTCGCCGAAGCCGCGCGCGACGACCTTGCGCCCCGTGGCCGGGTGGAACACGACCAGCGTCGGGAACGCCTCGACGCCGAAGCGGTTCTGCAGGCTCTCGACGTCCGCCGGATTGTTGCCGTCCTCGCGCTTGCGGTCCACGACCGACACCGGGATCACCGCGAGCTGCACGGCCGCGCCGTTCGAACCGTCGTCGAACACCTCGCGCTTGAGCGCCTGGCAGGGCGGGCACCACTCGGCGTTGAAGTCGAGCAGGATGGGCTTGCCCGTGCGGTTCGATTCGGCGAGCGCCGCGTCGTACGACATCCACGGCGACGACACCGGCGCCTGCGTCGCCTGTGGGGACGCCGCTTCGCCGGAAGAAGACGCCTCCGTGCCGCCCGAGTTCGAGAACGACGCCGGCGCCGTGGCTGCGGCGCGCACGGACTCCGCCGTGTGCTTCACACCGACCTGCACCGGTTTCGGCGCCGGCGCCTCACCCGGGATCTTGCCGACGAGCCAGCCGGCGCCGAGCCCGACGGGGAGCAGCACGAGCAGCAGGATCGGCGTCCACGAACGCGGCGAATCGGAACGGTCGGCCATGACGACTCCCGGAGCGAAAGGGTGACGGGGGAACACGCCCGTTATCGGCGGCATTCCCTCGCGATTTCGCCCCGGATTTCGCCGCGAGCGGCGGCCACTCCGGGAGCTACGAACTGGCCCGCAGCAGTGGCGCCACCTTCTGTTCGAGCGCGGCCATGGTCTGCCCGCCGAGCAGCGTCTCGCGCAGCACGCCGTCGCGCCCGATGACGTGCGTCACGGGCCGCGCGACGTGCGGACCCACGTAGAGCGGCGACACGGTCGCGGTCGAATCGAGCCGGCCCTTCACGACCGCCATGCCCGTGTAGCCGGGCAGCTTCTCGATGAGTTCGCGCGACTCGTCGGACACCGTGATGACGACCAGTCCGGAGTCGGCGAACGCGCGCTGCAGCCGGTCGAGGTCCGGCATCTCGTGCCGGCAGGGCGGGCACCACGTCGCCCACAGGTTGAGCACGACGACCTTGCCGCGGTATTCGGCGAGCGTGTGCACCGCGTCGTCGTCGAGCGTCCGGAAGGCGAAGGCGTCGGCGCTGCGCGCGGCCTGCTGGTACACGCGCTTGAGTGGTTCGACCTTCGCGGGCGCGAAGCGCAGGAACACGATCGCCACGAACGCGATCGACACGGCGACCAGCCCGCCGAACACGGCGAGCGCGGGGTGAAGGCGCCCGTTGCCCCGGCGCACGGACGCGAGCAGGAGCGCGGCGGAGGCGGCGAGCAGCAGCCAGGCGGTGCCCTGGCCGAACGTCACGACGAAGCGGGCGAGATCCAAGGGACCCTCCGGGAAGGTGGTGGAGGGCCCTTCTACGCCTCGCCGCGTGCGAGGGTTGCGCCGGAGCTCAGCGCCCCATCAGCTTGGACAGCCAGTTGCCGCCGTCGCCCGCCGCGGCCTTCTCGGCCTTGGCTTTTTCGCGGCAGTCGCAACGCTGGTCCTTGGGCACGCCGGCCAGCGCTTCTTCCACGTGCATGCCACAGCCGGTCCAGGTGGGGCGCTTGCACTTCGGGCAGGTCACTCGCGTACACATCGGTTCGAACTCTCCGGAGAAGGTCGCTCGTCGCACCGCCCCTCCGGGCGGCCCGGCCGTGTGAGGCACGACG
>JBGANH010000030.1:0-23038 GCA_044222365.1 Candidatus Eiseniibacteriota bacterium
ACAAAAGGAAACTCCTGCCGACGCATCAAGCGGTGTTCCAGGGCTGAACGACGTCCTGAACGGCGGATTTGCGCGCGCCTGCGTTTTCTTGACCGAGGGGAGTCCGGGGACAGGTAAGACCACGTTAGGGCTTCAGTTTCTGCTTGCGGGTGCTGCAGCTGGGGAGCGCGGCCTCTACATTACTATGTCGGAGACCGAGTCCGAGCTTCGTCACGGTGCGTCATCTCACGGTTGGTCCCTTGGCGACCTCATCGACGTCTTCGAGGTGGTGCCACCGGAAAGCCTGCTGGATCCGGATCAGCAGCAGACACTGCTCTACTCGTCCGATCTCGAGCTGGGAGAAACCACCCGGCAGATCTTCTCGATGGTTGAACGCCGGCTTCCGGCGCGTATCGTACTGGACAGCCTATCGGAGTTCCGCCTGCTGGCGCAGAGCTCACTCCGCTATCGGCGGCAGATTCTGGCGCTTAAGCACTTTTTCGCGCGGAGCGGCGCAACGGTCCTGCTGCTCGACGACATGACCGCCGACACGTTCGACAAGACGGTTCATAGCGTCGCTCATGGAGTGATCAGGCTGGAGGAGATGGCGCCCAGTTACGGCGCGGAGCGTCGTCGGCTGCGTGTCACGAAATATCGCGGACGACGTGTCCGCGGCGGCTTCCATGACTTTGTGATCGCGCCAGGCGGCTTGGAGGTATTTCCGCGGCTGGTGGCCGCCGAACATCGGGCCGGATTTGTCCGTACGACGCAATCCAGCGGGCTCACGTCTCTCGACGCTCTGCTTGGTGGCGGACTCGAGCGCGGCTCCAGTGCGCTGTTCCTCGGCCCGGCCGGCAGCGGTAAATCGTTGCTAACATTACAATTCATCACCGCCGCCGTTCAGCGTGGCGAGAAGGCTGCGCTGTTCGTCTTCGACGAGGAACTCGGGCTGCTGTTCGACCGGGCACGGAACATGGGCCTCGATATCGAGGCCATGCGCGATGCGGGCAGCTTGCATGTCGAGCAGATCGATGCTGCGGAACTTTCGCCGGGACAGTTCACGCACGGAGTGAGGGAAAGCGTCGAGAAGCTTGGAGCCAAAACCGTCGTGATCGACAGTCTCAACGGCTATCAGGCGGCGATGCCCGAGGAGCAAGCGCTCATCCTGCACATGCATGAGCTGCTGCAGTTCCTCAACCGACAAGGTGCCACGACCTTCCTCACTGTGGCACAGCACGGATTGGTCGGCGAGATGAAAGCACCTGTGGATGTCACCTACCTCGCAGACACGGTTCTACTATTACGCTACTTCGAGGCTTTCGGTCGCGTGCGTCGTGCGATCTCGGTCGTCAAGAAGCGCACCGGCGCGCACGAGGACACGATTCGGGAGATAAGGATCACGGGGCAAGGAATAAGGCTCGGCGAGCCGCTCACTGCGTTTCAGGGGATTCTCCGCGGCGTTCCACTGCTCATTGGGCAGAAGGCCGGCGAGGGAGGTGGCGAAGACTGAGCATGACGGGCTTGGATCGGCAGTCCGAACGCGTGCTGGTGCTGGCGCCGATTGGCCGCGATGCAGCGATTGCATCGTCCATTCTGGCCGAAGCAGGTGTCGGGGCCGATGCCGTCGGCGACATGAGCCGACTCCTTGCCGAGCTCGATCGCGGCATGGGTGCCGTGCTCATCGCCGAGGAAGCCGTCGAGAACTCTCATATAGCGGCAGTATCGGCATGGTTAGAGCGTCAGCCGGCCTGGTCCGACCTGCCGATTATCATCCTCACCCATCATGGCGGCGGCCCGGAGCGTAACCCTCGGGCCGCTCAACTGGCCCAAGGACTAGGCAACGTCACCTTTGTTGAGCGGCCGTTCCATCCGACAACGCTGGTCAGTGTCGCAACTGCCGCGCTGCGGGGGCGACGGCGACAATATGAGGCCCGTGCACGGATCGAGAATGTGCGCGAGGCAGAGGCCAGGCTGCGGGTTGCGTTGAAGGCCGGGCAGCTGGGATCGTGGCTGTATGATATCGGCTCCGGCGAGCTGAACTGCTCGAACCGGTGTAAGGCGATCTTCGGCCGCACCCCCGATCAGTCGCTCACCTACGAGGAACTGAAGGGAGCGATTCATCCCGATGACCGGGCAGCGATGCGTAACGAGGTCGCGCATTCGGTCGCGACGGGCGACGACTACGAGATTCAGTATCGGGTCGTCTGGCCGGACGGCAGCACTCATTGGGTGGAGGTCCGAGCGCGCGTTACCCAGGGTGCAGACGGACGGCCAGCTCAGCTGATCGGCGTGTCGCTGGACATCACCGAGCGCAAGCGCCTCGAGGAAACTCTCGCCGCCAGAGTGATGGAGCGGACCGCTGAGCTCGAAGCGAGCGAGCGCCGATTTCGTGCTGTCTTCGATAGCGCCTTTCAGATGTCGATCCTGCTCGACCTTCATGGGCGCGTCATGCTGGCGAATCGGACCGCGCTGGACCTGATCGGACAATCGCTATCCACTGTCGTGGGCATGGGTCTTTGGGAGACCCCTTGGTGGAAAGGAATGCCGGGCGAGGCTCACCGGTTGCGCCAGGAGGTGCCAAAGGCGGTCGAGGGGACTGTCGTCCGCTACGAGGCGACGCTCGAGCTTGGCGACGGGGTCCAGCGTGTCCTCGACTTTTCCTTGAAACCCGTTCGCGACGAGAGTGACGCGGTCGTCCAGATCGTAGCGGAGGGGAGGGACATCAGCGAACTCAAGCGCACGGAGGCGACACTTCGGCAATCGCAGAAAATGGAGACGATCGGGCAGCTCACGGGCGGTGTCGCACACGATTTCAACAATCTGCTGATGGTGATCATCTCGAACCTCGATCTGCTGCGCCGACGCGCCAACGGCGATCAACAGCTCCACCGGTTGGTGGAGAATGCGATGCATGGCGCCGAGCGAGGCGCCGCATTGACCCAGCGCCTGTTGGCGTTCGCGCGCCGCCAGGATCTGCAGCCCAAGCGGTCGATGTGGCGAAACTGATCGAGGGGATGCGGCCCCTGCTCCAACAATCCCTCGGGCCAATGGTTACCGTGCGCACCGCCCAGCCGAATATCGCCCGATCGGTGCTGGTGGACCCCAATCAGCTCGAACTCGCGATCCTCAATCTTGCCTTGAATTCGCGCGACGCCATGCCCGACGGCGGCTCGGTGACGATCTCCTTCGACGAGATCTCGGCCGAGAACCTGCGCGACCAGACGATCGCGCCGGGCGACTATCTGCGGCTCCGGTTCACCGATACGGGCTGCGGCATGGACGAGGCGACGCTGCAGAGCGCGATCGAGCCGTTCTTCTCCACGAAGGGCGTCGGCAAAGGCACCGGCCTCGGGCTATCGATGATCCATGGGCTGGCGATCCAATCCGGCGGCACGTTGCGCCTTTCGAGCGAGGAAGGCGTCGGCACGACGGCAGAACTCGTCCTGCCCGTGACGAGGGAGGTCGTTCACGAAGACAGCCCGCTTGCGACACCGGGTGCCGGTGAAGCCATACCGGCAACGGTGCTTCTGGTCGACGATGACGCCCTGATCGCGATGAGCACGGCGATGATGCTCGAGGACCTGGGCCATCGGGTGGTCCAAGCGCACTCGGCCGCTGACGCCCTGAAGGTCCTTGGGATCCTCGTCCTCCGTTGACTCTCCTCCTCACCGACCATGCGATGCCTGAAATGACCGGTGCCGAGCTGGCGCGCCGAGCCCGCGAGATCTATCCGCGGCTGCCGGTACTGCTGGCGACTGGCTATGCTGACCTTCCCGACTCTGCTGGCGCCGACCTGCCGAGACTGACGAAGCCCTACGGACAGACACAGCTCGCTGCCGAGCTCGCGCGGCTATTGCCGCGCACTCAGTGACCGCGCTGGTCTCAGGAGGTCGGGCCGATCGGCCAGGTCTGCTCGAACTTGCGGCCCTTGCTGTCCTCGACCTGGACGGTCATCGGGGCGGGCGCGTCGGCCTGGAAATGGAAGGTGAAGGAGGGGTCCTCGGACAGGGCGATGTCGCCTTCGATCTCGAGCACGGGCCGATCGCCGACGCTGACCTTCACGAACCGGACATAGTCCGGCGGGATCCAGTAGCGGGTGAGCTGGTCCATCTGCATCCCGGTGTAGTTGGGATGGCTGATGAGCAGCTGCGCCTCCTGGAGCTGATCGGAGGCGAACACGGTCATCGGCTTGAGCTTCATCTTGCCGAGCCGCGCCATGACGGTCGCCTTGTCGGCCATGCCGGGCGCCGAGCAGCCGCCGGCGGCCTTGATGAACCGCTCCACCATGTAGAGCTTGCCGTCGGAGGTTTCGGCGACGGCGTGCAGCTTGGTGTACTCGTTGACCCGGATCCGGGTGGCGATCGTGGCGTCGCCGGTCTCGGGAAAGAAATGGAACACCGCCGCCACGGGTGCGGGGTTCTCGTCGACGACCAGATGCACCGTGCGGATCCAGCGCTCGGCACCCTGCGGCTGCAGGGCCTTCACGGTCACCGGAACCGTGCCCGCGTCCTGCGCGCGCTTGGGTGCGTCGATCTCGATCAGCCCGGTCCCGTCCTCGAGTGTGCGCCCCTCGAAGAGGGCGTCGCGGATCACGGGCCAGGATCCCTCCTCGGCGGCACGAGCTCCGGGAATGCCGAAGCCGGCCGCCGCCGCGAGGACGATCCAGGCCATATGACGCAGCATCTCGAGCCTCCGCACAGGAGAGGCAGCGATCTTGGCCTCCCGCTGCCGCGTCAAGGACGACGCCGCTCAGGCGTTGCGGCGCATCATCCGGAACAGGATCAGGAGAATCAGCGAGCCCAGCACCGCGATCACGAGGCTGGGCAGGTTGACGCCGCTGACGTCGCCGAAGCCCATCGTGGTCGACAGGAACCCACCGATCAAGGCACCGACAATGCCGATGACGATGGTCAGGAAGAAGCCGCCGGGATCCGGCCCGGGATGGAGAAACTGGCGATGATGCCGGCGATCAGGCCGAGAACGATCCAGGCGATGATGCTCAAGGGGAGGTTCCTTCCGCCTAGCTCCGCGCGCTATTCCCACTCGAGCTCGGTGAAGCTCGCCGTGACGTTGCGTGCATGATTGTCCGCCGCCAGCAGCAGCCAGGTGCCGCTGGGCGGCGGTGACCATCAACCGCCTGCTCGGACGGTTCCGCCGGCCGGCGCGTACTTGATCGCGCAGGTAGAGGAGATAGTCGCGCTGGGGCCGGGCCGCGTCCGGCCAGGGCGCGCTCGGTGGCCCGTGGCCCGGCACGACGCGCGTGCGGGCAGCGCCTGCAGCTCGTCCATGACACGCAGCCAGCCGAGCAGGCTGCCGTCGACCACGGGTAGCGCTCCATGGTAGAGGTCGCCCGGGCGAACAGCGTGCCGAGTCGTGATCGAGCACCGCGCAGCTCCAGCACGCGCCCGCCGCGATCTCGCGTCGCTCACCGCCTGGGTCGGCGGGACGACCGAGGTGCCCTCCATGCCGGCGCCGATCAGTCGGCCGACCGGCGTAGATCGGGCCGCTCTGCGCCAGCGCCGCGCCCAGGTTCGCCGCGTGGCCGACCACGCCTCGGCACCGGCACCATGAAGGCGCTGGTGCCGAGGACATGATCGGGATGGACGTGGGTGAGGATCACGTGGCGGCCGGCAGGCCGGTCAGCGGATTCGCCGAACCACTCGCATCGCCGCTCCAGCCCGCGAACGTCCAGCCGGCCGCCGCCGTCGCCTCGAGCGACACGTCGGTGCCGTGGTCGTACAGCGCCTGGTCCGGCGTCTTCACCACCGAACCGTTGCCGTCGTACGTCACGTTCAGCGCGTACTGGTTGATCGCAAAGTTGGCGGTCACCGACTTCGACTGGTCCATCGTCACCACGACCGGGTTCGACGTGCCGCTCGCGTCACCGCTCCAGCCGGTGAAGTGGTAGCCCGTCGCCGGCGTCGCCGTCAGCGAGACCGTCGTGCCGTAGTGATACGACGTCGAGTCCGGATCCTTGGCGATCGAACCGTTCGTCGCGTTCAGCGTCAGCGTGTAGAGGTCGTGCGTGAACGTCGCCACGTACGCGCGGTTGCCGATCGCCGGGATCACCAGCGGGTTCGTCAGCGCCGTCGTGTCACCGCTCCAGCCCGCGAACGTCCAGCCCGCGTCCGCCGTCGCGGTCAGCGTCACCGGCGTGCCGTGGTCGTAGAGCGCCTGGTCCGGCGTCTTCGTCGCCGACCCGTTGCCCACCGTGCTCACGTCCACCGCGTACTGGTTGATCGCGAAGTTCGCCGTCACCGACTTCGACTGGTCCATCGTCACCACGACCGGGTTCGACGAACCCGTCGCAGCGCCCGACCAGCTCACGAAGTGGTAGCCGGTCGCCGGCGTCGCCGTCAGCGAAACGGTCGTGCCGTAGTGGTACGACGTCGAGTCCGGATCCTTCGACACCGAACCGTTCGTCGCGTTCACCGTCAGCGTGTACTCGTCGTGCGTGAACGTCGCCACGTACGCGCGGTTGCCGATCGCCGGGATCACCAGCGGGTTCGTCGTCGCCGTCGTGTCACCGCTCCAGCCCGCGAACGTCCAGCCGGGCGCCGCGGTCGCGGCCAGCGTCACCAGCGTGCCGTGATCGTAGAGCGCCTGGTCCGGCGTCTTCGTCGCCGACCCGTTGCCCACCGTGCTCACGTCCACCGTGTACTGGTTGATCGCGAAGTTCGCCGTCACCGACAGGTCGGCCACGACGTGCGTATCCTGGCGCGTGGCCGTCGTCACCGCGTCGCTCCATGAAACGAAGTGGTAGCCGGTGTTCGGCACCGCGGTCACCGCCGTGCCGTCGAGGTCCCAGCCGACCGTCTGCGGCGTGGTGCCGCTGATCGTGCCGTGGCCGTCGGTCGAATAGGCCAGCGTGTACGTGTCGAGCGCGTAGCTGACCGCGATCGTGTGGTTCAGCGCCACGTTCTCGAACGTGTAGGCGGAGTCCACCGTGACCGGGGCCGAATCCACGAGCACCTGCGAGACGTGGTAGTGCGCGTCCGGCGTGAAGTGGAAGCGCTGGTTCTGTCCGTAGTCGACGAGGACATCGCCGCTCGGCGTGATCGAGCCGTGGTCACCGGCCGAGGCCGTGATCGTCAGCTGGTCCGACGAGAAGTCGACGTGGATCGTGTGGTTCGCCGTCACGTTGCTGAACGTGTGGCTGGCCAGGGGGCCGAGGTTGACGCCGTCCACGATCACGGCCGTCACGTGGTAGTGGTCGTCCGCGGTGAAGTCGAACGTCTGGTTCGCCCCGTCGTCCAGGCTGATCGTGCCGCTCGGCGCGATCGTACCGTGCGAGCCGGCCGACGCCGCGATCGTCCACTGCCCGATCGTGAAGTCGGCGTCGCTCGCGTCCGCCGCCGTGTTGCCGTGGATGTCGTGCGCCGTCGCGCGGACGCGGACCTGCGACGAGAGCGCCGCCGGGATCGTCCACGAGTAGGTGCCGGAGTTCGAGAGGCCGGTCGCGATCGCGTTCGGATACGTCGCGCCACCGTCCGTCGAGTACGCCAGGTCGATCGACGCGACCGAAGCGTTGTCGCTCGCCGTCCACGTGATGTCGTGCGAGCTCGCGACGGCCCAGAACTCGGTACCGTTCGGCGAGGTCACCGCGACCGTCGGCGCCGTGTTGTCGATGTCGACGCTCGCGGCCGTGCCGATGCCGGACGGCAGCGAGTTGTTGTCGCAGTCACGCAGCTCCGTCGACGTCAGCGTCAGCGTGCCGGTGCCGTTCGCGGCGCTGCTGCTCACCGCCACGTTGAAGAGCGTGCCGCTGAGCGCCGTCACGTTGCATGGAACGCCCAGAACCGTGCCGTCGACCGTGTACGAGCCGCCGCCGTTGTCGACGACGTGGAAATCCGTCGAGCCGCCGCCCGAAGCCAGGAACGAACCCTCGGTGATGCCCGCCGTGCCGCCCGTCAGCGTGAGGCCGCCGGCGAGCTGGAACACGACGTGGAAGAGACGGTTCGCGTTGGTGTACGTGCGGCTGATCGTCACCGGCACCGTCAGCGACGTGGTCGTCGAGGACAGCGTGCCGGACGGCGAGTTGGCCGAGATCGTCGCCGCCGACAGCGTCGCGGTGAAGCTCGCCGCGATCGTGTGGGCCGCCGCGACGTTCGTGAACGTGTAGGTCGACACCGGGCCGACCGTGACGCCGTCCACCAGCACGTCGAGGATGCTGAAGCCCGTGTCGGGCGTGATGTCGAACGTCTGGTTCGCGGCCTCGTTCACCGTCACCGCCCCGTTCGGGCTGATCGAGCCGTTGCTTCCAGCCGACGCGGTGATCGTGTACGTGATCGGCGCGAAGCTCGCGGCGATCGTGTGGCCGTTCGCGGTCACGTTCGTGAACGTGTAGCTGGAGATCGCGCCCTGCGAGACGCCGTCCACGAGGACGTCGGCGATCTGGTAGTGCGCGCTGGCCGCGATCGTGAACGCCTGGTCCGCGCCGTGGTTCACGCTCACCGAGCCGCTCGGGGAAATCGAGCCGCCCACGCCGGCCGACGCCGCGATCGTGTAGGTGTCGATCGCGAAGTTCGCGGTCACCGTCACGTTGTCCGTCACGTTGGCATCGGTGCGCGACGCGGTCAGCACGCCGTCGCTCCACGACACGAAGTGGTAGCCCGTGTTCGGCACCGCCGTCACGGCCGTGCCGCTGGTGTTGTAGTCCACGGTCTGAGGCGTCGTGCCGCTGATCGAACCGCCCGCGCCTGCCGTGTAGGTCAGCGTGAACGTGTCAATCGCGAAGTTCGCGGTCACGGTCACGTCGGCGGTCACGTTCGCATCGGTGCGCGACGCGGTCAGCACGCCGTCGCTCCACGACACGAAGTGGTAGCCCGTGCTCGGCAGCGCCGTCACGGCCGTGCCGCTCGTGTTGTAGTCCACCGTCTGCGGGCTCGTGCCGCTGATCGAACCACCCGCGCCGGCCGTGTAGGTCAGCGTGTAGGTGTTGATCGCGAACGACGCCGACACGGTGACGTCCGCCGTCACCGTCGAATCGGCGCGCGTGGCGTTCAGGTTGCCGTCGCTCCACGACACGAAGTGGTAGCCCGTGTTCGGCACCGCCGTCACGGCCGTGCCATTCGTGCCGTAGTCCACGGTCTGCGGCGTCGTCCCGCTGATCGAGCCGCCGGAGCCGGCCGTGTAGGTCAGCGTGAACGTGTCGATCGCGAAGTTCGCGGTCACGGTCACGTTGGCGGTCACGTTCGCGTCGGTGCGCGACGCGGTGAGCACGCCGTCACTCCACGACACGAAGTGGTAGCCCGTGCTCGGCAGCGCCGTCACGGCCGTACCGCTCGTGTTGTAGTCCACCGTCTGCGGGCTCGTGCCGCTGATCGAACCACCCGAGCCGGCCGTGTAGGTCAGCGTGAACGTGTCGATCGCGAACGTGGCTGCGATCGTGTGGTTCGCCGTCACGTTGTTGAACGTGTACGTCGACACCGCACCGACGCTGCCGCCGTCGACCGTCACGTCCGTCACGTGGTAGCCGGTGTCGTGCGTGATCGTGAACGTCTGGTTCGAGCCGCTCGCCACCGACACCGCCCCGCTCGGGCTGATCGAGCCGCCGGACCCGGCCGACGCGGTGATGGTGAGATTGTTGGACTCGGCGAGCGCGAAGTTGCTGAACGACGTCATGCCCGTCGCCTGCGTCGAGGTCGACGTGCGCGTGCCGACGGTCGGGTAGGTCCACCCGCTGTCGTACTTGCCGACCTGCAGCGCGCTCGTGCTGGCGCCACCGCTCACGTCGCCCGCGAGGTAGTTGAAGGTCGCGTCGTACGAATCGAGCGCGACGCCGCTGTTGCTGACCGTCCAGTAGCGATTGACGTACTTGGTCGGGCTGAGGCTGGACGTGCCGAGGTTCGGCTCGGCTCCGGCAGTCGTGGTCGCCGTCAGCGTGCCACCCGTCGTGACGTTGTTGAGCGCCAGCGAGACCGGCGTGTAACCGGACGCATCGCCGATGTCGAACGTCGGCGTGCTGCTGCCGGTGGCGACCGCGCGCGCGAGGTTGCCGACGACGTAGCCGGTGCCGCGCGAGATCGAGCCGCCCGAACCGAGCGTCACCTTGTTGGCGCCCGTCGTGATCCGGTTGTTGCCGAGCGTCAGGGTGCTGCCGACCGTGACGTCGCTCGCGAGCGTGATGCCGCCCGTGTTGCTGATCGTCAGGTAGTCGAAGCCGGTCGCACCGGTGATCGTCTTGCCGACGGTACCCGTGAACTCGACCGCGCGGCCGTTCGTCTGCAGCGACGCCGAACCGATGCGCGTGAAGTTGCCGCCGACGTGCAGGTCACCGCCCGACGTGTTACCGAGCGAAAGGTCGCCCGCCATCGACAGGTCACCGCCGACCGTCAGGATGCCCACGCCGGTGCCCGGCGTGCCGTAGTCCATGTAGAGCGCGGAGCCCGCGTCGACCGTCAGATTGCCCGTGAGGGTGTGCGTGAAGCTGCCGCCACCGTTCGGGTAGTTGAGGACGGTGTTGTTGCTGAGCTGGACGTTCGCCGGCTCGCTCGAGCCCGCCGCCCACTCACTGCCGCGCCCGTAGGTGCCGTTGACGTTGTACTTCAGCGTCGAGGCCGCGCCGTACGTCGGCGAGCTGGCGTTGAAGTAACCGCCACCGTTGATCTGGCAGGTGCCGTTGAGCGTGAGGTTGTTGGCGTTCGTGAATCCCGCGGACGTCTGGAACGTCCCGGAAACCGTGCGCGCCTGGTTCAGCGTCACGCCACCGGCTCCGGTCACGGACACGTTCGTGGGCCCGTTCGAGGCCGGCCAGTACACGTCCGAGCCGTTGACGCCATAGCTACCGGAGGTGTTCGCGAACGCGAGACTGCCGGACGAGTAGTTGAAGTTGTTGCCCGTCGCCCAGCCTCCCTGACCGATCTGGAAGGTGCCGCTGACGTTCAACGTCCCGCTGTTCGTGAACGTCGCGTTGGTGGCGAGCGTGGCGCCCGAACTGACCGTTCCGACGAAGCCGGCTCCCAGGGTGACGGCCGAGTTGCAGGTGACCGATGCGCCCGAGTTGATGTTCAGCGTCTCGAACGTAATGGCCCCCGACCCACCGATCGTCTTGCCGGAGCCGGTGAACGTGTAGATCTGCGTTCCGGTGCTGTTGGTCAGCGTGCCGTTGTTGGTGAAGTTGCCGGCGAACGTCATCACACCGGTCTGAACCGTGGAATAGGTCACACCGGTACCAATGGTGAAATCGCCATTCACCGTCAGCGTGCCGCTACCGGAAGGAGATGCGGTCCAGCTGCCGCTGGTGCTCTCGAGGGAGAGGTTCCCATAGGTGCGGCCCGAGGTGGACACGGACGGCGTGGTTCCACTCGCGCCCCGATAGATGAAGTTGCTCGCGGCATCGAGAGTCGCGACACCGAGCGGCGTCGAGATACCCGAGGTCGCATTGTGGATGAACGTCCCGCCGGCCCCGACGGCCCAGGTCGAGCTCGAAATCGTGAGCGTGCCCGAGTTCAGGTACGTGCCGTTGACGACGAGGTCGGTGCCGGCTCCGTTCGCCAGCGTGAGTGTGACACCCGAGCTCACGGTCACCTGCCCGCCCGAATCGATCGTCACCTGGTCGACCGACACCGAGGTCCCGACGGTCATGGTGTTGCCGTTGCGGATCGTGATGGCGCCGTCGGCACTGGTAGGTGCGGTGGAGGCCGTTACCCAGTTGGTGCCATCGAAGCGCTGCCAGTTTCCGGCGGTGGCCCAGCTACCCGTCGCGTTCGAGCGATAGTCACCCGTGCTCTGCGCCCACGCCGCATTCGCCAACCCGAGCGTGAGCAGGAATACGAAGCTGATCGCCGCGATCAGCCAGCGGCGGTTGGGAACACGTGGGGAATGCACACGGCCTCCAGAACGCGAAAGGGCGTCGGGGATTCGCCTGGATGTGGCTTGGGGGAAGTGGACGAGGTGCTGCTCGGGTGATGCGCGGAAGGAAGCCCTGCTCGTGGAAGAACGGGCGATCGGCATGATGTCGAAGCTCCGATGCAATGACGTATCGCCGGTCGCGGCCGAGCGAGGATCGTCCGAGGTATGCGGCTGCGAAAAGGTCCGCGCGGCAAGGGGGTGCGCGGACCCTTGATCCGTTGGAATCACCAGTGATTGTCCCGTTTCGGAAACGGTGGGGCAAGGACTTCTGCAATGCCGGCAGCAGAGGTGGTCACCCCTGATCAAACACAGGCGGGTCGGACGAAACGCCTCGCGACTTGATCGAGACGAAGCCGGGGAACGACGTCTCGGATTCGGCGAGGGTGACCGCCGCGACGTGCCGACGCGCGGATTGCACGTCGTGGACGCGGATCGAACGCGCGTCGGCGCTACTTCTTCTTCGCCTCGTCGTCCTCGATGAGCGGACGGATGGCCGGCGTCGTCGTGTCGTCGAACTGGCCATTGCGCGCGGCCCAGATGTAGGCAATCACCGCCGCGAGAACCACGAGCAGTGCGAGCGGCAGGACAATGTAGATGACAGCCATCGTTACGAGGCCTCCCCGAACGTGCGACTGCGCCAGGCGATGAGCACGACCGTGAGCGAGCTGGTCGGCATCATGAAGGCGGCGATCAGAGGATTGATGATGCCCATGAACGCGAGCGCCACACCGAGCACATTGTAGAGGATCGAGACGACGATGCCGACGCGGATGGCGCGCAGCGTCCGGCGCGAACCGTCGACGAGTTCGGCGAGCGGCGCGAGACCGGGACGCGCGAGGAACACGTCCGCCGCGGCGAGACACGCTTCGGCGCCGCCCTTCACGCCGACACCCACGGTGGCGCGAGCGATCGCGGCCGCATCGTTGACGCCGTCGCCGACCATCGCGACCCGTCCGCCGCTCGCGAGCGACTCGATCTCGGCGAGCTTGTCCTCGGGGCTCGCGCCGCCGCGGCAGTCGGCGGGCGCGAAGCCGAGCCGCTCGCCCACAGCGGCGACGACCGACGGCGCGTCGCCGGAGAGCAGGCGCAGCTTCCATCCGGCGCCGCGCAGCGCGTCGAGCGTGGCGGCGGCATCGGGGCGCAGCGTGTCGCCGAGTCCGGCGCGCGCGACGACCTCGCCGTCGGCTGCGACGAGCACGGGCGTCAGCGTCGGGTCGGCGGCGCCCGTCGTGAGGCCGCGCGGGTCCTTCGCGCGTGCGAGCACGAACGCGGGCGCGCCGACGACGATCCGCCGGCCCTCGACCGTGCCTTCGAGCCCGCCGCCGGTGGTGGCGTGCACGTCGGTGGCCTCGGGTGTGTCGAGCCCCGCCCACGCGGTGCGGAAGCCGGCCGCGATCGGGTGCGACGAGTGGCGCTCGAGCGCGAGCAGCCAGCGGCGCGCGTCGTCGCTCCCCTCCCACGCCGCGAGCGCGATGCGCCCCTCGGTGATCGTGCCTGTCTTGTCGAGCACGAGCGTGCCGGGACGCGCGAGCGCTTCGAGCGCATCGCCGCCCTTCACGAGCACGCCGCGGCGCGCGGCGCGGCCGATCGCGACCGTGATCGCGAGCGGCGTCGCGAGCGCGAGCGCACACGGGCAGGTGGCGATCATCAGCGCGATCGTGTTGTCGAACGCGCGCGTGCTTCCGGCCGAATGCCAGCGCCACCACGTGAGCGCCGCGAGCACGAGCACCGTGGCCACGAAGCGGCCCGCGAGCGCATCCGCCGCCCGCACGACCGGCGCGCGGCGCGAAGCGCTCATTTCCACCTCGTGCAGGATATGGCCGACGCGGCTCTCCTCGCCCGCGCGCTCGATCCGCACGCGCAGCGCGGCGCCGCGGTTGACCGTGCCGGCGAAGACCTCGTCGCCGGGCACGACGGGCTGGGGGATCGACTCGCCGGTGAGCAGCGCGCGGTCGATCTCGGAGTGGCCCTCGAGCACGATCCCGTCGCCGGCGAGCGTCTCGCCGTCGCGCACGTCGATCACCATGCCGGGCACGAGCGCTTCGGCGGGGACCTCGCGGACCACCTCGTCCTCGACGACGCGCGCGATCGCGGGCGAGAGCGCGTGCAGCAGTTCGGCCGAGTCGACGGCGACGCGCTGCGCGCGTGTCTGCAGGAAGCGGCCGCACAGCAGCAGGAAGACGAGCGTCGCGACGCCGTCGAAGTAGATCGGGCCGTCGCCGCGGAACGTGTTCACGGCACCGTGCAGGAACGCGGCCGTGAGCGCGATGGCGATCGGCACGTCCATGTGCAGCACGCGCGTGCGCAGGCTCGAGAGCGCACCACGGTAGAACGGACGCGCGGGCCAGATCAGCGTGGGCAGCGTGACGATCATGCTCACCCAGCGGAAGAAGCGCGCGAAGTTCGCCGCCATGCCGCCGGGCCCCCAGCCTGCGTAGATGGCGACCGCGGCGAGCATGACGTTCATCGCGATCGCACCGGCGACGCCGATGCGGATCAGCGCGGCGCGGTCCTCCATGCGGCGCATGCGATCGGCCTTCACGCCCCGGAACGGGTGCGGTCGGTAACCGATCGTGTCGAGGAAGCGTGCGGCCGCCGAGAGCGTCGTCCGGGCGGGATCCCACGCGAGCCGCACGAGTCCCCGCGCGAGGTCGAGTTCGGCTCTCGCGACACCGGGCACGGCGAGCGGCGTCCGCTCGACGACCCAGACGCAGGAGGCGCAGTGCACGCCCTCCAGGTAGAGCTCGGTCTCGGCGATGCCGTCGGCGCGCGTGCGCGCCCAGAGCTGCTGGAACGCCGGGTGATCGAACTCCTCGAACGTGCGACCGCTCGATTCGACGCGCTGGTTGCGGCGCTCGGAGAGGTCGTAGTAGCGCGCGAGGCCGGAGTCGTGGAGCACGTCCCACGCGACGCGGCAGCCCGAACAGCAGAACGGGAGTTCGGCTTCACGCTCCGCGGGCGGGACCGGCAGTCCGCAGTGCACGCACGCGACGTCGGTCTTCGCCGCCGCGACGGTGGTGTCAGCGGCCGTCATGCGAAGTCGCGGGCGCGCACTGCGAGCAGTGCCCGCCGTGCGCGGTGGCCGCCTGGAACCTGCCTCCGAGCGTCAGGAACCCGAGCACGACGAGCACGGCCGCCGTCAGCACGGGCAGTCTCCGGCGCAGCGGACCGAAGAGATTCTGCGCGGCGAGCCCGACGCCCGCCATCATCGGCACGGTGCCGAGCCAGAACGCCGCCATCACGAGCATGGCGGTCGGCACCGAACCCGTGCCGGCCGCCGTGGCGACGTACACCCACAGCCAGCCGCACGGCAGCAGCGCCGACGAAAGCCCGATCGCGATCGCGCGGATCGCCGGCGGTTGCGCATGCACCGCGCGCACCGCCGCGGTGAAGCGCGACTGCAGGAAGCTCGGGACGCCCGCATGGGGCAGCCGCGCGCCGAGTGCCGCGGCGAGCGCGGCGAGTCCCCACACGACCATCACCGCGCCCGCGGCGACCGCCGCCGCGCGATGCATGCCCGCCGAGGCGCGCCGACGTGATCGAGCGCGCCGCCGACGGCGCCCGCGATCGCACCGAGGGCGACGTACGTCAGCAGCCGCCCGAGGTTGTATGCCACGTGCGCCCACGCCACCGCTCCACGCCCGCCCTGCCCCGCGTAGGCACGACCCGCCGCGCAATCGCGCGCAGTGCGGGCTGCCCAGCGGCTCGCGACGAGCACGGAGCCGGCGAGCGCGATCACTTCGCCGCGTCCTCCGCCACGTCGCGGCGCAGGTCGGCGACGAACTCGTCCGCCACCGCGACGGGCGTCGACGGATCTCCACAGCGGTTGCGCGCAGCGGCGCGGTCGCGGTGTAGCGGCCGTCGCCGGCGTCGCTGAGCAGCATGCGAACGGGCAGCTCCGGTGACAGGTTGTTGATGAGCTCCGCCTTCATCGCGACGCCGGTGACGGGAGCGCCGTTCGAATCGGCGAGCGATACGACGAGCGGCGTGCCCTTCGCGGTCCAGCCGGTGAGCGACGCCTCGACGTGCCAGCCCAGCGCGGCACTTCGACGCGCCAGGGCCATCGTCGAGTCGTACTTCACGGCCTTCTCGTAGTAGTTCGGCTCGACGACGTAGGCGTTCGGGTCACGCGCGGAGAAGATGAGCCAGATGTTGGCGCCCACCGTCACCGCGAGCACGCCCACGACCGCGATCGGCCACCACGCTCCGGGCTTCAATGCGTCGCCCCCTCCCCTTCGGCGTGCGCGAGTCGTGCTCCGGAGCGGCCGCCGTGCTCCTCCGCCTCGTGCCCGACCGGGCCGGTGAGCGGATGCACGTAGTTGCGGCCGAACCCGTGACCGTCCTCGACGCGGAACATGACACGCCGGTGGCCGTCGGTGAAGGAGGAACGCGGCGAGACGACGAACACGGTCGTCGTCAGCGTGTGACCGCCGGTCACCGGGAACGGGTTCAGGGGTGCGATGAGCCGGGTGCGCTCGTCACCGATCAGCTTGATCGCGTACTTCCGGTCGTCGCGGTTGCGGTTGGAGAACTTCAAGCGCACGTCGCTCACGACCGAGTTCGCGTCGTAGTTCTGGTACAGCGACCCGGTACCGCGCAGCACGGTCACCTCGGTGGTGGCGCGGTTGTTCAGGAAGAACAGGAAGAGACCGAAGCTGATCGCGAGCGCGACCGGGTAGAGCACGACGCGCGTGCGGAACAGCCGGCGCTTCTTGCCGTCCAGCTCGTCGCGGCTCGCGTAGCGGATGAGCCCCGTCGGCTGGCCGATGTTCGTCATGATCTGGTTGCAGGCGTCGATGCACTGCGTGCAGTGGATGCACTCCATCTGCAGGCCGTCGCGAATGTCGATGCCGGTCGGGCAGGTCCGCGTGCAGTCGCCGCAGTCGATGCAGGCGCCCGCACCCGCCGGGCGCGGCGTCGTGCCGGGCATGCGCGGCTCGCCGCGGCCCGGGTCGTAGGCGACGATCAGCGTGCGCTTGTCGAACAGCACGCTCTGCAGGCGTCCGTGCGGACACGCCACGAGGCACGTCTGCTCGCGGTACCACGTGAAGTCGATGAAGATCGCGAGCGTGGTGCCGGCCATGACGAAGAACGCGATCGGGTGGTCGTGCGGCGAGCCCTGCACCCACTTCACGAGGCGTTCGATGCCGACGAAGTAAGCGAGAAACGTGTGCGCGAGGAACATCGCGAGCACGATGTAGATCGCGAACTTGGCAGGGATGCGCACCGCCGGCAGGCCGCCCTTGCGATCGAGGCGCAGGGAGCCGCGGAAGCCGCCTTCGAGCGCCTGTTCGATCGGGCGGAACAGGTACTCCATGTACACCGTCTGCGGACAGCCCCAGCCGCACCAGACGCGGCCGAAGAGCGTCGTGATGAGGAAGATCAGGATGCCCGTGCTCACGAACAACAGCATGAACAGCAGCGTGTCCGTGGGCAGGAACGTGGTGCCGAACAGCGTGAACTCGCGGGCCGGAAGATCGAGAAGGATGGGCGGCTTCCCGTTGATCCGCAGGTAAGGAAGGATGAAGAACACGAACATCAGCACGTACGCCAGCACCCGGCGCTGGTGCCAGAACGCCCCCTTCGACGGACGAGGACGGATCCAGCGTCTGGACCCGTCCTCGTTCAGTGTCGACAGGACGCGCCCGGGTGCCATCTGCGGTTGAACCGCCATCAGGCTTCTCCTCGGAGCGGCCGCTCTCTTTATGTTCTGGTTTCGGTGCTGCCCTACTTCGTCGCGGGTGCCGCCGTCGTGTCGGCCGGGGCCACCGCACCATTCGCGTCGTACGTCCACTTCACGCCCTGGGCCTCCTTCGGCGTGGCCGGCGTCGTGCCGTGCAGCGTCATCACGTACGCGGCCACCTCGGCGCACTTCTTCGGCCCCAGCACCGGCCCCCACGTGAGCATGCCCTTCTCCGGCACGCCCTTCGTGATGGTGGTGAGGATGTCGATCGGACGCGCACCGTGGATCCAGAAGTCGTCCGCCAGGTTCGGGCCCACGAGACCGCCACCGTCCTTCAGGTGGCAGGTCACGCACTTCGCGGGATCCTCGAAGATGGCCTTGCCCTCGGCCAACTGCGCCGGATCCTGCAGCGCGGCCAGGACGGCGCTCTCATCGATGCCCGCAGCGGCCTGCTGCTCCGCCGTGCCGTACTTCTCGACGGCGGCGGTGCTGTCGGCCTGGTAGTTGCCGATGAAGCCCTTGCCCGAGCCGACGCCCGGGATGACGTTCAGGAAGTACACCAGCGCCCAGACGATGGTGCCCCAGAGAATCAGGGTCCACCATCCGGGAAGCGGATTGTCGTATTCCTGGATGCCGTCGTAGTTGTGCTCGAGCAGGCGATCTTCGTCGCGCGGCGCGCTCATGACCGGGTGTCCTCCTCCCGCTGGCCGGCGGGTTCGTCGTCGAACGGCAAGCGGCTGGCCGCGTCCATCGCCCGGTGGTTCGAGGGCTTGAACGTGGCGATCACAATGACCAGAAAGGCAAGGATGAACAGGATCATCGCCATTTCAGCCCAGCCGGCGAGTCCTGCGTGGCTCATGATGTCGGACAGCTTCATTTTCAGAACCCGCCGACCGAGTGCGTGGGACGCGTCGCCATCTCGTCCGCGTGCTTGATGTCCACACCCAGACGCTGCAGGTACGCGATCAGCGCGGTGATGTCCTTGTCCTCGAGGCCCTGCGGGCCGCCATTGGCCGCGATGTCGTCGGCGATCGTCTTCGCCTGTTCCTTCGCCGCCTCGGAAGCCTTGCCCTTCTCGACCATGTCACCGTAGGGCACCCCCAGCATGGCCATGGTGCCGACGTGCGACTCGATCGTCTCGAAGTTGATCGTGCTCGTGAACAGCGCCGGGTACGGCGGCATGATCGAGTTCGGCGTCACCGCCTTGGGCTCGCGCATGTGGTTCACGTGCCACAGATTCGGGTACTTGCCGCCTTCACGCGCGAGGTCCGGACCGATGCGACGCGAGCCCCACAGGAACGG
This sequence comes from Candidatus Eiseniibacteriota bacterium, assembly GCA_044222365.1. GTDB lineage: Bacteria > Eisenbacteria > RBG-16-71-46 > RBG-16-71-46 > RBG-16-71-46 > CAIXRL01. The sequence goes on from JBGANH010000030.1 coordinate 18,818, forward strand.
GTGGTCATAGATCGACTCGCCCGGCTTGGAGTACTCGCCGTAGCGCTCGGTCTCGTAGCGCATCGGACGGATCATCTGCGAATGGCAGTTGAAGCAGCCTTCGCGCTGGTAGATGTCGCGCCCCGCCAGTTCCAGCGGCGTGTAGGGCTTGACGGAGGCGATCGTCGGGATGTTGTCCTTCATCAGGAACATCGGCACGATCTCGAACGCCGACGCGACGATCACGGCGATGGCCGTCCACACGGTGAACACCAGCGGCAGGCCTTCCCACTTGTGGTGGCCCTTCGTGGTGAAGCCCGCGAAGATCGCGCTCGCACCGCTCTCCTTCACCAGACGAGGCGCCTGGACCACCGGCTCGTCGTACTTCGCCGGACGCGTCTGCCACGTACGGAGGATGTTGTAGCCGAAGAGCAGGACGCCGAGGATGTAGAGCGTGCCGCCGAGGGCGCGCATCCAGTACATCGGCATGAGCTTCATCGTCGTCTCGACGAAGTCGGGGTACGCGAGGTGACCGGACTGGTCGAACGCACGCCACATCAGGCCCTGCGTGACGCCGCCCGAGTAGATCGCCGTCGAGTAGAGGATCATGCCGAACGTGGCGATCCAGAAATGCACCTCGGCGAGCTTGTTGCTGAAGAGCTTGGTCTGGAAGATCCGCGGCAGCAGCCAGTAGATCATGCCGAACGTGAGGAAGCCGTTCCAGCCGAGCGCGCCCGTGTGCACGTGGGCGATGATCCAGTCCGTGTAGTGCGCGAGGGCGTTGACGCTCTTCACGCTCAGCATCGGGCCTTCGAACGTCGACATCATGTACGCGGTCACGGCGACGACGAAGAACTTCAGGATCGGATCGTCGACGACCTTGTTCCACGCGCCGCGCAGCGTCAGCAGGCCGTTGACGCCGCCGCCCCACGACGGCATCCACAGCATGACCGAGAAGATCATGCCCAGCGTGGACGCCCACTCGGGCAGCGCGGTGTAGTGCAGGTGGTGCGGGCCGGCCCAGATGTACATGAAGACCAGCGTCCAGAAGTGCAGGATCGAGAGCCGGTACGAGAACACGGGCTTCTCGGCCGCCTTGGGCATGAAGTAGTACATGAGCCCGAGGAACGGCGTGGTGAGGAAGAACGCGACGGCGTTGTGTCCGTACCACCACTGCATCAGCGCGTCCTGGGCGCCGGCGTAGAGCGAGTAGCTCTTCAGCGGGCCTGCGGGCAGCGAGAGGTTGTTGAAGATGTGCAGGATCGCGACGGTCACGATCGACGCGATGTAGAACCAGATCGCCACGTAGATGTGGCGCTCACGGCGCTTCGCGAGCGTTCCGAAGAAGTTGACCGCGAAGATGACCCACACGAGCGCGATCGCGATGTCGATCGGCCACTCGAGCTCGGCGTACTCCTTGGACTGCGTGATGCCCAGAGGCAGGGTCAGCGCGGCTCCGACGATGATCAGCTGCCAGCCCCAGAAGTGGAGCGCGCTGAGCAGGTCCGAGAACATGCGCGTCTTGAGCAGGCGCTGGCTCGAGTAGTACACGCCGGTGAAGATGGCGTTGCCCGCGAACGCGAAGATGACGGCGTTCGTGTGGAGCGGGCGCAGGCGGCCGAACGTCAGGAACGGAGGGAAGTTCAGCGCCGGGACGGCGAGCTGCAGGGCGATGATGAGCCCCACCAGCATGCCGACCAGGCCCCATACGAACGTCGCGACCATGAACTTCCGGACGATCGCGTCGTCGTACTTGAAGGAGTCGAGCTGTGCGTTCATTGCGGCTCCCTGTCGAAACAGCGGATTCCCCCGCGCGAGCGGGCGTGAGCGAAGGACTGCCGTTGCGGACTGCCGTTGGAGACACGAGGTCGTCTTCGGATTCCGGACGAGCACGACGCAGCGACTGACTCCATGACCCTGGCACTGTCACGGACTCGGCCGCTGCTCGCGTGAACACCTCACCCTGTGAGCCGGTGAGAGACCTCGCGGCATTGCACCGCAAGTAGCAGGCCACGGCACTTCGCACCTTCGGCGACGCGCGAGGTGCGGGAGCGAGCGGGATGGGAAGCAATCGCTTACATCCCGAAGAGGGCGGCGAAGTGATCGCAGGGTGTGCCTCGAAACACCTGACGTCAACCTGTCATTTCGGCGGAAGCCGTGACGTGTTGTCGGACCTAGCCGCGTGCGACCTCGGACTCGCGTGAAGCGCCGACCGACACGGTGACGATGCGCACGCCCGCCTCGCGCTCGATCCACTCCAGATACGCTTTCGCATTCGCGGGCAGGTCCACCCATCGTCGCGCCGACGTCGTGCTCGCCTTCCACCCCGCGAAGGTGCGCCACACGGGACGACAACGATCGAGCATGCGCGCCGACGTCGGGAAGCCTTCGACCGCGCGGCCGTCGATCTCGTACCGCTCGGCGACACGCACTTCCTCGAACGCATCGAGGACGTCGAGCTTGGTCACCACGAGCTGTGTGAGTCCGTTGACGCGGGCGGCATAGCGCAGGGCGGGCATGTCGAGCCAGCCGCATCGGCGCGGGCGTCCCGTCGTCGCACCGTACTCCTCGCCCGCCTCACGCAGGTGGGCGGCTTCGTCCTCGGGCATCTCGGTCGGAAACGGCCCGAGACCGACGCGCGTCGTGTAGGCCTTCGTCACGCCCACGACCTCGTCGACGACGTTGGGCCCCAGCCCGACGCCGAGCGGACCTCCGGCGGCGCTCGCGGACGACGAGGTCACGTACGGGTACGTGCCATGATCGACGTCGAGCAGCGTGCCCTGCGCGCCTTCGAGCAGGACGCGGCGGTTCGCGCGCAGCGCCTCGAACAGCTCGCTCGAGACGTCGCACACCAGGGGCTCGAGCCACTCGGCGTGTTCGCGCAGCGCGTCGTGCAGCGACGCGCCGGTCATGCCCGCGAAGTCCGCCTCCGGGTACTCGTGGCGCAGACGCTCGAGGTTGCGGTCGACCTGTTCGACGAACGCGGCGCGCTCGAAGAGGTCGGCGACGCGCAGGCCGTTCCGGCCGACCTTGTCGCGATACGCGCCGCCGATGCCGCGGCCCGTCGTTCCGATCGCGCCGGCGCCGCGTTCGATCACGGCCTCGACGGCGCGGTGGTACGGCAGGATGAGGTGCGCGTTGGGCGCCACGCCGAGTTGCGCGCGCGCCGGGACGCCGCGCGCCTCGAGCTGGTCCACTTCCTCGCGCAGGCGCACGGGATCGATCACGACGCCGTTGCCGATGAGGCACCGCCGTCCTTCATAGAGGATTCCCGACGGCACGAGGTGCAGCACGAGCGTCTCGCCGCGATGGATGACGCTGTGGCCCGCGTTCGGCCCGCCCTGGTAGCGGGCGACCACGTCGGCGCGGGCACTCAGCGCATCGACGATCTTGCCCTTGCCCTCATCGCCCCACTGGGCACCCACGACCACGGTGCACGGCATGACAGGACCTCCGCCGGAAAAGGACGCGGCAGGTTAGGCGAAAGGTGATGTGGGCGCAACGCCGGCGCGCTCGCCGGCGCGCTCGTCGTGTTGCCGCTCAGCCGAGCTTCGCGAGCGCGTCGATCAGGCGCTCCGCCGCTTCGGTGCCCGCGCGCTTCTGCGCTTCGGCGGTGCTCGCGCCGAGGTGCGGCGACGGCAGCAGATTCGGCAACGCCAGAATCGGGTTCTCGCCGGGCGGCTCGCTCTCGAACACGTCCGTCGCGGCACCGCGAATCGTGCCGTGCGCGAGCGCGTCGCACAGCGCCGATTCCACGACCACGCCGCCGCGCGAACAGTTGACGAGGATCGCGTCCTTCTTCATCAGCCCGAACTCGCGCGCGCCGAACGACGCGCGCGTGCCGGCCGTGAGCGGTACGTGCAGCGTGACGATGTCCGCCTCGCGCAGCAGCGCATCGCGTTCGACAGCGCGCACCCAGCCGAAGCCTTCGCTCGCCGAGTGGTACAGCGGATCGTGCGCGATCACCGCGAGGTCGAACGCGCGCGCGCGCGTCGCCACCTCGCGGCCGATGCGGCCGAAGCCGAGGATGCCGAGCGTGCGGCCCGAGAGCTCGCGGCCCATGTACTTCGTCTTCTCCCACACGCCGCGCCGGAGGTCGCTCGCCGCGGGCACGAGGTGGCGTTCGAGCGCGAGCATCAGCCCGAAGGCGAGCTCGGCGACCGACACCGAGTTCGCGTTCGGCGTGTTCGTCACGTGCACGCCGCAAGCCTCGGCCGCTTCGCGGTCGATGTTGTCGAGCCC
>JBGANH010000031.1:0-21616 GCA_044222365.1 Candidatus Eiseniibacteriota bacterium
GATGTTCCGCCAGGTGCCGGACCCGCGCCTGCACGCCGCGCTCTGCTGCGCGTCGGTCTCGTGCGCGCCGCTGCGCTCGGGCGCCTACCACGGCGCCGACGTGGACTCGCTGCTCGATCAGGCCATGCGCCGGTTCGTGAACGATCCCGCGCGCAACCGCTTCGACGAAGCGAAGCGCGTGATGACGATCTCGAGGATCTTCGAGTGGTACGCGAAGGACTTCGGAGGCCCCGAGGCCGTGCCGCAGTTCCTCGAGTTCTACTACGGCAAGCCGCTCGCGGGCTGGAAGGTGCAGTTCGCGGACTACGACTGGGCGCTCAACGAGGCGTCCGGCGCTGCGGCGCCTGGCTCGCCCGCGGCCGCGCCGGCGAAGAAGAAGAAGTGACGCGCGCGGCGGATCGATCCGGCTTTTCGGCACAAAGTACTTGACGGTGCGTCGGGCGGCTGGCGATCCTCTCCGCATGCACACGCCCGAAGCCCCTCGCCCGACGCCGCCCGACCCGATCCCGCTGCACCAGCACGCCGAAGCGGACCTGCGCTACATCCGCAGCGCGATCGAGCGCGCGGGCGAGTTCACGTCGCTGTCCGGCTGGGGGCAGGTCGCCGTCGGCGTGACCGCGCTCGCCGCCGCGTTCCTCGCGCCCGCGAATCCCTCGCAGGACCGCTGGGTCGCGATCTGGCTCGGTGAGGCGCTCGTCGCGGCCGCGATCAGCGTGAGCAGCGCCGCGCTCAAGGCGCAGCGCCTCGGGTTGCCGCTCTTCGGCGTCGCGGGCCGCCGCTTCCTGCTCGCGTTCGCCACGCCCGCCGCGGCCGGCATCGTGCTCACCGCCGCGCTCGTGCGCGCCGATGCGAACGCGTTGCTGCCCGCGACCTGGCTGCTCACGTACGGCGCCGCGGTTTCCGGTGGCGGCGCGTTCTCGGTCTCCGTCGTGCCCGCGCTCGGCGCCGCCCTCATGGCGACCGGCGCGCTCGCGGCGTTCGCTCCGCCCGCGTGGGCCAACGCGATCCTCGCGTTCGGCTTCGGCGGGCTGCACCTCGGCTTCGGCTGGTACATCGCGCGGAGGCACGATGGCTGAACCCGCACGCCGCGCTTCGCGCCGGACCGCGCGCCGAGCCGCGTCCGCTCCCGACGCCGCGCCGACCGGAAGCCGTGGCGCGCACGAGTCGCTCGACCGCGTCATCCACGAGCGTGTCCGGCTCGCGATCGTGAGCGCGCTCGCGGTGACGCCGGCGCTGTCGTTCAACGACCTCAAGAAGCTGCTCCGCATCACGGACGGCAACCTGAGCGTGCACGCCCGGCGGCTCGAGGAGGCCGGCTACCTCGAGTGCCTCAAGTCGTTCGAAGGGCGCGTGCCGCGCACCGAGTACCGCCTCACCACGGCGGGCAAGCGCGCGCTGCAGGGCTACCTCGATCACATGGAAGCGCTGATCCGGGCGACGCGTGCGCGCTGAGCCCGGTCACTTTCGTTCACCGTCGCACTTTACTCCGCAAAGGACCCTGCCGATGACCCGGACATCCCGTTCGTCGTGGGCAGGCCGCCCCGGCGCCGCACCTCATCCGCCTTCCGGAGACCACGTCCATGAAACGAAGCAAGCGAGTGCGCCGTGAACACCGCGTCCCCGCGTCCCGCCGCGGCGAGATCCGCCGGCTCCACGCGTCGTGGCCCCTGGCCGGCCGTGTGGCCGTGGCTGTTCTGGGCGCTGTGGGGCGCTTGGCTCGCCGCCTCGGACCTGCGTAACGACGACGTCCAGCCCGCCGTCGTGCTGATGTTCGCCGGCGCGTGCGTGCTGGGCTTCGCCCGTCCGCGCTCCTGGTGGGCGTGGGCGATCGCCCTGGGCGCCTGGGTTCCGGCCGAGCCGTTGCTCGCCGCGATCACCCGGACGCCCATGGCGTATCCGGCCAACTGGGGGGCGCTGCTCGCCTTCCTGCCGGCGCTGGCGGGCGCGGGAGCGGGGGCCGTGATCGCGGCCACCCTGCACGAGGGCCGGCGATCCGGGCCTCCCGGGCCGGCCGCCGGCCACTAGCACGCTCGGGCCGAAGCCCGCCGGACGCCGCGTCCGCGCCCCCCGTGCCCGCGCCCGACCGGCCGGCCGCCGCGCCGGGAGAGGGGGACTTTCGCCCCGGCGGACGCGTGCTCCAACCTTTCGCCCGTGCCGCCCGTCCTACCGGTTGCAATGACACTCACGGCGACCTGGCAGTTGCGAACTCCGTTCCCGGAAAACCGAGCCCTGTCCCCGATCCTCGAGAACAGCGATGTGGCGTTGGCTGCGCGAGGAGACGCGCGTGCTTTCGCGCGCCTGTACGAGGGCAACAAGGACCGGATCCACGCGCTCGCGCGCCGCATGGCGGGTCACGAGCGCGCCGCCGAGCTGACGCAGGACGTGTTCGTGCGGGCGTGGCAGAAACTCGGCTCGTTCCGCGGCGACGCGCAGTTCTCCACGTGGCTGCACCGGCTGGCCGTGAACTGGATCCTCAGCCGCCGGGCCTCGTGGGCGACCGAACGCATGCGCTTCCTCGACGCCGAGGACGCGCTCGACGGTCTCGCCGCGCGGCCGAGCCAGCGCGAACTGTCCATGGACTTCGAGACGGCGATCGCGAAGCTGCCCGAAGGGGCGCGCATGGTGTTCCTGCTGCACGACGTCGAAGGCTACCGCCACGAGGAGATCGCCACGCTGCTGGGCGTCACCTCGGGCACCACGAAGGCGCAGTTGCATCGAGCCCGGATGATGCTGCGCCAGGTCCTTTCACCGACGGAATCGAAGAAGTCATGAGCGACCGCTGGACGGATGCGCTTTCCGAATACCTCGACGGCGATCTCGCCGCGACCGAGGCGCGCGAACTCGAGCAGCACCTCGAGTCGTGCGAGGAGTGCCGCGTCACACTCGAAGAGCTGCGGGAGATCCGGGAGCGCGCGCGCTCGCTGGTGGACCCGCCGGCGCCGGACGATCTCTGGGCGGGGATCGCGTCACGCATCGGCACGGCGGGATCCACGAGCGAAGCGCCGCGCGATGCCGCGCATGAAGCCGCGCGCGAGTCCTCGCCCGTGCGCGGCCGCATCCTGCGCTTCCCGGCGCGCGTGCCGAGCATCGCACTGCCGTGGGCGGTCGCCGCGGCGTTCGCGCTCGTCACGCTCGGCGCCGGCGGCGCCTACGTCGCGATGCGCGCGGGCTCGGCTTCGCCCGGAACCGGCGCGGCGGCGCACGACACGGTCGAGACGGGCGGCGACGTGCAGCTCGCGTCGTTCGACGCCGAGAAGGTCGAGACCGAGATCGCGGCGCTGCAGTCCGCGCTCGATCACGGCCGCGACCGGCTCGACCCCAAGACCGTCGTCGTGCTCGAGAAGAACCTCACGCTGATCCGCCAGGCGACCGAGGACGCGAAGCGCGCGCTCGCGGCCGACCCGGCGAACCGCGACCTGCAGAACTATTTCGCGGGCACCGTCGAGAAGAAGCTCCAGCTCGTGCGTCGCGCCGCGACGATGGCGGGGGTCTGACGACATGCGCTCGCTCGCTCTCGCACTCGTGACGGTCTCGGCGGCGCTCACGCTGGGCGCGCAGGCCGCGCACGCGGGCGACACGCCCGCGCCGCGCGAACCGCGCGAATCGCGTGAGATCCGGGTCTATCGCATGCGCGCACCGCAGGCGCCGGCGATCGTGCGCGTGCCGCAGCAGGTGATCGACGCCTACGCGCCCGAAGCGCCGGACTCCCCGGCGAGCCCGCCCGAGTACTGGGAGTTCGTGTTCCCGGCCGGGCCGCGCCAGTTCGAGACGCACACCGACACGACGCTGCAGGTGCAGCGCGGCACCGTGCTCGCACTGAGCAATCTCGCCGGCGACATCTCGGTCGTGGGCTGGAAGAAGAACGCGGTGCGCATCCGCGCGCAGCACATGAAGCGCGACCGGGTCGTCGTGCAGGTGCAGCGCGGCGTGGTGGCGATCGACGCGGTCAACCGCGCCGGGCTGCCGCCGATCGTGGATTACGACCTCGCGGTGCCGGAGTGGATGGCGCTGCGGCTGTCGTCGATCGAGTCGGACATCTCCGTGCGCAAGATGCAGGCGCCCGTCCAGGCCGAGTGCATGCGCGGCGACATCCACGTGAGCGACAGTCACGGCCCGCTGCAGCTCAGCAGCATCGAGGGCGAGGTCGCGGTCGAAGACGCGCGCGACGTGCAGGCGACGTCCATCAACAACCTCGTGCAGCTCGCGCGCATCGTCGGGCAGATCGAGGTCGAGAGCGTGAACGGCGACATCGAGATGCGCCAGGTCACGTCGCCGCGCGTGCTCGCCAGCTCGATGAGCGGCTCGGTGATGTTCTCGGGCGCGTTCGCCCCGCGCGGCCATTACCGCCTCACTTCGCACACGGGCAACCTTTCCGTCGGCGTCCCCGTAGGCGCGGGCGTGGACGTCACGGTGGCGTCGTTCAACGGCGCGTTCCAAAGCTCCCTGCCACTCCAGGTCGGCCGCCAGCGCAAGGGGCGGCGCTTCAACTTCACGCTCGGCACCGGTGGCTCCACGCTCGAACTCGAATCGTTCCAGGGTCTCATTCAGCTGATGCCACCCTCGGCACTGCCTCCCGCCGATCCGCCGAAGGCGCCGGACGCGCCCTCGCCCCCCGATCGTCCCGAGAAGCAGAAGGCGAAGGACAAGGAGGACAAGTGATGCGACTGCTCGGGAAGTTCCGCGTGCTGATGCTCGCGGCCACGGCGGCGACCGCCGTCACGCTCGCGACCGGTGCGAACTCGTGGGCCGGCGGTACGGAGCGTCATCAGGAGTGGAGCTGGCAGGGTGCGGCGCCCGCGTCCGGCAAGCTGACGATCCACGGCGTGAACGGTTCGATCGAGGCGACGCCCGCCACGGGACGCCAGATCGAGATCGTCGCGGACAAGCACGCGAAGAAGCACGATCCCGCCGAAGTGGAGATCAAGGTCGTGCAGGACTCGGACGGCATCACGGTCTGCGCGGTGTACCCGAACGGCGGCAGTCCGTGCAGCGACCGGCGCTGGAACACCGGCCGCAACAACTCCGACGTGCAGGTGGACTTCACGATCCGGGTGCCCGCCGGCGTCGAGTTCTCGGCGAACACGGTCAACGGCGGCATCACCGCGCACGCGCTCTCCGGTCGCGTGACGGCGCACACGGTGAACGGCACGTGCGACATCGAGACGTCGCAGAGCGGCGAGGCGTCCACGGTCAACGGCGGCGTGCGCGCCGTGCTCGGCCGGGTGAAGGCCGACGACCGCCTCAAGTTCGAAACCGTGAACGGCAACATCACGCTGCTCATGCCCGAAGGCGTCGGCGCGCGGTTGTCCGGCGGAACGGTCAACGGTTCGATCCACACCGACTATCCCATCACGGTCGAGGGCAAGTGGGGGCCGAAGTCGTTCGACGGCAAGATCGGCAGCGGCGGCGCGCGCGTGAGCGCGAACACCGTGAACGGCTCGATCCAGGTGCGCCGCTCGCAGTAGCAGTCGTTGCACGCGACGCGCCCCATGCGTTGCGCACCCGGTCCGACCTGCGAACCCGGACCGGGACTCCCGCCGGGCCCGGCGCTCTTCGGAGCGCCGGGCTCGTGCGTTTTCGGACCGCGTTCGCGGCGTGCGTGCCGGGCTGGATTTGCCGTGGCGTGACGGCGGATCGAAGGGACGCCGTGCTAGCATCGCCGCCGAACTTCGCCCGACCATCGTCCCGGAGCCCACCGCGCATGCGACACGTCCTCCGCACACTCGCGCTCGCCGCCGCGCTCGCGTCGTTCGCCGCGCCCGTGGGACCGGTGCGCGAGGCGTGCGCGCAGTCGTCGCGGTTCACCTGAGTGCCGGACGCGGTCCCGTCGGGACCGGTCGTGGATTCGGAGTTCGCGCTCTTCCACCTGCAGCGTGCGCTGTGGGACCCCGTGGATCCGGCCCGCGTCGGCTCGCTGGCCGATTCGCTGCACTACCGCGTGAACGGCGAGGTCTACCGGTTCGCGGACGAGCGCAACCTGCGCCGCTTCGTGAACGCGCCCGCGCTCTACTGCGGGCTCGTGCGCGATCCGGTGAACGGCCGGCGCTTCCTGCCCTCGTCGCGCACGCCCGCGGCGTACTGGATCGGCGGCCCGTACTTCTTCTCGAGCGACTCCACCAAGGCCGCCTTCGTGGACGACCCGAAGAAGTACGAAGTCGTTCGCCGGTTCTGAGCGTATGAAGCCGCTCGCGCGCGTCGCGGCGGCCGCGCTCGCCTGCGCGGCGCTCGGTCTTGCCGGCTGCACCCGCGGCGACGGGCTGCCCGCGTTCTACGCGGAGCGCCCGCGCTTCGAACAGCCGTTCGCCGAGCAGCGCGTGCCGAAGGGGCTGAAGTCGCTGTCGGCCGAGGAATGCGGCTCGTGCCACGTGCAGATCTGGCGCGAGTGGAAGCAGTCCGTGCACGCGCAGGCGTGGGTGGACCCGCAGTTCCGCGCCGAGCTCGCGAAGCAGCCCGGCGTGAGCTGGCTCTGCATCAACTGCCACACGCCGCTCGTGAACCAGCTCGACTCGCTCGTCGTGCGGCTCGAGGGCGGCGACGTCGAGCGCCCCGTGAAGCGTGCGAACCCGCGCTGGGGCGGCGCGGCGCTGCGCGACGAGGCGATCACGTGCGCCGCGTGCCACGTGCGCGACGGCGCGGTCGTCGGGCCGTACGGCGGCACGAAGGCGCCGCACGCGACGCGCCTTGATCCGGCCCTGCGCAGCGCGGAGTTCTGCCTGCGCTGCCACCAGGCGGTGCAGACGTATCCCGGCAAGACCTTCGTGTGCACGTTCGACACGGGGCGCGAGTGGCAGGCGGGGCCGTTCGCCGCCGCGGGCACGCCGTGCCAGGACTGCCACATGCCCGCCGTCGAGCGCGCGCTGGTGGAAGGCGGGCCCGTGCGTCGCGTGGGCATGCACGGCTGGATCGGCAGCCACCTGAAGAAGGGGCACGAGACGCTGCCCGCGCTCTGGGATTCGCTCGCGGCGCGCCGCCCGCCGGGAGTGGAGCTGCGCGCGGACACGCTCGTGCGCGCCGTGCCCGGCACGCCGCTCGAGTGGCGCGTGCGCGTCGTCAACGCGAACGCCGGGCACCGGCTGCCGACGGGCGATCCCGAACGCGCCGTGATCGTGACGCTCGCCGCGATCGGCGCGGACGGCGACACGCTCGCGCGCGAGCAGGCGCGGATCGGCCAGAAGTGGGAGTGGTGGCCGGCGCCGCGCAAGCTCGCCGACGACCGGCTCGCCCCGGGCGAGGAGCGCGAGCTCGTGCTGCGCGTCCCTTCGGCGCCGCGTGGGGCGTGGACGCTCGCCGCCACCGCCGTGAACGAGCGCATCAGCGACGCCAACGCGGATTTCCACCGGCTTCCGGCAAGCTACCCGCGGCGCGTCGCCGTGGCGCGGATCGAGGTGCGCCCGCGGCCGTAACTTGGGCATTGCGCCGTTCCGTCGCGGCGCGGAAACTCCCGGCCGGTGCCTGAGTCTTCCTTCCATCCTCGGAGGTCAGCATGGCCAGCCGCGAACTCGAGACGTTCCTCGCCACCTGGAGCTTCGAAGCCCGGCGCAACGCGCAGCTCATGCGGGCGCTGCCCGCGAACCAGTACGACTACCGCCCCGAGAAGGACTGGCGCTCGATCGGCGAACTCGCCTGGCACCTCGCCGAAGGTGACGGCTACATGGCCGACGCGGTCGCGAAGGGCGCGTTCGATTTCGAGACGAAGCTCCCCGGCCTCGAGCGTCCGCGCACGATCGCGGAGCTCGCGCCCGCGTACGAGCGCGTGCACGCCGACGCGTTCGCGAAGATCAAGGCGCTCAAGCCCGAGACGCTCGACGAGACGATGCCGAGCTTCGACGGCCAGCCGATCCGCAAGGGCGACGTGCTGTGGGGTTACCTGCTCCACCACAACATCCATCACCGCGGTGAACTCGTGCTCATGTGCCGCATGGCGGGCGGCGTGCCGCCGGGCCTCTACGGCCCGAACCGCGAGGAGATGCAGGCGATGATGGCGGCGCGCGCGAAGGGCTGACACTCGCACGCGGCACGAACGGAAACGGGCGCCCGGTCTCTCTCTCCCGGACGCCCGCTCCGCTTTCCACCGGACCCCTCCGGTGTGACGCCACCGATACCGGCTCTACGAGCCGAAGTACTGCTCCCCGAGCGCCGGCGGCGCGCCCACGAGGATCGGAAGGATCCACGTGCGCGAGTCCGCCGGGGCAGACGGGTCGAAGACGCTGGCGCGCGAGTACACCGTCACGCCGATGGACTGCAGGCGGGCGTCGCCGGGGAGCGACACGGCCGCCTCGAAGTGGGCTTCGCCGTCGGACTTCGCGGCGTACGAGCGGCCGTTCGCGAACACGGTGACGACCGCGTCCTTCGCGACGCCGCTCACGAACACGCGCACGACGTCGCCGGCCTGCGTCACCGCGCACGTCTGCGGCAGCACGGCGAGCTCGTCGAGATCGGACAGCACGCTCAGGTGGCCGCTGCTCACGGCGTGCGTGTTCAGGTCCACGAGCGGCAGCTGCGTGCGGCCACCGCGCGAGGCGAGCACTTCGGCGCTCATCGCGCTCACGCGCCAGCGGTCGCCTTCGCGGCGCAGCGTCACCTGGCGCACCGCGTCGTCGTCCACGTCCTTGCGCGCGAAGCGGGCGCGACCTTCCACGTCGGCGCGCTCGATGTCGAGTTTCCCGGTGATCCGCCGGGCGACACGAACGGTGGCGAGCACCGGCCGCCCGGCGGTGTCCTGCGCATCCCAGGTGACGTCGATCTGCGGTTCGCTCGTGCGCAGGTGGTGCGTGATGCGCACGTCGCCCAGCGTGGTCACGGCGCCGGCGAGAGCGAGCGGATCGTTCAGCAGCCCGGCGTCGGAGAGTGCCGTCCGCACTCCCGCCTGCTCGGGGCTGCCGGCGTCCGCAGACGCCATCGTGGCGGTCAGGGAAATCGCGGCCAGCAGCGCGGCGGCGAGAAGTCGTGCGGGTTGCCTCGAAGCGGACATGGCGGATCTCCGGCAGGGACGCTGACGCGGACGGGCCGGGGGGAAAGGGACCGTCCTGGGACTCCGAGGGTGACCCCTTGCCTCGCATCGCATGTGCCACGCGTTCCGCGGGGCCGCACGACGTGCTTTCCGGGTTTTGCGGCGGCGGCCCGCCCGCGAGGACGCCGCCACCGCGCATCCCGCGATGCGACCCCATGCGTTTTGCGCTAGTTTCCGCCGCCATGGAACGCCTCGAATCCCATCTCGATCCGGCCAGCCCGGAGTTTCAGGCCAACGCGGCGCACCATCGCGCCCTCGCCAACGACCTTTCGCAGCGCCTCGCGGCCGTCGCCCAGGGTGGCGGCGCCGACGCGGTCGCGCGCCACACGTCGCGCGGCAAGCTGTTCGTGCGCGAACGCATCGAACGACTGCTCGATCCGGGCACGCCGTTCCTCGAACTTTCGCCGCTCGCGGCGAACGGGCTCTACGGCGGCGAAGCGCCGTCGGCGGGCGTCGTCACCGGCGTCGGCGTCGTGCACGGCCGCCAGGTGATGGTCGTCGCCAACGACGCGACGGTGAAGGGCGGCAGTTACCTGCCCATGACGGTCAAGAAGCACGTCCGCGCGCAGGAGATCGCGCTCGAGAACCACCTGCCGTGCGTCTACCTCGTGGACTCGGGCGGCGCGTTCCTGCCGTTGCAGGCCGACGTGTTTCCCGACCGCGATCACTTCGGACGCATCTTCTACAACCAGGCGCGCATGTCGGCGCAGGGCATCTCGCAGATCGCCGTCGTGATGGGCTCGTGCACCGCGGGCGGCGCGTACGTGCCCGCGATGAGCGACGAGACGGTGATCGTGAAGAACCAGGGCACGATCTTCCTGGGCGGCCCGCCGCTCGTGAAGGCCGCGACGGGCGAAGAGGTGACGGCGGAGGAACTCGGCGGCGGCGACGTGCACACGCGCATCTCCGGCGTGGCCGACCATCTCGCCGACGACGACGCGCACGCGCTCGAGATCGCGCGCAGCATCGTCGCGCACGCCGGTGCGGCGAAGCGCGCGGCGCTCGACCTGCGTGCTCCCGAGCCGCCGGCGTACGACCCGGCCGAACTGTACGGCGTCATCCCCGCCGATCCGCGCACGCCGTACGATGCGCACGAGCTGATCGCGCGCATCGTGGACGGATCGCGCTTCCACGAGTTCAAGGCGCGCTACGGCACCACGCTCGTCACGGGCTTCGCGCACATCCACGGCATGCCGGTCGCGATCCTCGCGAACCAGGGCATCCTGTTCTCGGAGTCCGCGCAGAAGGCCGCGCACTTCGTGCAGCTCGCCTCACAGCGCGGCACGCCGCTGCTCTTCCTGCAGAACATCACGGGCTTCATGGTCGGCAAGCAGTACGAGCACGGCGGCATCGCGAAGGACGGCGCCAAGATGGTGAACGCCGTCGCGAACGCGCCCGTGCCGCGCATCACCGTGATCGTCGGCGGCAGCTTCGGCGCCGGCAACTACGGCATGTGCGGCCGCGCCTACCAGCCGCGCTACCTGTTCATGTGGCCGAACAGCCGCATCTCGGTCATGGGCGGCGAGCAGGCCGCGAGCGTGCTCACGACGGTCAAGCGCCAGCAGCTCGAGGCCGCGGGCAAGACGCTCTCCGAGGCCGAGGAGCGCGCGATCCGCGAGCCCGTGCTCGCGAAGTACGAGGAAGAGGGCAATCCCTACTACTCGACCGCGCGGCTCTGGGACGACGGCGTGATCGATCCGGCGTCCACGCGCGACGTGCTGGGCCTCGCGCTCAGCTCGTGCCTCAACGCGCCGATCCCGCCGGCCAAGTTCGGCGTGTTCCGGATGTGAGCAAGGTCCGCCCGAAGCCGACGGCCGCGCGCGCCGCTTCGGGCGCCGGCGCGGCGCTGCCGTGGGGCGCGATCGCGCCGATCGCGGCGGCGCTGCTCGCCGCGTGGCTGCATCGCGGCGCGCTCAACGTGTTCTTCACCACCGACGACCTCATCCTGTTCGAGCGCGTGCAGGGCATCGCGCCGCATCCCGCCACGCTCTGGCGCGTGATTCCCGGGCGGCTGTGGTTCGAGGGCCTGATGCCGGTGCTCGGCACCGCGCCGTCCGGCTGGCACGCGTGGAACCTCGCGCTGCACGCCGTGGTCACCGCGCTCACCGCGGTGTGGGCGCGCCGTCTCGGAGCGACGCCGCTCGCCGCGTTCACCGCCGCCGCGCTGTTCGGCACGAACGCTCGCCTGCGCACGGCGGTGTGGCCGGTGTCGGGTGTGGGCGAACTGCTCTCCGCGGCGCTGCTGCTCGTGGCGCTGATCGCGCTCGAGCGCCGCACGCGCCGCGGCGACGTGGTCGCGTCCGTCTCGCAGGGCCTCGGGCTCTTCTGCAAGGAGACCACCGCGCTCGCGCCGCTCGTCGCGTGGCTCGCGCCGCCCGCGGGCGAGAAGCGGCGCCTGCCGCTGGTGCCGCTCGCGCTCGGACTGGCCGTCTGGGCGTACGTGCTCGCGACGCGCGGCTCGACCGGATCGCTCGGCGGCGAGGCGTACGCCGTCGGCGTGGGCCCGCACGTGCTCGACCACCTGCTCACGTACACGATCTGGTCGTGCGACCTGCTGCACCTGTTCGGCGGTGTGGCGTCGCCGCTCACGCCGGGCTGGACCGCCGCCGGCGCGGGACTGTTCGCGCTCTCGGTGCTGCTCGCCTGGCGTTCGGGCGAGCGCGCGGCGCGCGCGGGGCTGTGGCTGTGGGCGCTCGCGCTGCTGCCCGTGCTGCCGCTGCGCAACGCGGTCTACGACCACTACCTCTACGTGCCCGAGATCGGCGGCTCGGTGATGCTCGCCGTGGTGCTCGATCGCGCGCTGCGCGGCGCCGCGGGCTCGCCCGTGCGAGCGAAGCTCGCCGTCGCGGGCGCGGCCGTGCTCGTGTTCCTGCACTTAGCCACGGCGGGCATGTTCCTCGCCGCGGCCGAGGGCGCCCGCATCGAGCGCGTGAACCTGCCGCGCGACGGGTTCCAGCGCCGGCTCGAGGTCGTGCGCAACGCCACCGTGACGCTCGAGCGCCAGCTGCCGCGCGACGAGTCGGCGATCGTCATCTACGACACGCCCGAGTCGCGCTTCGTGCTCAGCGTGCGTGAGGGCGGGCTGGTGGGGGATACGACCCGGGCGGCCGTGCGCCAGAAGCTGCTCGACGCGGTGCTCGACCAGGGCCGCGGACTCCGGGCGCTGTTCCCGCAGCTCACGTCGGTGCGACTGGCGACCACCGTCGAGCCGGCCGACAGCGCCGCGCTGCTGTTCGTCGCCAACGCCGACGGAAGGTTGCTCGCCTGCGGCAAGGGTGCGGAGGCCCACCTGCAGGTGGCGAAGCTCTGGGCGCAGTCCGGCATGCCGGAAGCGGCGCGGGCCCACCTGCTCCAGGCCGAGGTGCTCCATCCGGGGCTCGCCGCCCGCGGGGCCGAGGCCGGGCTGACCCCCTGAAACGGGGGCGGGCCTAGCGAACCCCGCCGGGAAAAAGTGCAAAATCTCCGGCCCCTCGCGTCCGATGAGCTTGCGACCGGGTTATACTTTCCCGCCACTGAACCGCAGGGACCCGCATTCCGCCCCTCTGTGCGCCTCCCACGGCGTGCCGCCCCGGGTGCCCCCTGACCACCACACCTCCCGCTCCACATCTCCGGGGAGTCCTCATGCCGTCGAAGCGCCCGTCGTTCCTCGCCGTCGCCAGTGCACTGGCCCTGCTGCTCGCCGTGCCCACCGTTCACGCGCAGCAGGCCGAGCCGGCCGCGCCTTCCGCCGCCTCGGGCGAGATCCGCGGGGTGTCGCACACCGGCGCCGTCGGCATCCGCGAGCGGATGTCCGAAGTCGCCTCGCGCCAGGCGAAGGCCGACGTGCTCGGCCGCCGCGCGGCGCGCAACAACGAGGAAAAGGAAGAGCGCGTCCAGAAGCGTGACCGCCACGCGCTGCCGCAGAACGCCGCCGCGCCGTTCGTGTCCGCCGCCGACGGCAGCCTGCGCGACCTCGCGCCGCTCGCGCGCATCACGCAGCCGCTCGCGCCGCAGACCATCGGCACGAGCTTCACGGCCGCGACGCTCTCGGGCACGAACCCGACGCTGTCGTTCCCGCCCGACAACATGGGCGCGGTCGGACCCACGCAGATGGTCGTGTTCGTGAACGGCCGCCTCGTGTCGTTCAACAAGAACACGGGCGTCGCCGACGGCGTGCTCAACGTGGATCCCGACGTGTTCTTCGCGAGCGTCGTCAACGGCTCGTCCACGAGCGATCCGCGCATCCGCTACGACCGCCTCACGGGCCGCTGGTTCATGATCATCATCAACGTCTCGACGCCGAACCGCGTGCTGTTCGCGGTGTCCGACGCGGCGAGCGCCGGCGTGATCTCCGGCTCGACGGTGTGGACGTACTTCTACTTCGACATCTCCGCGCTCGGTCTCGCGGCCACGTGTCTCGCCGACTACCCGACGCTCGGGCTCGACGCGAACGCGCTGTACATCGGCACGAACAACTTCTGCGGTTCGCCGACCCAGAGCTTCACGGGCACGAGCGGCTTCGTGGTGCGCAAGACCTCCATCATGGGCGCCGGGCCGATCGTCGTGACGGCGTTCAACGGCCTCGTCGCGAGCGCCGCCGCCGCGGGTCCGTACACGCCGCAGGGCGTGGACAACTACGACCCGGCCGCGACCGAGGGCTACTTCATCGGCGTGGACAACGCCGTCTACGGCCTGCTGCAGATGCGCCGCGTCTCGAATCCCGGCGGTTCGCCGACGATCTCGGCGAACATCGGCGTCACGGTGCCGGCGACGGGTGCGCCGGTGCTGGTGCCCCACCTCGGCAACACCGGCGGCAACAACGGCCGCCTCAGCTCGCTCGACGACCGCCTCTTCGCCGCCCAGTTGCGCGGCACGCACCTGTGGACGGCGCACAACGTCGGCGTGAACAACACCGGCGTCTCCTCGGGCACGCTCACGCGCAACGGTTCGCGCTGGTACGACATCAACGTCCCGGTCGGCGGCACGCCGACGTTGTCGCAGTCCGGCACGGTGTACACCGCGTCCGCCACGAACCTGACCGACCAGCGCAGCTACTGGGTGCCGTCGGTGAACGTCTCGGGCCAGGGCCACGTCGCGATGACGATGAACACCGCCGGTTCGGCCGAGTACGCGAACGCCGCGACCGTCGGCCGCCTCTCGGGCGACGCCGCGGGCACCATGCAGACGCCGGCGCTCATCACCGCGGCCACCACCGCGTACAACCCGCCCAGCGACCCCGGTTCCGCCGGCATCGGCCGCCGCTGGGGTGACTACTCCTACACCAGCGTGGACCCGCTCGACGACATGACCATGTGGTCGGTCACGCAGTTCACGAACGCCACGAACTCCTACGGCGTGCGCGTCACCAAGCTCGTCGCGCCGCCTCCGGCGTCGCCCACGACGCTGGCGGACGTGAACGCGGGCCAGGCGAGCGTGAACGTCGTGCTGACCGGCGCCGCGGTCTCGGGCTCGGGCTTCTTCGATCCGGGCGCGAACCTGCCCGGCGTTCCCGCGTTCAATCACCTCTCGGCCTCGATCACGAACGGCTCGGCCACGGGCACGCCGCCGACCGTCGTGTCGGCCACGTACGTGAACCCGACGACGGTGAATCTCGTGCTCAACACGACGAGCGCGACGGCGAACATCGGCGCCGAGAAGTACACGCTCACGATCACGAACCCGGACGGCCAGAGCTCGTCCGCGGCGATCGTGCGCGTGATCGGCGGAACGCCTTCGGCGAGCGTGAACAGCGTGACGGCGTCCGAGGGCAACTCCGGCACGACGAACTTCACGTTCACGGTCGCGCTTTCGCAGACGTCGGCGTCGGCGGTCTCGGTCAACTACGCGACGTCGAACGGCACCGCCACCACTGCGGACGGCGACTACGTCGCGACGAGCGGCACGCTGACGATCCCGGCGAACACCGCCTCGGGCACGTTCAACGTGACGGTGAACGGCGACACGAAGTACGAGGCCAACGAGACCTTCACGGTCACGCTGTCCACGCCGGTCGGCTGCACGATCGGAACGGGCACCGGCACGGGCACGATCAACAACGACGACACCGCGCCGTCCTTCACGGTGAGCCCGGTGTCCGTCAGCGAGGGTGACGCCGGCACGGTGAACGCGGCGTTCACGGTCTCGCTGTCCGCGGCTTCCGGCCTGCCGTCGAGCGTTGGTCTGACCTCGGACGGTTCCGCGACGACGGCCGACGGTGACTACGACGCGCTCACGGGCACGCTCACGCTGACCGCCGGCCAGACGAGCGGCACGGTGAACGTCGTCGTGCACGGCGACACGAAGCACGAAGCGAACGAGACCTTCTCGCTGATCCTCGCGTCGCCTTCCGGCGCGACGCTCGGCTTCCAGTCGTTCGCCGACGGCACGATCGACAACGACGATCTCAGTCCGATCGTGAGCATCAACAGCGTCTCGCAGACCGAAGGCAACACCGGCAGCGCGGCGATGACATTCGTCGTCTCGCTGAGCGCGGCGAGCGGCCTGCCGCTGAGCGTGGACATCGCGACGGCGGACAGCACCGCGACCGTCGTGCACGGTGACTACGCCTCGGGCAGCAGCACGATGACGTTCGCGGCCGGCGAAACGAGCAAGCCGGTCAACGCGCTCGTCTACGGCGACGACATCGCCGAGCCGAACGAGTACTTCCTCATGAAGCTCTCGAACCCGGTCGCGTGCCGCATCGGCGTGCCGCAGGGCGTGGGCACGATCATCAACGACGACACCGGCCCGGTGCTGTCGGTCGCGCCGGCCACGATCGCCGAGGGCGACGCCGGCACGGCGACGCTCACGTACCTCGTGACGCTCACGAACGGCACTTCGCAGGCGGTCTCGGTGGACTGGCAGACGTCGGGTGGCAGCGCGACCGCGGGCACGGACTACGTGTCCGCGAGCGGCACGCTCACGATTCCCGCGAAGTCCACGAGCGGCTCGATCACCGTGACGGTGAACGGTGACGTGTGCGGCGAGCCCGACGAGACGGTGGACCTCGTGCTCTCGAACGCGGTCAACGCGACGCTCGCGGGCAGCCCCGTCACCGGCACGATCCAGAACGACGACAACACGGTCGCCCCGACGGCCGCGGTCACGTCGCCGAACGGTGGCGAAGGCCTCGACATCGGCACGAGCGCCTCGCTGCAGTGGACGGCGGGCGACGACGTGTCGGTGAACTCGGTCTCGATCGACCTGTCGCGCGATGGTGGCGCGAACTGGACGAACCTCGCGTCGGGCCTCGCGAACACGGGCTCGTACGCCTGGACCGTGACCGGCCCGACGAGCACGACCGCAATGCTGCGCGTGACGGCGACGGACGGCAACTGCAACTCGGTCTCCGACACGAGCGACGCGGCGTTCCAGATCAAGGACGCCACGACGGGCGTCGGCGGCGGCGCGGCGGACTTCGCGCTCGGCGCCGTGATGCCGAATCCCTCGCGCGGGGCGGTGCAGTTCGAGTACGCGCTTCCGCGCGAGTCGCGCGTGCGCGTGAGCATCCTCGACGTGCAGGGCCGTGAAGTGGCGGTGCTGGCCAGCGGCGTGCAGCCGGCCGGGCGCCATCTCGCGAACTGGTCCGCGGTCCAGACCGGCTCGACGGTTGCGCGCGGCCTGTACTTCGTGCGCTTCGAGGCGGGCGGCAAGGTGTTCAGCCGCCGCTTCGCGATCGTGCGGTGATCCTGCGGTACGCCGTGCCGCGAGGCACGGCCCGAGCATGACGGCGCGGGCGGACCTTCGGGTCCGCCCGTTCGTCGTTTCGGGCGAGGCGCGCGTGCGCGCATGCGTTACCGTGCGCCGCCATGACTCTCCTCACGCTCGCGCTCGTGCTCGCGTCGGCGGCCGTGCACGCGACCTGGAATCTCTGGGCCAAGCAGATCGGCCCCACGTCGCGGCAGGCCGCGCTCATGTGGATGCTCACGGGCATCTCGGGCGTCTGCTACGCACCGATCGCGCTGTGGCTCTACACGCACGGTGCGTGGCGGCCGTCGCCGCTCGCGTTCGGCGTCACGGCGGCGAGCGGCGCCATTCACATCGTGTACTTCCTGCTGCTGCTGCGCGGCTATCGCGTGGGCGACCTGTCGCTCGTGTATCCGGTCGCGCGCGGCACGGGGCCGTTGCTCGCGTTCGGCGGCGCCCTCGTGCTGTTTTCCGAGACGCTGTCGCCGTTCGCGCTCGCGGGGACACTGCTCATCGCGGGCGGCGTGCTCGTGCTCACGGCCGGCGCGCCGGTCGCCGACCGCACGCGCATCGCGCCGGGCCTGCGCTACGGGCTGCTCACCGGTGTGCTCATCGCGGTGTACACGTTGTGGGACGGCTGGGCGGTCAAGGTCGCCGCGGTGCCGCCGCTGCTTTTCTACTGGGGCGGCGAGCTCACGCGCGTGGCGCTCTTCACGCCCGCCGCGATGGGGCAGCGTGACGAGATCGCACGACTGTGGCGCGAGCAGCGCGCGCGTGTGATCGGCATCGCACTCCTCTCACCGCTCAGCTACATCCTCGTGCTGCTCGCCATGCGCACGGGCGCGGTGAGCCGCATCGCGCCGGCGCGAGAGGTCGGCATCCTGATCGGCGCGTACCTCGGCGGCCGCGTGCTCGGCGAGGGGCAGCGCCGCCGCCGGCTCGTCGCGGCCGGCGCGTTCGCCGCGGGCGTGATCGCGCTGGCGGTGGGGTAGGGCGCACCCGCGACGCATTCGAGTCTGGACCGCGCCGAAGCGGGCCGCCTATCCTGCGCGCTCCATCCGCCGCTTCCGCAGTGCCTCGAATCCCGCGAGTGCCCATGATCCCGGCCGCACGCCCGCTCCCGCGTCGTCTCGTTCTCCTCGCCGCCTTCGCGCTGGCGTGCGCGCTCCCACACCTCGCGCTCGCCGCGCCGGGCGCCAACGTCACGGGCCCGCGCACGCCCCGGCCCGACGCGTTCGCCGCGGCGACCGACTCGCTCGTCCGCCACGACGGACTGCTGCGCACGTGGACCGACGCTCGCGCTGGGCGCGTGCTGATCGAACTGCCGCGGCCGGTGGGGCCGCGCGGCGAATGCGGCGAGTACCTCTACCTCGAGGGCATCCGCACCGGCCTCGGCTCGAACCCCGTCGGACTCGATCGTGGGCAGGCGGGTGAGGCGCGCGTCGTGCGCTTCCGCCGCGCGGGCGCGCGCGTGCTGCTCGAGCAGCCGAACCTGCGCTATCGCGCGCTCTCGAACGACAGCAACGAGGTCCGCGCCGTGCGCGAGTCGTTCGCGTCATCCGTGCTGTGGGCGGGCGACGTCGTCGCCGAGTCGGCCGACGGCCGGCTGCTCGTGGACCTCACGCCGTTCGTCGTGCGCGACGCGCACGGCGTGGTGGCCACGCTGCGCAACGCCGGACAGGGCACGTTCGCGCTCGATCCCGCGCGCAGCGTGCTCGAGGAGGGCGAGTGCCGCAGCTTCCCGGACAACCTCGAGTTCGAGGCCACGCTCACGTTCGCGTGCGACGAGCCCGGCGGCGAGGTGCGCGCGACCGCGCCCACGCCGCAGGCCGTGACGATCGTCCAGCACCAGTCGTTCGTGCGGCTGCCCGACACAGGCTACACGCCGCGCGCGTGGGACCCGCGCAGCGGCTCGGCCGGCATCCTGTTCGCCGACTACGCGCAGCCCGTGAGCGGCGACATCGACACGCGCTGGCTCGCGCGGCACCGGCTCGAGAAGCTCGACCCCGCGGCCGCGCGCTCGCGCGTGAAGAAGCCGATCGTCTACTGGGTGGACTCCGGCGCGCCGGAGCCGATCCGCAGCGCGCTCGTCGAGGGCGCGTCGTGGTGGAAGCGCGCGTTCGAGGCCGCGGGCTTCGTGGACGCGTTCGAGGTGAAGCTGCTGCCGCCGGACGCCGACCCGCTCGACGTGCGTTACCACGTGATCCAGTGGGTGCATCGCGCGACGCGCGGCTGGTCGTACGGCAACAGCATCGTGGATCCGCGCACCGGCGAGATCGTGAAGGGCCAGGTCACGCTCGGCTCGCTGCGGATCCGCCAGGACCGGATGATCTTCGAGGGGCTCGCGGGCGCGGAGCGCACGGGCAGAGGCGGCGCGGACGATCCGGTGACGCTCGCGCTCGCGCGCATCCGCCAGCTCGCCGCGCACGAGGTCGGGCACACGCTCGGCTTCCACCACAACTTCGCCGCGAGCACGTTCGGCGGCCGCGCGTCGGTGATGGACTATCCCGCGCCGCTCGTCGGCATCCGTCCCGACGGCACGCTCGACCTGTCGAACGCCTACGGTGTGGGCGTCGGAGTGTGGGACGTGCAGATGACGCGCTACGCGTACTCGCAGTACGCGAATGCCGCCGCCGAGCGCGAGGGGCTCGCGGCGATCCTGCGCGAGAACGCCGAGAAGCGTTACCTCTACCTGAGCGACGACGACACGCGTCCGGCCGGTGCGGCGCATCCACTCGCCGCCATGTGGGACAACGGTGACGATCCGGCCGCCGAACTCACGCACGAGCTGGCCGTACGGCGCATCGCTCTCGCGCGCTTCGGTGATCGCGCGCTCGTGCCCGGCACGGCGCAGGGCACGCTGGTCGAGACGCTCGTGCCGCTCTACTTCCATCACCGCTACGCGCTCGAGGCCGCGGCCAAGTCGCTCGGCGGACTCGAGTATGCGTACGCCGTGCTCGGCGACGGCTCGGCGCCCGCGACGCCGGTCGCGGCGGTGCGGCAACGCGCGGCGCTCGCCGCGGTGCTGTCGGCGCTCGATCCGGCGGAGCTCGACCTGCCCGAGTCGCTGCTCGGCAAGCTCGTGCCGCCCGCGCTCGACTATCCGGCGCACCGCGAGTTCTTCGGCTCGCGCACGGCGCCGGCCTTCGACGCGCTCGGCGCGGCCGCGACCGCGGCCGACGCGGCGCTCACGACGCTTCTGCCGAGCGAGCGGCTCGCGCGCCTGGTGGACTTCCATCGCCGCGACACGTCCCTGCCGTCACTCGACGAGGTACTGGATGCGATCGTCGCCCGCACGTTCGGTGGCGAGGCGCCGCTTCCGGCGCGGCTCGCGGAGATCCGCCGCACGGTGCAGGCCGTGACCGTGCACCGGCTGCTCTCCGCCGCGGCGGAGAGCGGGCAGACGCCCGCGGTGCGCGCGGCGCTGGAAACGCGGCTGCGCACGCTCGCCGCGACGCTCGCGTCCGGAGGTGGCCGGCTCGATCCGGCCGACCGCGCGCTGCGCGCGACGCTCGCGGGGGACGTGACGCGCTGGCTCGCGCGTCCGGCGGAAGGTCTGCAGGCCGGTGCCGCGGGCGTCGCGCCCGTCATTCCGCCGGGGCCGCCCATCGGGAGCTTCGGCGACCTCGGCGTGATGGACGAGTGCGAGAGCGCGCCGCGGATGCCTCGCCCGTGACCATCCGCCGGCTCGTACCCGCCGACGCGGCCGCGTATCGCGCGCTCATGCTCGGGGCGTACGCGACCGTGCCCGTGACGTTCGGGACGAGCCCGTCCGAGGCCGAGCGCCACCCGATGTCCTGGTGGGAGGCGCGCGTCGCCGAGGGCGACGACAGCGCGCAGCTGGTCGTCGGCGCGTTCGACGGCGAACGGTTGGTGGGCGCCGCGGGGCTGCAGTTCGAGCAGCGCGTGCGCACGCGCCACCGCTGTACGTTGTTCGGCATGTTCGTGAGCCCGGCCGCACGCGGCACGGGCACGGGGCGCGCGCTCGTCGAGGCCGCGCTCGACGCCGCGCGAGCGCGGCCGGGACTCACGGTGATCCAGCTCTCGGCCATCGAGGGCAACGACCCGGCGCTGAAGCTCTACGAATCCTGCGGATTCGTCCGCTGGGGCACGGAGCCGAAGTCGTTCGCGCTCGAGGACGGCCACCTGACGCGCGCGCACTACTGGCGGGAGTTGTAGCCGCCCCGCTCGCCGCAGCGCCCCGACCGGGACTTTTGGACCATTGTAGAAAACTGAACGGCTGTTCAAAGTTCTTCCGTCCGTTCGGTAATCCATCCGTTCCCCGTTCCGAGGGAGTCCGGTCATGGTCCGCGCCGCCGCGGCGAAGAAGTCCTCGCCGCACGTTCACGAGAAACGCGAACGCCGCAAGTCCGAGATCCAGCACGCGGCGCTGCGCGCGTTCCGTGAGCGCGGCTACCACGCGACCACGCTCGACCACATCGCCGAGCAGCTGGGCGTGCGCAAGACGGCGCTCTACCACTATTTCCCGGACAAGGACGCGATCCTCTTCGAGTGCCACCGCGAAGCGCTGGGCGAACTCGAGCAGAACCTCGCCGAGGCGCGCCGGCTGAAGTCGCCCGCGGACCAGCTGCGCCACGTCATCGAGGCGCACGTGCGCGTCATGACCGAGACGCTCGACGGCTCGCCGCTCGCGTTCGAAGTCCCGTCGCTCTCGGGCGAGCGCCAGCGCGAAGTCGTCGCCGGCCGCGACCGCTACGAGCGCGAGCTGCGCCGCATCATCGAGCGCGGCGTGCGCGCGGGCGTGTTCCGCGACACCGACGCCAAAGTCGCGGTGTTCGCCATTCTCGGCGCCATCAACTGGATCGCCCGCTGGTGGCGGCCCGGTGGCGCGCTTTCGACGGCCGAACTCGGCCGGCAGTTCTCGGATCACCTGGTGGGCGGGTTGGGGCCCCTGCCGCGTCCGCGCCTCGTGCGCAGCCC
>JBGANH010000032.1:0-21074 GCA_044222365.1 Candidatus Eiseniibacteriota bacterium
AGCCGCCCGAACTCCGGGTGCGTGACGAAACGCTCGGCGGTCAGCTCCGGCTGGTTCAGGTAGCCGCGCGCGACGCCCGCGCCGCCCATCCAGAGTTCACCGACCACGCCCTCGGCGACTTCGCGGCCCTGCTCGTCGAGCACGTGCGCGCGGTTGCCCACGACGGGCCAGCCGATGCGCACGGGTTCACCCGCGTGGACCGGCGTGCGTACGCACGTCACCGCGCATTCGGTCGGACCGTAGCCGTTCTCGAGCCTCCGTCCCGGCGCCCAGCGCGCGGCGACGTCGAGCGGCAGTTCCTCGCCGCCCACGTAGACCAGCTTGAGGTCCGGCAGTTCGGTCCGCGGATCGGCGCAGGTCGCCATGCGCAGCAGCGTCGGCGGAGGGCAGAAGACCGTGATGCGCTCGCGCTGCAGCCACGGCACGAGGTCGGGACCGAGGCGCACGGTCTCGTCGTCCATCAGCACGAGCGTCGCGCCGGTGCCGAACGCGAGCCAGATCTCCTCGACGGAGGAGTCGTACGAGCACATCGAACTCTGCGCGCAGCGGTCCCCGGGGCCGAGCCCGAAGTAGCCGCGGTCGGACTCGACGAGGTTGACGACGTTGCGGTGCTCGATGAGCACACCCTTCGGCCGCCCGGTGGTGCCGGACGTGTAGATGACGTAGGCGAGCGATTCGGGGGACGGCGCGACCATCCGGCCGTTCGTGCCGCTCTGCGGCGGCTCGTCTCCGGGGACGACGAGCCGCTCCGTCGGCACGCCGAGCGCGTGGAAGTGCGCGCGATCCTCCGCGCGCGCGATCACCGCGACGGCACCGGAGTCCTCGAGCAGGTGGCGCGCGCGGTCGGGCGCGAGTCCGGGTTCGAAGCAGGTGTAGGCCGCGCCCGCGCGAAGGACGCCGAGCATCGCCACGTAGATCGCGGCCGACGTGCGCGGAAGCGCGATGGCGACGACGCACTCACCGTGCACGAACGGCGCGAGCTGCGCGGCGAGCGCGTGCGAGCGCCGCGCGACCTCCTCGTACGTGAGGAGTTCACGCTCGCGCCCGGGCGCGGGCGGGACGTCGATCGCGACCGCGCCGGGATGAGCGGCCGCACTGCGGTCGAAGACCGCATGCAGCAGCGTCGCAGCGGAGTGCGGGGAGGGCTGCCCGTGTGGCGCGGCCGTCGTTCGGGAATCGGGAGCGAGAGGGGGCACGCCGACATACTGGAAGAGGAACGGGTCGGTCTGCAACGAGTCTCGCGCCGGACCGGAGAGCGCGCGGGACGGAAGCGGCACCCGGCGACGCGTGCGAGGTGGCTCCGTCGAGCCGCGATCGGTCGCACCGTGCTCCCGGCGCACCTGAAACTCCCGCGTTCAGTTTCATCGTGGCGAGCATTGCGACGCGCGAGAAGGCTCGCCTAGGATGCGGAGGTGTTCGGCATGTCATGGGAGGATTCGCGCGCGGACGCTCGCGCCTTCCGCCGATCCCGACAGCGTCACGGCCACCCCTCGGCCCATCCAGCATGCGAAGAGTCACGGACAGCGGGAGCTGTCGGCAGCGAACGCGCGCAGTGCGCCTCGCGTCGCCGTGACGTCGCATGCTTTTTGTTGTCCGTCGATGTAACCGTTTCCTTCCAAGTGCTTCACGAACCCCCCGTGCTGGAGGAGCAACTCCTATGAAGTGGCAACGCACTCTTCTCGCGGCCGCCCTCTGCTGGGGCGTGGTCGCCTCGAACGGACCGGCGCGCGCGCAGATCGCGACCGGCATGTCCGCCTCGGGCGTCCTCGGACCGGCCGATCTCATCACGCGCCCGGCGGGCGCCACCACGGCATCCCGCCTCAACGGCCCCAACGGCGTCTCGATCGACCCCACGACCGGCAAGCTGTTCGTCGCCGACCGCGCGAACCATCGCGTGCTGCGGTGGGCTTCGGCCGACGCCATGATCAACGGTTCCGCCGCCGAAGCCGTGCTCGGCCAGCCCGACTTCACGACGGCGACGAGCGGGCTGTCCGCCGTGAAGATGAACAACCCGATCGGCGTGTTCGTCGACGGCGCCGGCCGGCTCTGGGTGGGCGACTTCTCGAACAACCGCGTGCTGCGCTTCGAC
The DNA here is from genome assembly GCA_044222365.1 of Candidatus Eiseniibacteriota bacterium. Classification (GTDB taxonomy): domain Bacteria; phylum Eisenbacteria; class RBG-16-71-46; order RBG-16-71-46; family RBG-16-71-46; genus CAIXRL01. Next base: position 2,090 of record JBGANH010000032.1, read on the forward strand.
GCGGCATCGACGAAGGCGAACGGCGCTGCGGCCGACGGCGTGCTCGGGCAATTGGACTTCGTCACGAGCGCGAGCGGCACGACGGCGCTCAAGACGAACGGCCCCTGCGGCATCTTCGCGGACGCCGCGGGGCGGCTGTACGTGAGCAACTTCAACAATCATCGTGTGCTCCGCTTCGACAACGCGGCCGCGAAGGCCAACGGCGCCGCGGCGGACGCCGTGCTGGGGCAGCCGGACTTCGTCACCGCGACGAGCGGCACCACGGCCTCCAAGATGAACAACGCGAACGCCCTCTGGGGTGACGCCGCGGGACGGCTGTGGGTGAGCGACTACACGAACCGCCGTGTGCTCCGCTTCGACGACGCCGCCAACAAGGCGAACGGCGCGGCGGCCGACGGCGTGCTCGGCCAGCCCGATTTCGTCACGAACACGGCCGGTCTCACGCAGTCGAAGTTCAGCACGACGCGCTTCGTGACGGTGGACTCGAACGGCCGGCTCTACGTCGTCGAGGAGGCGAACAACCGCATCATGGTGTTCGACAACGCCGCGACGCTCGCGAACGGCTCGCCGGCGACGTACGTGATCGGGCAGTCCAACTTCACCACGGGCACCGGCCCGAACCCGCCGAACGCTGCGAGCCTCGCGACGCCGCGCGCCGCGTTCGTGGACGAGGCGAACGGCCGGCTCTGGGTCGCCGACTGGGCGAACAACCGCGTGCTGCGCTACCAGGTCTCGGCCGGCACGGCCGTGACGCTGGCGCTCTCCGCGCCCAACGGCGGCGAGGACTGGGGCACCGGCACGGTGCACGCGATCGGCTGGGCGAGCACGAACGTCGCGCTCGTGAATCTCGAGTACTCGACCGACGGCGGCGCCACGTGGATTCCCATCGCGTCGAACGTCGACGCCGCGGCGCAGGCGTACTCCTGGACGGTGCCGAACACGCCGACCGCACTCGCGCTCGTGCGCGTCACCGACGCGTCGAATCCGTCGCTGACCGACCAGAGCAACGCGGTCTTCACGATCTCCATCCCGGTCGCCTCCGTGTCGCTCGTGTCGCCGAACGGCCTGCAGCAGTGGCCGACCGGCGCGTCGCGCAAGATCCTCTTTTCGAGCGCGAACGTCGCGAACGTGAACCTCGAGGTGAGCACGGACGACGGCGGTTCCTGGACCACGATCGCGGCTTCGGTTCCCGCCGCTTCGGGCCGCTTCGACTGGACCGTTCCTATGGTGCTCGGCAACGGGTATCGCGTCCGCGTCTCGAACGCGGTGGACGCGCTCGTGAACGACGCGAGCGATCAGTCCTTCGCGGTGGTCGCGCCGCTCGCCGGCCACGATTTCGACGCGCTGTTCTTCAGCGACAGCCCGACGGCCACCGTGTACGACGCGAGCTTCACGTCCGTCACCGCGCCCAGCCTCCTCGAGCGCGTGTCGACCGACAAGTGCGGCGTCTCGACGGCCTTCTCGCTCGTCGGCAACTATTCGCTGCGGCTCGCGTGGACGAGCAACACGGGCGGCGACTGGGCCATGGCGAACGCCGGTGTGGGTTGGCCGGGGCAGGACGTGAGCCAGCGCGACAGCCTCGTCTTCAACGTCTACTCGCCGACGCTCACGCCTGCGGCGAGCTTGCCGTGCATCTATCTCGAGGACCTCTCGAACCGCAAGTCCACGAAGATCCCGCTCTCGACGCTCGTCTCCGACGTCCCGGCGGGCAGCTGGCAGCGCATCGCGATCCCGGTGCAGGTCTTCCGCAACAACCCCGGCACCGCGGACCTCACGTCCGTCAAGACGATCTTCCTCGGCCAGCAGGCGGCCGACGCCACTGCACGCGTGTGGTACCTCGACGACTTCCGCATGACCGGCGGCACGCCGGCGACCGGCGACTCGACGAAGCTCATCGTCGTTCTCGGCTCGTCCACGTCCGCCGGCACCGGCGCGAGCACTTCGGACAGCGCGTACGTGTCGCGCTATCGCGCGTACGTGAAGTCGATCGATCCGCGCGCGATGGTCGTGAACCTCGCCGTGGGCGGCTACACCACGTACCACGTGATGCCCACCGGTTTCGTCCCCCCGGCGGGACGGCCGACGCCGATCCCGCTCAACCACCTCACCCGCGCGCGGGCGTACAAGCCGTGGGCGATCCTCGTGAACCTGCCCAGCAACGACGTGACCAACGGTTACTCGATCGCCGAGCAGCTCGCGAACTACGACACCCTGCGCGCACGAGCGGCCGCCGCCGGCGTGCCGATCTGGATCACCACGTCGCAACCTCGCAATCTCGCCACGCAGCCGGCGCGCGACCAACTCAAGATCATGGCCGACTCGACGATGTCACGTTACGCGCCGCGTGCGATCGACCTGTACTCGTCTCTCGCGGCGGCCGACGGGACGATCCTGCCGCAGTTCGGCTCCGGTGACGGCATCCACCTCAACGACGCCGGTCACCGTCTGGTGTACCAGCTCGTCGTGGGCTCCGGGCTGTGGCAGGCGATCGATCCGGGCGTGCAGGTCACGTCGCCCAACGGCGGTGAGACGCTTTACCTCGACATGCCCGACACGCTGAAGTGGGACGCCACGAACACGACACACGTCGACGGCTTCGATCTGGCGATCTCGCGCACGGGCCCGTCCGGCCCGTGGGCCGCGGTTGCCTCGGTCGGCGCTTCGGCGCGCTCGTTCGCGTGGACGCCGGTGGGCGGCGCGTCGTCCGCGGACTGCTGGTTCCGCGTCGTCGCGACGGGCACGGCCGGCAACCTCGCGACGGACACGAACGACGCCGCGTTCAACCTCATCGATCTCGCGACGCCCACACAGCTCGCACTCTTCACCGCCGATGCGCGCGAGGAGGGCGTCGAGGTGCGCTGGGAGTTCGGGCCGGGCACCGACGCGGCCACGGTGCGCCTGGCACGCGCGGAGTCGCAGGTCGGACCGTGGGAGGACGTGAACGGGGAAGTGCGTCTCGAGGACGCCGCCACGGTCGTGCTCGATCGTGAGGCCCCTGCGGGCCGCACATCGTACTACCGGCTCTTCGTCACGAGCGCGGACGGCGAGCAGCTCACGTTCGGTCCGATCGCGGTCACCGCGCACACGCCCGTGTTCGCGTTCGCGCTCCACCCGGTCGCGCCGAATCCGGCGATCGGGGCGGTGCACGTGGAGTTCGCGCTGCCGATCGCCTCGGCCGTCGAGTTGACCGTGCTCGACGTGCAGGGGCGTGTCGCCGCGCAGCTCGCGCGCGGCACCTACGAGGCCGGCCGGCATTCACTCGTGTGGAACGCGGATGGCCGCGCCGCAGCGGGCGTCTACTTCGCACGCTACCAGGCCGGCGGGCGCACGTTCATCCGTCGCTTCGTCGTCACGCCGTAGTCGTACCGGCGCGGCGAGCGAACGGGGCCGGCCCTTCACGGGGCCGGCCCCGCGTCGTGCACGGAAGGAGTGCTGGAGTCCACCTCGGTGCTGGGCTAGTTTCGCCGCCCGCCATTCCGTCCGCCGCGGCATTGCCTGGCCGCAAGGGATTCGGCGCCACCCCGGAGCGCCATTGCGCATGCGCCGACGTCTCATGGTCGCCACCGTCGCCCTGCTGTTCGGCGCGTTCGCGCCCGCCCCGGCCCCTGCTGCCGCCCCGCGCATGGTCGCGACGCACTGGACCGTGCGGGACGGGCTGCCGGTCAACTCGGTCAACGACCTCCTGCAGACGCGCGACGGCTACCTCTGGGTCTCGACCTACGACGGGCTCGTGCGCTTCGACGGCCTCCATTTCACCGTCTTCAACCAGTCGAACACGCCCTCGCTGCCCTCGAACCGCGTGCTGTCCCTGCGCGAGGACGCCGCCGGCGCGTTGTGGGTGCGTACCGAAAGCCGTGAGGTCGTACGCATCACGGATCCGCTCGCGGACTGGGAGCGCTTCGGCACGACAGGTGAAGGCCGGCACGTGCTGACGGTGCATCTCGATCGTGAAGGTCGCCCGTGGATCGGCACCCGTACGGGTGTGCAGCGCTACGTGAAGGGGCGTCTCATTTCCTTCGCACCCGCCGAGGGGCTGCGTGCCGGCCTGGTGTTCTGCGCGAGCCATGGCGTGGTCTGGGTGCACAGCGATTCGCTCGTGGTGCGGTTCGACGGGAACCGGCGCTCGAGCTACCGCCTCCCGAGCGAGAAGGTGGACTTCGTCCGGGCGTTCTACGAGTTGTCCGACGGGCGCGTGCTCCTCGGCACGCGCGGGGGCCTGCTGGCCCCCGCGGGAGGCGCACTCACGCCGGTGGACTGGCGGAGCATTCCCGACACGACACGAGTGGTGTATTCCGAGGAACAGTCCCGCCGCGGGGACCTCACCGGCCGTCACCTGAGATTCTTCTACGGTCCGGGCCCGGGGCCGGGAGGGCGACCGCGGGCGCAGGCGACCGCGTCCTGGGTGGTCGACCCACGTGGCGTCGTGTGGCGCACGGAGGGCAACCGCCTCCTGCGGGAAGACGAAGTCGTCCACGAAAGCCGCTCCGACGCGGCACGCGTGCTCGTGGACCGGGAAGGCTGTGTCTGGCTCGGGACGCGCTCCGAGGGACTGTTCCGGTTCACGCCATCCATCCTCGAATCGGTGATGCCGGTGCACGCGGGAAAACCGCTGAACGTCTACTCCCTCGAGGAGGGCGCGGACGGCGCGATGCACTTCGCGGCCTACGGTGGGGGCGCTGGAACATGGCGTGACGGGCGGATCTCGGCGCCGCGTCCACCGCTGCTGGCGAAGGCGTTCGCGCTGTGCGTCGCACGGCTCCGCGACGGCCGCGTGCTGGCGGGGACGTTCCACGGCGGGGCGTGGCTCCTGCGGGACGGCGACATGACACCTTTCGCGCCCGATCACCTCGGCAAGCTCGACGACGTGTGGCTCGCGCACGAGAGCCGCGACGGCGCGCTCTGGTTCGGCACGCAGCAAGGACTCTGGCACGTGAAGGACGGTCGTTGGAAGCGCTTCGGCACGGAAGACGGGCTCGGCAGCGCGTGGGTGCGGACGTGCGTCGAACGCGCCGGTGGCGAACTGTGGTTCGGCACCCAGGGCGGAGGCGTGGCGGTCTGGCGCGACGGCCGGTTCGAAACGCTCGGCGCTCGTGAAGGCCTCGAGGCGCCCTCGGTACGTGGGCTGTTCGAGGACGATCGCGGGATCGTCTGGATCGCGACGGAGGGGCAGGGCCTCGCCCGTGTCGCGCTGGCGGAGGGCCGCCCGTTGCGTGAAGCGCGCGTGCGGCACGTGCGGGCTCGCGACGGCCTGCTCGACGACGTCGTCCACATCGTGCTCGCGGACGACGCGGGCGCCCTGTGGGGCAGCACGAATCGCGGGCTCTTCCGCGTGCCACGCGCCGCGCTGGACGCCTTCGCCGCGGGGAAGCTGCCGCGCGTCTTCTGCACGTCCTTCACCGAGGACGACGGCATGCCGAACCGTGAGGCGAACGGCGGTCCACAGGGCGCCGGGATCCGCGCGAGCGACGGCCGCCTGTGGTTCGCGACACAGGAGGGCGCGGTCGTCGTGGATCCTCGCGCCGCCCGCGCGAGCGTGCCGACGCCGCCGACCGTGATCGAGGAACTGGCCGCGAAACACGTCCGGATCTCGGGCCGGGCGAAGCTGGCGAAGCTCCCCGCGGCGGAGCGCGAGTTCTCGATCTCCTATGCCGGGTTGTCGCTGCGCGCCTCGCGAGACCTTCGCTTCCGCTACCGGCTGCTGCCGGGTTCGCGCGAGTGGACGGAAGCGGGCGGGCGCCGAACCGCCTACTTCACGCACATTCCCCCCGGCCGCCACACGTTCGAAGTGACGACGAGCCTGCCCGACGGCGACTGGGACGGTCCGATCTCGCGCATCACCGTCGAAGTGGCACCGCATTTCTGGGAAACGGGCTGGTTCCTCGGCGCCGCGCTGCTCCTCCTGTCGGGCGCGGCCCGCGCGAGCGTCCGCTGGCGCGAGCGCCGGCTGCTCCAGCGCCAGGCGGAGCTGACGGACCAGGTCGCCGAACGCACGCGCGAACTCGTGCGTGAGAAGCACGAAACCGAGGCGGCGCGCGTCGAGGCGGAATCGGCACGCGACCTCGCTCAACGCTCGCTCGGCACGATCGAGGGGCAGGCGCGTGCGCTCCGAGAACTGAACGAAGCGCGCACGCGATTCTTCGCCAACGTCTCCCACGAGTTCCGGACTCCGCTGACCCTCACCATCGGCCCGCTCGAGGACGTGCTGTCCGGCCAGCACGGCGAAGTCGCCGGCGGTTCGCGCGACGCGCTCGAGATGGCGTTGCGCAACTCGCATCGCGCGCTGCGGCAGGTCAACCAGCTGCTCGACATGGCGAAGTTCGAGGCCGGGGGCGTGCGGCTGCACGCGCGTGAAGTGATGCTGCGGGAAGTGCTCGAGGACGTGCGTCGCGCATTCGCGCCGCTCGCCGAGCGCCGCGGGGTCCGCCTCTCGCTCGTCGCGGAGAGTGGCAGCGGTGACGCACCGCCGCTCTACGGCGACCCGGCATTGCTCGAGCAGGTCTTCGCCAACCTGCTCTCGAACGCGCTCCGCCACACGGAAGCACCGGGCGAGGTCGCGATCGAGGTGCACCGCTCGGGCGGGAGCGAGCCTTCCGGGCCCTCCGGGCCGTTCGTGCACGTGCGCGTGCGCGACACCGGCAGCGGCATCGCACCCGAACACCTCGAACACCTCTTCGAGCGCTTCTACCAGGCCGAGGGCGCGCGTGCGACGGGCCTGCCGAGCACGGGCATCGGTCTGTCGCTCACCCAGGACTTCGTGCACCTGCACGGAGGCCGCATCGAAGTCGAGAGCGCGCCGGGGCTCGGCAGCACGTTTTCGGTCCACCTTCCGCTCGGCCGCGCTCATCTCTCCGACGACGCCCTCGCCGGCGAGTTCCCGGGGAGCAGCGTGCACGCGGACTGGCGTGCGGAGGCCGAGGCCGTGGGCGCGGCCGTGGCGCGCGAGACACGCGAGGTCCCGCCCGGGGAAGAAGGGGAGCGCACGACCGTGCTCGTGGTCGAGGACGACCCGGAGGTGCGAAGCTACCTGAGCCAGCACCTGCACACGAGATTCCGCGTGCTCGAAGCGGCGGACGGGACTGCGGGCCTCGCCGCGGTGCGCGCACACACACCCGACCTCGTGGTGAGCGACGTGATGATGCCCGGCATGGACGGGCACGCGCTCTGCCGCGCCATCAAGGACGATCCCGAGACGAGCTTCGTGCCCGTGGTCCTGCTGACGGCGCGAGCGTCGGTCGAGCACCGCATCGCAGGGCTCGAGGAGGGTGCGGACGACTACCTCGCGAAGCCTTTTCATGCACGCGAACTCCTCGCCCGCGTCCAGAACCTCCTCACGCTGCGCCGACGCTTGCGCGAGCGGCTCCTCGCCGCACCCGCACCCGCACCCGCGGCCGGGGCGGAAGCGGCCGCGGAAGACGCCCGGCCGCTCGTGCGCCCGGCCCTCGTCCAGGCCGAGAGCACGGACGCGCAGTTCCTCGACCGGCTCCGCACGATCGTCGAGGCGCGGATGGGAGAGGAGGACTTCGGCGTCCAGGCGCTCGCGGACGCGATGGCGATGGACCGCAGTCATCTCTATCGCCGGCTGATGGAGACGAGCGGTGAGGGCATCGAGGCCATGCTGCGTCGCTTCCGGCTCGAGCGCGCCGCCCAGTTGCTCGACGCGAAGGCCGGCAACGTGGGCGAGATCGCCTACGCGGTCGGCTTCAAGAGCGTGTCGCACTTCTGCAAGACGTTCCGCGACCGGTTCGGCGCCACTCCCGGCGGCTACGCCGCGCGGCCGCGCTAGCGCTCGATCAGCCGTCGAACCGCGGCGCGCAGGCTGCGGGCGTTGAAGGGAACGTCGAGGAAGGCGATGCGCGGATCGCCGGTTTCGACCAGCCGCGCGCGCGCGGCATGCCCACCGCCCAGGAAGAGCACCCGAAGGTGCGAGGTGCGCACGTCCGCCCGCAGGTCCGCGAGGAGCGCGATCCCCTCGGGGGGGCTCGCCTCCGTCTCCGCCAGAGCCACGTCCGCGCCGTGCGGGTCCGACGTCACGCGGAAGCCGGAGCCCGGCTGTCCATCCAGTGCCGACCGCAGGTAACGCGCGAAGTCCCCGCCGCCCACGGCGACCCAGACCCGCACCTCCGAAGTTCCTCGCGGCTTTCCGCCCGGCATGCCCGGCATGGCTCGCCTCCCGTGCGCGGCCGTGGATCGGCCGCAGGGGAGACAGGATGCCGCCCCTGAGCCGGTGGGCGGTATCCCCTGCGTTGCGGGACCTGTTCTCACGGTTGCCGGGTGGCTCGATGGCGCGGCGAATCCCTAATCGGGCGCGGGCGTGGACCGGGGAGGGTCGGAAGCGACCGCCGGATCGGTGACCTCTCGCGGGCCGGTGGGGACCGCGGGAAGGTCGATCCGGAACTCGGCCCCGCGCCCCGGCGCGCTCTCGACGTCGATGTACCCGCCGAACTGCTTGACGATGCCCCACACGGTGGCGAGTCCCAATCCCGTGCCATGCCCCGGGGGCTTGGTCGTGAAGAAGGGTTCGAACAACCGCCGTCGCGTCTCGTCGGTCATGCCGACGCCGTCGTCCCTGACGACGAGCCGGACGAAGGCTCCCGGCAACGCGCCCGGGTGGGTGCGCACGAACGCCTCGTCGATCGTGACGGGAACGGTCGCGATCCGGAGCGTGCCGCCCGAGCGCATCGCGTCGCGGGCGTTGAGGGCGAGATTGAGGATGGCGCGCTCGAGTTGCGCCGGGTCGGCACGGACCCAGGTCGCGGCCGGGTCGAGGTCCAGCGACAGACGAATGCGGGGACCGACCAACCGCGCCAGCATGGGATGCATCTCGTTCACGAGATCCGCGACATGGGCCTCGCGGGCGGTCTGGCGCTGGCGGCGACCGAAGTCCACCAATTCCCGCGTCAAGCGTGCAGCGCCGATGGCGGCAGCCCGGATGTGCTCCGCCTGTTCCCGCACCGGATCGCTCTCGGGCAATCCGGTCACGATGAGGTCCGAGTAGCCGACGATCACGGTGAGGAAGTGGCTGAAGTCGTGAGCGATGCTCCCGGCGAGCTCGCTGAACGATTCCGCGGGCGCCTCACCCCGCGGACGTTCGGGGTCTGGACCGGCGTCCGCGGCGCGGATCACCGTGAGTGCGCCCCGGATCACGGCCGCGCGCGAGCCCTCTCGTGACATCGGCGCACGGAGCGGCACGGATTTCACGACCAGCCACGACGACTCGCCGTCCGCCCGCCGGACGCGCAGTTTCGCCTCGTGCGCCGCGCCGCTGGCGATGGCGCGCAGGGCCGGTTCGTCCTCCTGCGTCAGCGGCTCACCGCTTTCGAGGGTCGTCTCGACTTCCGCGAACAACGAACGCACCCCCTCGGGACCGAACGACGGCCAGGCGAGCATGCGCGCCGCCGCGGGATTGCACGAACGCACGCGACCGTCGGCGCCGTGAAGGACGACGCCCTCCTCGAGGAGCTCCAACAGCTCGGGCAGGAACACGAAGTCGGCGGTGGGATCGTCGTCGTTCACGCGACCCCCCGGCCCCTGTGGGCATGCAGTTCGACGCGGATCTTGTCGAGGTGGTCCACGAGCGCGACGTGGGTTTCGTCGGTCTGCTCACGCGTGGCGCGGGGGAAGCGATCGCCCGCCATGAGTCGTCGCGGACCTCGCCCCGGCAGCAGGGCGTCCGACTGGTGCAGCCGGTGCAGGAACATGAGCAGCATCCGTTCGGTACCGCTCGAGAGCGCGCTCAAGGGGTCGAGATAGAGCGTCGCGACGGCGCAGTCCCGCTCGCCGGGCGCGTCCGCGCTCGGCTCGAGCAGCCAGGCCTGAAGCGCGCTCGCGAGGGCGGCTTCCTGCCGTGTGCAGTCGAGCGCGAGGAACGGTTCACGCGAGAGCGGACTCGAGCGATGGAAGCGCTCCGCGATCGCCATGCGCTCACTCCGCGTTCCCCCGGTCACGAACAGCGGCGACAGCCCGTGCCGATGCAACCGCAGGAGGGAAGCGGGGAACCCGGGTAGGGCTCCCCGCCTGCTGCGATGTTTCACCGGCCGACCGGTCGAACCAGCGAGCGGTTCGAAAGGCCCGACTGCGGCCCCTGTTCCCCCGAACTACCGGCCGGCCGGAATGCGCTGCGCTTGCCCTGCGTGAATGAAGGAGTGACCACTCGTCCGCGCGAATCCACCCGGCCGGCACCTCTCCCGACCCACCAGGCGAGACGCTGTGCCGGTGAGAGCACCGCGACCTCGGTCGTCGGCGGAGCGGAGGTGAACGACTGCGTGTAGCCGAAGCCGCTCGGGTACTCGGCGGTCGAACCCTGGGCCGCGGCCGCGCGCGGGTAGGAGGACAAGGCGAGCGTCGCGAGGATCAGCAGGGCGGCGGGTGCGGACTTCATGGGGTGGCCTCCGAGGGGGAAGAAGGCTCCCGAAGTGGGAGTCACGGCCCTCCAAGGCCAGCCGCGTGCCATGAAAACGTGTCGCCGGAAGTAACATGCATCCGTTTCCATTCCAGCGCGTTACAGTCCCACTCGAACACGCGACGTGAAGTGATTGGCGAGGCCGGCATTCGCCGATATTTGCGAGCGCGAGGCACGCGAAGACGCCAAGCACATGCGGTTCGTGGCGCTGGTGGTCGTTCGCAGTTACTTGCGAGAACGCGAAGTCTTGCGACCCTCCGGGAAGAGTTTCTTCAACCGGTAACGAAGGGTTTGCTCGGTCATGCCGAGTTCGCGCGCGGCCTTGCTCTTGTTGCCCTCGGAGCGCAGCAGCGCCTCCTCGATGATCTCGCGCTCCAGTTCCACGAAGTGATCGCGCAGCTTTCCGCCGCGGGCCGGACGAGGGCGGGTCCCTCGAGACTCGAGGTCGCGTGGCATCGGGCGCGGATGCAGCACGCGGCCGGGGGTCATCGCCATGACGCGTTCGACGTAGTTCTGCAACTCGCGCACGTTGCCGGGCCAATCGCTCTGCATGAGCGCGGCGAGGAAGTCGGGCGCGAGGTCGGGCACGTCGCGGTCCTGCTGCTTCGCGAAGTGTGCCGCGAAGCTTCGCGCCAGGGCGGGAACGTCCGCCTTCCGTTCCCGCAACGGCGGGACCTCGATCGGCAGGACGTTCAGCCGGTAGTAGAGGTCCTCGCGGAACGAGCCCTCCTCGATCTTTCGACGCAGGTCCTGGTTCGTCGCGGCGATGATCCGCACGTCCACCGAGATGGGCTTCCCTCCGCCGACCGGAGTGATTTCGCGCGTCGAGAGCGCCGTGAGGAGCGCGACCTGCTGCGGCAGGGGCATGTCGCCGATCTCGTCGAGGAAGAGCGTGCCGCCGTGGGCCTGCACGAAACGTCCTTCGCGCTCGCGGACGCCGGTCGCGACACTCGGCAGGATCCCGAAGAGCTCGCTCTCGAGCAGCGTCTGCGGGATCGCGCCGCAGTTCACCGAGACGAACGGCCCCGAGGCGCGCCGGCCCTGATGGTGGATGATGCGCGCGATTCGCTCCTTGCCCGTGCCGTTCTCGCCGGTGATGAGCACGGTGGTCGCGGTCTGCGCCGCGCGCTCGGCCAGCGCCAGTACTTTCTGCATGGCCGCGCTGAGGCCGACGAAGTTCTCGGTCTGGAAGCGCACGCCCGCCTCCGCGCGCAGCGCCACGTTCTCGCCGGCAAGTCGCTCGTGACGCCGGCGTTCCTCCTCCTGACCGCGGCTCTTTTCGAGGGCGATCGTCACGAGATGCGCGAAGCCCTCGAGCAGTGCGCGATCGGCGTCGGAGAACGCGAGGCTGCGCCGCGAGTCGTCGAGGTACACCGCGCCCACGACGCGGCCGGCGCCGTACAGCGGCACGCACACGATCGAGCGCAGCCGCAGGCCCACCATGCTCGCCGAGAGCCCGGCCGGGTCGGACTTCGCGTCGGGAATCAGCAGGCTGTCGCCGCTGGCCGCCACCCGGGCCACGACCTGCCGGCTGTAGGTCATCGCCTGGTCGCGAGTGGCGGCGTCCACCGCGCCCTGCTCCACGACGGGAAGCAGCGCACCGCTCTTCTCGTCCACGAGCAGCAGCACACCGCGTTCGGCATCGAGCTGCTCGACCGCCAGCCGCATCGCTCGCCGCGTGAGTTCTCCGGAGTCCGAGAGCGAGTCGAGCAGGCGGCTCACCGAGTCGAGCAATCCGCGGCCGCCGTGGCGCACCGGCGCGCTGCGCCCGGCGCGCAACCACTCGACGGCGAGCGCCAGCGAGCGTTCCCGTCCACGGTGATCCCCGAGCCGTTCGAACGCCCCGGCCGCCAGCTCGAGCCATTCGTCCACCGGCGCGCTGGCGGCGGCCGTGGCGGCGAGGCGGGCACACTCGAGTGCGGCGTGCGCCCGCTCCGCCGGCGCGGCGAGTGACGAGAACGCGGCCAGCACGTCGCGCGCGGCTTCCACACCGGACTCCCCACGGCCCTGCGCCAGTGCCAGTTCGGCGGACAGCAGCCGCGCATGCGCCGCGGCGTAGGGCATCGGGTGCGCATCGATCCAGCGTCGTGCGCGGGCGAGGGACGCCTCGGCCCCGGCGAAATCCCGCCGCCGGACCTGCGCACGCCCGCACGCGAGCGCGAGCAGCGAGACGCTCTGACCCTCGCGCGAGCCCGCCGCTTCGAGCGCCCGGGTCCACACGCCTTCGGCCTCGGCCCAAGCCCCCGCGGTCGCCCGCACGCGGCCGAACTCGAGCCGCGACCAGTCGAGCTCCACCGCGAGCCCGAACCGAAGCGCCCCGCTGATCGCGGATCGCGCGGCACGGTCCGCCACACCGAGCCGTCCCGCGATGCGCGCCGCGTGCGCGAGCACGCGCCACGCGAACGGCTCGAGGCGCGGGAGGTAGGCGCGCGTCAACCGCACCGCGATCCGGGCGCGGTGACGCGCCCGTCCCGCGCGGCCGGTGAGGGCGTCCACGAGCGCGAGGTTCGCGTACGCGACGGCCGCGCCGCGTGGCCGGCCGTCCTGCAGCGCCAGGCGCAACGATCGCTCGAGCGCCTGCTCGCCGTCCCGCCAGCGGCCGGATTCGATGTGCCGTCCCGCGAACACGCCGAGCATCTCCTCCATCGCGAGCCGGAGACCGAGCGCGCTCGCCCGCGCGTGCGCCGCGGTGAGCTGCCCTTCGAACGCGGCCTCGTCGCCCCGGGCGGACGCCACCGTGGCGCGAAGCACGAGGGCACGGACCGTCCCCGCCTCCTGGTCGGAACGTTCGAAGGCCGCGATCGAGCGCGCCGCGGAAGCGTCGGCCTCGTCCAACCGCGAAAGCGCGAGCAGCACGGAGCCCAGGGTCAACGAGGCGTATCCGCCGGCCTTGTCGTCCCCGGCGGCCTCGGCCACGGCGATCGCCGCCCGTGCGTGCTGTTCCGCTTCGGGCAACTGGCCGCGCGAAAAGAACTGGGCGGCGTGATTGACGAGCAACGCCGCGCGGTCCGTCGCCGGAGGATTCTCGGCGAGCGCCTGCTCCACGACCGTGCCCACGTCCGCCGGGCGATCGGCCCGTAGCAACGCGGTCGAAAGCAGCGTCCAGCGCGGACCGCGTACCGTGGCCTCACCGCCGTCCCGCAGCGCCCGCCGGAGATGGACGATCGCCTCGCGATGCTTGCCCCGATCGAGCAGCAGCCGCCCTGCCGTCTCGTGCCACTCGGCCGCGAGGGCGGGAGCGACGCGCTCGGCAAGCGCGGCCGCGCGCCGGGCGAGTCGCTCGTCCGCCGTCTCGAGCACCGCCGCCCTCGCCGCGGCGAACGCTTCGTCGTACTCGCCCGCGCCCTCGAAGTGGCGGAAGCGCTCCGCGGCCGGCGCCCCACCGGTGCGCAGCGCCGCGAGATGAAGCAGGCGCCGCCGCTCCGCGGAAAGCTCCGCGTGCAGACGGCGATGGAGCGCGGGAGGGTGCAGTCCGATGCGTCCGTCGCCCGCCCGCGTCGCGAGGCGCGCATGCAGCAGCACTTCACACGCACTCTCGCTCGCGTCCGGCGCGAGCACGCGCACGGTCTCGAGATCCGCGGGGCGGTCGAGCACGGCGAGCGCTTCGGCGACCTCGCGGGCGAGCGCGGGCAACGCCTCCAACCGGCGCAGGAGAGAGGCCTCGAAGCCGTCCGGCAGCGGCGACGCCGCCAGCGCGTCACCGTCCACCTCGAGCCCAGAGTCTCCCTCGCGCAGTGCGCCTGCCTCGGCGGCGGCGAGCAACGCTTCGACGAGCAGACCCGGGTGGCCCCCCGAGCGCGTCCAGAGGAACTCGCGCAGCGCCTCGGGTGCTTCCTCGTGCAATCGCGCGGCGGCCAGCCGCTCGGCGTGGGCACGGTCGAGGGCGCCCAGCGCCAGCTCCACGGCCTGCCCCGCGCGCACGAGCATGCGGTCCTCGGCCTTCGCCGGCGCGCCGTCGGTCCGGCGTGCCCAGATCCAGCGTGCGGTCGCGGCCTCTTCCTGCAACGCGGTCGCACGCAGCAGCGCGTAGGAGAGTGAATCCATGCTCTCGCAGTCGTCGAGCAGCACGACCGGAGCACGGCCGCGCTCCGTGAGCAGGGCGCACCACTGCGCGGCCGCGTGCGCGATCGCGGGAACGGCCGCGCCGATCGGGCCGGCCTCGCCCTTCTCGATCAGCTCGAGCACCGCGCGCCACTCGTGCGGAGGCGCATCGGTCGCTCCCGCCTCCGCCGCGAGCCGGCGGAACGTCGCGAGGGCGACCGTCCCGGGCGCGTCGGCACGCGAGCAGCCCAGGCGAATGACCGTCCGGCCCGCGAGCGTCGTGCGGACGGCGAGTTCCGTGAGCAACGCCGTCTTGCCGATCCCGGCTTCGCCGCCGACCAGCACGAGCGGCGGGGCATCGGCCGCGGACACGAGCCAGCGTTCCACACGCGCGAGTTCGCGTTCGCGGCCGGTGAGCGACTCGGTTCGCAACCGCTCGGGCAACGATCGCCGCGCGACGGGGTGGATGCGCTCGAGCTCACGCCGGACTTCGCGGGCGTCCGTGGGGCGTTCGCTCGCGGCCGGTGCCATCAAACGCAGCACGAGCCGTACGAGCGCGCCGGTGATGCCCGCCTCCTCCAGCGCTGCGGCCGGTGGGGCGGCGCTCTGCTGCCGGCGGAGCGCCTGCATGGCGTCCTGGCCTTCGGGCGTGAGCCGCCGGGCGGCGAGAGCGTAGAGCATCGCCCCGAGGCCATAGAGGTCGGACGCGACACCGGGAGCTTCCCCGCGGACGACCTCGGGGGCGGCGAAGCCGGGCGTGCCGCGATGCCCTTCGACGTCGCGCCCGAGCAGCGACGCGAGGCCGAAGTCGAGCAGTCGAACGCCCGCCGGGAGCGATTCACCCTCTCGCGGCGGCAGCAGCAGGAGGTTCGACGGCTTGAGGTCGCCGTGCACCACGCCCGCGGCGTGCAGCGCCTCGAGTCCCTGCGCGACCTGGGCGGCGACGAAGCAGAGCGACTCGGTGTCCCACGCCCGCCCGGCCTTGTCGGCGGCGACGCCGGGCACGTACTCCATGGTCAGGTAGGGAGCGCCGTCCGGGGAGAAGCCGAGCTCGTGCACCGAGACGACGGAAGGATGGCGCACGCGCGTGAGCAGCTCGAACTCGCGGCGGAGCGAGCCGGGCGCCGCGTGGCCCGCATCCGGCGTGAGCCGCTTGAGCACACACTCCGTGCCCGTCGAGAGGTCGCGCACGAGCCACACCGTTCCCATGCCGCCCTGACCCAGCGACCGCAACAGCTCGTAGCGCCCTGCGAAGCGTTCCATGGACTTGCTCGACGCGCGCCATCGCTCGGCTCGCGTCGGCCGACGCGGCGCCCCAGCGAGGGACCGGGACACCTACGATAGCGACTTCGCTCGATGCGGGTAAAGGCCCGCGTTCGCAGGAGAGCGTTCGCTGCGGCCATCGCGGATGCCGCGCGCACCGAAGAGGCCGCGACGCCCACGGCGTGCACCGGCCGCTTCCGGCAACCGGCGCCGGGATCCTCTCGCATCCGGCGGACGACTCGCCCGGGCACGATCACGCTTCGCGCGGCCCTCGCGGACCGACGCAGGGAGCGGGAGCGGACGTGGGCTCGCCGCTCACGCCCGCCCGTTCGTCACGACTTCAGCGCTTCACCGCGCGGGTCATGAGATAGCTCTGCCGCATCTGGTTCATCTCGAAGTACTCCCCGGCGAGCGCGTCGTATTCCCGCCGGAACTGTTCGAGCCGATCCGGATCGGTGCCGGTCAGCGCCTCGACGAGCTTTCGCACCGGTCCCGCGGTGTGCTCCGTGAAATGACGTACGTGCTCCGGGCTGAGCGTGTGGACGCTCATCATGTCGCGCTCGAACGAGAGGTCGCGAACACGGTCGCCGAGGCGCTCGCGCACGATGGTCGGCTCGCCCCAGAGCACCGGCGGCACGGCACCGGGCGGGGGCGGAGGAGCGTAGCGCGCGGTGAGCGCGAACATGCGGCCCGTGAAATGGTCGGGAGGCCACGTCGAGAACGCGATCGTGCCACCCGGCGCGAGCACGCGCAGCATCTCCGCGATCGCGACGTCGGGACGCGGTGCGAACATGTGCCCGAACTGGCTGATCACGACGTCGAACTCGCCGTCCGCGAACGGCAGCGCTTCGACGTCGGCGACACGCCACTCGACCGGAGCGTGCGCGACTCGCGAGTTCTCGGCGGCCTGCACGAGGAGTTCGGGGGTGAGGTCGGAACCCACGACGACGGCTCCGAGCCGTGCCGCGGTGATCGCGGCGACGCCGGTACCCGTACCGACGTCGAGCACGCGCTGCCCCGCGACGATGCGCGCGAAGCGCACGAGGCGCGCAGCGGGCGGCGTGGTGAAGATCGCGAGGGGACCGAAGTGCGACCAGCCTTCACGCTGGTTCGCCTTGAACTGGAAGAACGGATCCGGCGAGGTGGACGTGACGGACATGGGAACCCCCAACAGCGGCCGGCGTCGGGCGGATGGATGCCTGCCGGGCCGCCGACGATCGGGCGATCGCCGCGGGCCCCGCGGCCGCGGCCACAGCCTAGCCGCTTCGTGAGGGCCGGAGAAGGGCCGGACTGCCGCGCACGACCTCGCAATGTCATTCCACCCGACGATTCGTGGGTCCCCGCGTGTGATTCCGGTGGGGACCTGCGTTGTTCCGTGTGAGACTCCTCATGCACGCTCCGGGCGCGCACGTCCCCCTCCATCCGGGAGATCCCATGTTCCGCCTGCCGGTCACCGCGATCGCACTGCTCCTGCTCGGCCTCTCGCACACGCTCGCGTATGCCTCCGTGGACGTCCCGGTGAACATCTTCGGAACGTTCCTGCGTGTGGACCCCGTGGATACCGCGGCGCCGCCCGCGCGCATTCGTCTCGCCGACTACGGCATCGCGCCCGGGGCGATCCTGCACATGCAGGCCCTCGGGGACTTCGACAACGGTCCCGGCGGGGACGAGTTCGTGACGCAGTTGGCCGTCTTCACGTCGGATTCCATCCTGCTCGCGCCGTCGCTGCAGGTGCGGCTCCCCGGCGCGCTCGACTGCGGGCGGCGGGGGGGATCGGGACCGACGTGCCCGTCCGGGCTCCCGACCGACATCGTCGAGGACTTCTACGTGGACGGCGACAGCAGCGTGGCGATCGTTCCGCCGGGCGCGACGTTCCTGTGGGTGATTCCCGCGGAGTGCTACTTCGTGGACAACTCCGATCCCGACCACGACTACGCGATCCGCCTGACGGTCCTCGGGACCGCGGACGTCGAAGAGGACGCGCGCCGCGGTGTCGCGCTCACCTCGCCCCGGCCGAATCCCGTCGCCGCCGTCGCACGCCTGTCGTTCCGGCTTTCCACCGCGGGAGCCGCCAGGGCGAACGTGTTCGCGCTGGACGGGCGGCTCGTGCGCACGCTGTACGACGGCGACGCTCCCGCGGGCACGCACGAACTGGCGTGGGACCTTCGCGACGGCCGCGGCTCTCGCGTCGCGGCGGGCGTCTACTTCGTCCGCCTCGAGGCCGCGGGCGTGACGCTGCGGCGGCGCGTGATCGTCGCGCACTGACGCCCGTCAACGGCGCGACTACTCGGTGGACGGTTGTTCCGCCGACTGCTTGCGCTGCTTCTGCTCCGGGATCTTCCCCCACGTCCAGGTGAGTGCGACGTTCACGTTCCGCATGCGGTTGTTCGAGTCCGTGCGCTGCCAGTAGGTGGCGTCGCCGGTCTCCGACCAGTACTTCGCGAGCCGGAGCGGGTCGTTCACGTTCACGTTCACCCACGCGGTCTCGCGCAGCTTGAAGCGCGCCCCGACCGATGATCCGAAATACGACGAAGAGCGTCCCTGGGCGAGCGCGGTCGGCGGCGCGTAGCGAAGGTAGAGCTGCAGGTCGAGCTTCGCGGTCGCCTTGCACGTCGCGTTGCCGTTCACGCTCCAGCCGGTCACGTCGCGGACGAACGCGCTCCCGAGATTGCCGGCATCGTGATGTTCCCGCTGGACGCCGAAACTCATCGTGCCGCCGAGGCGGCCCGTCTGCCGCCAGGACCCCGTCAGGCTCACGCCCATGGTTCGGACCGACGAGGCATTGCGCCACGTGGAAGTCGCGACGCCGGTGGCGCTCACCGTCGTGACCATGTCCCAGTTGTCCACGGTGCGCCGCAGCCACGGCGACAGTCGCAACGTGCCGCGCGAGCCGGACCAGCCGGCGTCCACGCTCCACGAGTGCGTGTAGCGGGGCCCGAGCGCGGGATTGCCGGCCGTGCGTTGGAGAGAGTCGTTCGTCGGCACCACCGGATTCAGGTAGCTCGCGGCCGGCCGCTCGATGCGCTTCGAATAGGTCGCCCGTACGGTGCGGCCCTTGCCGAAGTCCCAAGCGGCATTCGCGCTCGGAAAGAGGCTCCGGTAGTCGCGCTCGAAGCTCGATGCGCTCGAGAGCACGTCGAAGGACGTGAGCGCGGCCTCGGCACGCGCGCCGGCCTGCACGGACAGCTTCCCGAACGTGCGGCCGAACGTGACGTAGCCCGAGTGGAACACCTCCCGGTGCCGGTAGTCCGAGCGCGCGCTCAGCGGCGTGACCACGGGAAC
>JBGANH010000033.1:0-22323 GCA_044222365.1 Candidatus Eiseniibacteriota bacterium
CGCGCGGCGACGCGATCGCGTCCGCCGCGGTGCTGATCGCCGAGGACGTCGGCGCGAGCGCGCTCGTCGCGTTCACCGCGTCGGGCAGCACGGCGCGCGCCGTGTCGTGCCATCGCGACGCGATCCCGCTGCTGGCGTTCACGTCCGACCCGGCGGTGCGCAGCCGGCTCGCGCTGCAGTGGGGCGTCGAGACGTTCGTGGTGCCGTTCGTCACCAATCTCGAGGACATGGTGCAGCAGGTCGAGGGCGCGCTGCTCGCACTCGGCCGCGCCGAGGCCGGCCAGCAGGTCGTGATCGTGGCGAGCACGCACCGCGGGCACAGCGGCTCGACGAACCTGATCCGCGTCCACCGGCTCGAACGGCGCTGACGCGGCCGCGCGCCGCCGCTCTCCCGTCCGCTTCTCCGCCCGCGCTGCGACACGGCCGCGGCCCGCGCCTACCCGCCACCTGCCAACGCGGCGTGAAATCGCGACCGCGGCCGCAACGCGCCGCCGCGTCGCGCATCGGAAGCCGCGCTCGAACTCCCTCGCCGCCTCCGGAGATCCGCCGATGCGCCGCACGCCGTCCGCTCCGTTCGCCCTCGCCGCCCTCCTCACCGTCCTCGCCACCGTGCTCGCCGCGCTGCCCGCGTTCGCGAGCGGGCTCGGGCTCGTGCGCGGCCACGTCACCAGCGCCGTCACGCACGAGCCGCTCGCCGGCGTGCGCGTCGTCGTGCAGGGCACGCGGCTCGGCGCGCTCAGCGACGAGCGCGGCGCGTTCACGATCGCCGACGTGCCGCCCGGAGCGTGCAACCTCGAGCTCTCGCTGCTCGGCTGGCGCCGCCGCGTGATCCCGGAGCTCGACGTCACCGTCGGCCGCCCCGTCGCGATCGACGTCGCGCTGGAGGAGGAGGCGCTGAGCGGCGACTCGATCGTCGTCACCGCTTCGCCCTTCCGGCGCAGCGCGGAGACGCCGCTCTCGCTGCAGACGATCGGCGCGAACGAGATCGAGCGCTTTCCCGGGCGGCAACCGCGACGTCTCACGCGTGATCCAGAGCCTGCCCGGCGTGGCGAGCGGCGCGAGCTACCGCAACGACGTGCTCATCCGCGGCGGCGCGCCGAACGAGAATCGCTTCTTCGTGGACGGCGTCGAGGTGCCGGTCATCAACCACTTCGCGACGCAGGGTTCCTCGGGCGGACCGGTCGGCATGATCGACGTGAACTTCGTGCAGGACGTGGACCTCTTCACCAGCGCGTTTCGCCTCGCGCGGCAACGCGCTGAGTTCGGTGATGGAGTTCCACATGAAGGACGGCAACGACGACCGGCTCGCGCGCAGCGTCACCGTCGGCGCGTCGGACTTCGGCGTCACGCTCGACGGGCCGGCGGGCGCGAACACGCGGCTGATCCTGTCCGCGCGGCGCTCGTACCTGCAGTACCTCGCGAGCGCGATCGGCCTGCCGTTCCTGCCGACCTACAACGACGCGCAGCTGCGCTGGCACTGGCACCCGAACGATCGCGACCAGTTCGCGGTGCTCGCGATCGGGGCGATCGACCAGTTCGAGCTGAACACGGACGCGACGGACACGGAGTTCCAGCGCTGGGTGCTCGACAACCTTCCCGAGACGCCGCAGTGGAACTACACGACGGGCGCGACGTGGAAGCACCTCGCGCCAGTCGGGCGTGCGCACGCTCGTCGTGAGCCGCAGCATGCTCGACAACCGCGCGGAGAAGTGGTTCCGCAACGACGAGAGCTCGGAGTCGAACCGGCTGCTCGATTACCGCTCCCGCGAGGCGCAGACGCGCGCGCGCGCCGAGTGGACGAGGCGTTCGGGCGCCTGGCGCTGGATCTGGGGCGCGGGCGCGGACCGGCACGTCTACACGAACTCGACCTTCCAGCGCACGGTCACGCCCGCGGCCGTGCTCACCGTGGACTTCGATTCGCGACTTCGTGCTGACCACCGCCGCCGCCTTCGCTCAGGCGACGCGCTCCTTCGCGCGCGAACGATTCACCGCGTCGCTCGGGCTGCGCGCCGACGCGGCGGACTACTCGCGCGCACACGAACCGGCCCTGGGAACAGCTCTCCCGCGGGCTTTCGGGCACGGCGCGCGAGCCCCCGCCGTGCGTGTGAGCGCGAGCGCCGCGCGCTACCGCCAGCTGCCGCCCTACACCGTGCTCGGCTATCGCGAGAGCGACGGCACGCTCGTCAACCGCGCCTCCGGCGTCACGTGGATCCGCGCCGACCATCTCGTCGCGGGCGCCGAATGGACGTCCGCCCGCAACTCGCGCCTCACCGCCGAAGCGTCTTGCAAGCGCTACGCGGACTACCCGTACCTCACGCGCGACTCGATCAGCCTCGCCAATCTCGGCGCCGACTACGGCGTCATCGGCAACGCGCCGGCCGACGCGCGCTCGCGCGGCCGCGCGTAGGGCTTCGAGCTGCTCGCGCAGCAGCGGCTGCATCGCGGCTGGTACGGCATCGGCGCGTACACGTTCGTGCGCAGCGAGTTCACGAACGGCGCCGACGTTCCATCGCCCCGCGGCGTGGGACAACCGCCACATCCTCTCGCTCACCGGCGGCAAGCGGTTCGCCCGCGGCTGGGAGATCGGCGGACGGTGGCGCCTGCTCGGCGGTGCGCCGTACACGCCGGACGACGTTTCGCGGTCGTCGCTGCGCGAGGTGTGGGACGTCACGGGCCGGGCGGTGCCCGACACGCGCCGCATCAACGCCGCGCGCGCGGGCGAGCAGCATCAGCTGGACCTGCGCGTGGACAAGCAGTGGCCCTTCCGCGACGGCAGCCTGCAGCTCTACCTCGACGTGCAGAACGCCTACGCCTTCGCGGGCGAACTCGCACCGACGCTCGTCGTGCGACGCGGCGCCGACGGATGGCCGCTCGTGGACCCCGGCGATTCCTCGCGCTACCTCGTGAAGACGCTCGAGCCCGAGGCCGGAAGACCGCTGCCGACGATCGGGTTGCGCTGGAGCTTCTGGACGCCGTCACCGGCGCCGCGGGCGGCCCGCGGCAGGAATACCGTTGCCCCGCCGGTACGGCCGGTCCAGCATGCGGCCATGCTCCCGCTCGCTCCGGCACCGCCTCGCGCCGATCCTGCTCGCCCTTCTCGCCACGTGCACCCGCGCTCCGGGTGTCCGTGCGCACGGCGACGCGCCGGCCTTCCGCGAGGCCGCGGCGGAACGCGCGCATTGGGACGCGCTGACGCGCACGCTGGCCGAGGCGGAGGCGCTGAGCGAGCGCGGCGACCGCGCAAGCGCGCTCCGGCTGCTCGAGCGCGCCCGCGCGACGGCGCCCACGGATCCTCGCGGACTCGCACTCGCCGCGGCGCTCGCGTGGGACGAAGGACGCCACGCGGCGGCGGATTCGCTGGCCACGCTCGCGCTCGAACACGCGCCCGGCCTGCAGGCCGCACGGCTCACGCGGGGCGCGCACGCGCCGGGCGCGGCGACGCCGGCGGCGCGCTCGCGGACTTCGATCGCGCGATCGCCGGCGCACCGGGTCACGACGAGGAACTCGTGCTCGAGCGCGCGCGTGCGGCGGGCCGGCTTCTCGGTGCCGCGGCCGGGCTGGAGTCGCTCGAGCAGCGCACGAGCGACGCACTGGACGCCCGCGCGGTCCTCCCTCGCCGCCGGCTTCGCCCGCGCGCTCGGCCGGCCGGCGCCTCCTGCTCCGCTCGCGGAAGTCCCGGCCGCCGCCGCGCCGGAGCGGGCGGCGGCCGCACCGCTCGCGGCGCAGGCCGCCGCGGAGACGCTCGTCACGCGCGGCGCGGTGTGGAAGTGGTTCGCCGGCCCGGCGCTGCCGGCCGGAGCGTGGACGAGCCGCACGTACGACGATGCCTCCTGGAGCGGCGGGGCCGCGCCGCTCGGCTACGGAGAGACGCGCATCGTGACGACGCTGCCCGACGGCGGGGTCGCGACGAACCGCTGGATCACGACCTGCCTGCGGCTGCACTTCACGCGCGCCTCGAGCGCGGCGGTGTTCAGCGCCGTGCTCCAGGCCGACTACGACGACGGCTTCGTGGCGTGGCTCAACGGCGTCGAGATCGCGCGCCGCGGGCTGCCCACCAGCAACGTCGTGTGGGGGACGCTCGCGTCCAATCACGAGTCGGGTGCGTGGGAGAACGTCCCGATCGCCTCACCCGGCCTCCTCGTGAACGGGGACAACGTGCTCGCGATCGAGCTGCACCAGACGTCCGCGTCCAGTTCCGACCTGCTGTGGGACGCCGCGTTGTTCGCGGACACCGCGAACGTCGCGCGCACGCGCGGCCCGTACCTCCAGAACGCGACGCCGTCGGAGGTGACCGTGCGCTGGCGGACCGCAGCGCCCGTCGTCGGCCGGGTTTCCATCGGGCCCGCGGGTGGTCCCTACGCCTGGACCCACGACGAGACGGCGGCGGGCACGGAGCACGAGGTGCGCGTCACGGGGCTCGCTTCCGGCGCGCGATACGCCTACTCGGTACACGGCGCCTCCGAACCGCCCGAGGCCGTGAGCGAGGCCCGCACGTTCGGCACGCCCCCGCTGGCCGGCGCCGACGTGCCCGTGCGGCTCTGGGCCATCGGCGATTCGGGCTACGGCAACCTGCCCGGCCAGCAGGTGCGCGACGCGTGGCTGTCGTGGTCCGGCGCGCGTCGCGAGGACCTGTGGCTGCTGCTCGGCGACAACGCGTACACGACCGGCACCGACGCCGAGTACCAGGCGGGACTTTTCGACGAGTATCCGCTCACGCTGTCGCGCAGCCCGCTCTGGTCCACGCGCGGCAATCACGACCAGCTCTACACGGGCGCCGCGAACGATTACTACGACCTGTTCACGCTCCCCGCCGGTGGCGAGGGCGGCGGCGTGCCGTCCGCGACCGAGGCCTGGTACTCGTTCGACTGGGGCCCCGTGCACTTCGTCTGCCTCGACTCCGAGGGCAGCGACCGCACGAAGGGATCGCCGATGCTGCAATGGTTGCGTGCCGATCTCGCGGCGACGGCGCAGCCGTGGGTGATCGGGTTCTGGCACCATCCGCCCTACACGAAGGGCTCGCACGACTCCGACGACGCGCTCGACAGCGGCGGCCGCATGCGCGACATGCGCGAGAACGTGCTGCCGATCCTCGATTCGCTCGGCGTGGACCTCGTGCTCAACGGACACAGTCACTCCTACGAGCGCTCGGCGCTGCTGCGCGAGCACTACGGCACGTCCGGCACGCTCGCGCCCGCGATGCTGGCCGACGCCGGCGACGGACGGCCGGACGGCGCCGGGGCCTACCACAAGAGCGCGGGCAGGCCGCGCCCGCGCGAAGGCGTCGTCTATGCGGTCAACGGCAGCGCCGCGCAGGTCTCCGGCGGCACGCTCGACCATCCGGCCATGATCGCCTCGCTCAACGTGCTCGGCTCGATGGTCGTCGACGTCTCGGGCGCACGGCTCGACGCGCGCTTCCTCGACGCGACGGGAGCCGTGCGCGACAGCTTCGCGATCGTGAAGTCGCCGCTCGCGTCCGTGCCGGGACCCGGCGCCGGCGGTTCGGCCCGGCTCTTCGGTGCGCGCCCGGCCCCGTTCTCCTCCGGCACCGACGTCGTCTGGGAACTCGCACACGCCGGTCCGGCCGCACTCGAGGTGTACGACGTGTCGGGCCGGCGCGTGCGCACGCTCGCACGTGGCTGGCAGCCCGCGGGCGAGCACCTCACGCACTGGGACGGGCGTGACCGCTCGGGCCGCAGCGTCGCCGCAGGCGCCTACCTGCTCGTGCTGCAGTCGGGCGGAACGCGCACCGTGAAGCGCGTCGTGCGCTTGCCCTGAAACGAGTCGGGCAGGCGCAGCGCGCCTGCCCGTCACTCCACGTCCGGCGCGAAGATCGGCCGCGCGGCGTCAGTCCTCGTCCCGGTCGATCCACACGCGGACACGTGCGTCTTCGGAATCCACGTCCACGAGCCCGATCTCGCCACGTTCTCTCAGGATGGCGGCGAGGTCATCGGTGCGCAGGCGGCCGTCCCGCCGAAGCACCGCTTCGACCACCGGGGCCGGGATGCGGATGCGCGTGCCCGGATGGCGGTCGTCGTCGAGCGGCTCGAGCACGAGCTGGCCGTCGCGGCGCCAGGCGCGAGTGCGGCCGTTCTCGGAGTGGATGACCACCGTGCGGCCCTCGGGCATGCGCGCGAGCATGGACCATGCGGCGCGCAGGCGATCCATCTCGGGCCGGTCGTGCGTGTCGGCGACGAAGTCGAACGGGCTGCTGCCCTTCGAAACGTCCCACGGCATCGCGATGTCCACGCCCTTGCCGCGGTGACCGTCCGAGATCTTGAGGTGGAGAAGGTACGATGTGCCCGCCCACGCGGGAAGCACGGCGGCGAGCGAGAGCAGCAGGACGAGGAGCGCGGGACGGACGTGCGGACGGTTCGGGAACACGGGCCCCTCCGGGCGAGAAGTGCACAACGTCGCGGACGGCCCTTCTACGCGTGGCTCCCGGCCGGAGTTTCACGAAGGCTGTACAGGTGCCACGTGCTCGACCCGAAACGAAGAAGCCCGCCCCTCACCGGATCGGGAGGACGCGGGCCCGTCGGAACGCGGCTCGAAACATCCGAGCGGTTCGAGATGCCTCTGGAATGTGGAGGCGGCACCCGGATTCGAACCGGGGAATGAGCGCTTTGCAGGCGCTTCCCTTACCACTTGGGTATGCCGCCAATCGGTTGCCGTTCAACGGCGTCGGTCGCGTACTTCGTGCGATGCGTTCGCTCGCGCCGCTGCGCGGGAACGGTCCCGAGGGGACACGCCGTGGTTCGGGGAGCGCGGAGATTACAGGCGAGCGAGGGCGATGGCAAGGGAGCGGCCCCGGGCGCTGCATCGAACGGACTCGAGCCCGTTCGCAACGCGGCGCCATGGGCCGCATCCAAGCGCGCGTCCGCTCACTTCACTCCATGCCCCGAGGAGTTCCCATGCGCAGGTTCCCGCTCTCCGGTCCGCTCCGGCTCGCCGCCGTGCTCGCCGCGCTGGCCGTCGCCGCGATCGTCGTCCCGAACTTCGTCACCGCCAAGCCCTCGACCGGAGACCGTCCCGTGACCGGCAAGACCCTGCACTCGTTCGAAGTGCGCACCATCGACGGCAAGAAGGTTTCGCTCGCCCAGTACCGCGGCAAGGTCGTGCTCGTCGTGAACACCGCGTCGAAGTGCGGGCTCACGCCCCAGTACGAGGGCCTCGAGACGCTCTACGAGAAGTACCGCGCCCAGGGCTTCGAGATCCTCGCGTTCCCGGCCAATGACTTCCTCGGTCAGGAGCCCGGCAGCGACGAGGAGATCCAGGAGTTCTGCTCGACGCGCTACGCCGTGAAGTTCCCGCTCTTCTCGAAGATCAGCGTGAAGGGCAAGGAGCAGGCGCCGCTCTACCACTGGCTCACGAGCGACTCGGGCTTCCCCGGCGACATCGAATGGAACTTCGCCAAGTTCCTCGTCGGCCCGGACGGCAAGGTCGTCGCGCGCTTCCATCCGAAGACGAAGCCGCTCGACGCGAGCGTGACGTCCGCGATCGATTCGACTCTGGCCGCGAACGCCTCGAACGCCGGCCACTGACGCTTCCCCCGGACGCACGAACGGCCGGCCCCTTCGCGGGACCGGCCGTCGCGTGTGCTGTGCGGCTACTTCGTTTCGGTCCGGTTCGCGAGCGGCACGTAGTCCCGCTTCGTGGAGCCCGTGTACACCTGGCGCGGACGGCTGATGCGGAAGTCCGGGTCCTGGCGCATCTCGAGCCACTGCGCGATCCAGCCCGGCATGCGGCCCATCGTGAACATCACCGTGAACATGTTCACCGGAATGCCGAGCGCCTTGTAGATGACGCCCGAGTAGAAGTCCACGTTCGGGTAGAGCTTGCGCGAGATGAAGTAGTCGTCCTTGAGCGCGATCTCCTCGAGCTTCATCGCGATCTCGAGCAGCTTGCTCGACACGCCGACGCGGGCGAGCACGACGTCGCAGTGCTTCTTGAGGATCGCGGCGCGCGGGTCGTAGTTCTTGTACACGCGGTGGCCGAAGCCCATGAGCCGGGCCGTCTCGTTCTTGTCCTTGGCGCGGAACAGGAACTTCTCGGCGCTGCCTTCCTCGGCCTCGATGCGCTCGAGCATCTCGATGACTTCCTGGTTGGCGCCGCCGTGCAGCGGGCCCCAGAGCGCGGAGATGCCGGCCGAGACGCTGGCGTAGAGGTTGGCGCGCGAGCTGCCCACCATGCGCACCGTGCTCGTCGAGCAGTTCTGCTCGTGATCGGCGTGCAGGATGAGGAGCATGTCGAGCGTGCGCGCGAGCACGGGATCGACTTCGTACTCCTCGCACGGCGTGCCGAACATCATGCGCAGGAAGTTCGACGCGTAGTCGAGCTTGTTCTGCGGATACATGAACGGCTGGCCGATCGAGTGCTTGTAGGCGTACGCCGCGATCGTCGGCATCTTCGCGATCAGGCGGACCATGGACTCGTCGCGGTTCTCGTCGGTCTCCGGCGCCTGGTAGAACGTCGTGAGCGCGGCGATGGACGCGGCGCACACGGGCATCGGGTGCGCGTCCTTCGGGAAAGCCTCGAAGAAGCGGCTGAAGTTCTCGTGGAGGAGCGTGTGGCGGGTGACGCTGGTCGTGAACTCGTCGAGCTGCGTCGGCGTCGGCAGCTCGCCGTGAATCAGCAGCCAGGCGACCTCGAGGAACGTCGCGTTCTCGGCGAGCTGGTCGATCGGGTATCCGCGGTAGCGCAGAATGCCCTTGTCGCCGTCGATGAAGGTGATCGCGCTGCGGCACGAACCGGTGTTCCCGTAGCCCGGGTCGAGCGTGATCATTCCCGTCTGCGCGCGCAGCTTCTCGATGTTGACGCCCGTCTCGCCTTCGCTGCCGCGAATGACCGGCAGGGGCAGGGTCTTGCCGTCGAACGTGATCGTGGCTTCGTTCTGAGGCACGGTCGTGGTCGGCATGGATCCTCTCCTGTGTGTGCGTACCGCTAGGTGATCGCAGCGACACGCGTCGTATCGCTCGCGCGCGTCACTCGCAGTCGTGTTCAAGCCGAGGACGTCGCCCATCGCATCGGCACGCTCGTCCCCGGGACGGAGCGCAGTCTACCAGCATGTGCGCCGGAGGGAGACAGGGGGATTCACTGGTCCGAAAGGACCGTCCGCCGACCCGGCCGCGCTCCGCCCGCCCGCCGCGGCGCTTCAGAACGAGCCGCGCGCGCCCTGCGAGTACTGGTCCGCGCCGGGATCCATGGACCGGCCGCTCACGTCCGTGCCGCTGAACGAGAACACCCAGTGCGAGGGATCCATGACGGCGTTGCCGTTGGCGTTCTGCGAGACCCGGAAATACAGCGTCGCGGTCTGCTTGTCCTTGTCGTAGGACACCGCGATGGGGAACGGCATGAGGTACGCCTCGTTCTCCGGGTGCAGGTTCGCGCCGTGGTTGTACACCCCGGCTTCGCCGCCCGCGGCCTTCGAGATGTTCCAGTTCCAGATGTCCTGGACCGAGTTCGGGTCCATGTCCTGGTTGAACTGGAACGACATCGTGAAGGTCACCGCCGCACCGGGCGTCGCGAGACGCTCATCCATCGAGGAGAGCGCCGTACCGGGGCCCAGCAGGGTGTTGAACGTGCTGTGGGTGTAGTCGGCGAACAGGATCTTGGGCGTGTCCACGTAGCGTGACGCGGTGTACGCGAGCGAGATGCTTTCGCTCGTGTTCATGTCGAGCAGCGCCGTGATCTGCTCCTCGGACTTGTCCTTCTCGCCGTTGTCGAAGTACGCGTACGCGAGCTCGGCACGGGCCGCGGCGTACGCCGGCCGGATCTCGATCGCGCGCTCGAACTCGGTGATCGCGTCGCCGAGTTCGCCCTTCTTCGCGTAGACGAGACCGCGGCTGTAGTGCGACGCCGCGTCGCGCGGCGCCAACTGCAGCACGCGCTCGAACTTCTGCTCGGCTTCCGCGATCCGGCCCTGCGACAAGTAGATGTGCCCGAGCGAGGCGATCGGGCCGGCCGAGTTGGGATTGTTCCGCACGATGACCTTGAGTTCGGTCTCGGCCTCGGCGTAGCGGTTGTGCGTCATGAAGAAGGAGGCGAGGTCCTGCCGCGTGACGTCCGAGCTGGTGTCGGCGGCGATGCCGCGGCGGTAGGCGGCGATGGCTTCGTCGTCGCGGCCGAGCAGCTCGTAGACCCGCCCGAGGTTCCGGTACGTGTCGGTGAGCGTCGGATCGTACGCGGCCGCACGCTTGAACTCGTTCAGCGCGGCTTCGTAGTCCTGCGACTGCACGCGTTCGGCGCCACGGCCGAGCGCACCGCGCGCGAGCGCGGCGTACTGCGTCGAGCGGGCC
Organism: Candidatus Eiseniibacteriota bacterium; assembly: GCA_044222365.1. Lineage (GTDB taxonomy): Bacteria > Eisenbacteria > RBG-16-71-46 > RBG-16-71-46 > RBG-16-71-46 > CAIXRL01. Next base: position 10,293 of record JBGANH010000033.1, read on the forward strand.
GCGAGCGCGGCGCCCACGCTGTCCACCGACTGGAACGTGAAGTCCATGACCTGCTCCTTCTCGAGGGCCCGCGGACGCTTCTGCGGCCGGTGGGACTCCGCACGTGTGGACGGCGCTGGCCCGTATGGCCGTCCCGGAGTTCGACTGCACCCGGAAGTCTCGCCCGTTCCGACAGGGACTTGAGGGACCGGCCGGGGAGCCGTGCAGGATGCACGGCCGGGCGGCAGCTCCCCGCCGCGGGGACGAGTCCGCGCTGAAGTGGCCTTGCCGGTTGGCCGATGAGAGCACCATGCGCGGGTCCGCGATCGCGGTCCCGGGGCGCACGTCACGGAGGACCCATGGGCGAAGTCAACAAGGTGGTGGCGCGCTTTCTCGACGGCTCGACCCTCAAGGGCACGACGGAGGACTTCTCCGCGTTGCGACCGTCGTTCCACCTGCACGGCACCGGCGACTCGAAGTCGCAGGAGATCCACTGCTCGAAGCTGAAAGCGGTGTTCTTCGTGAAGGACCTCGCGGGCGATCCCACGCGCAAGGATCTTCCGGGCTTCCCGCCCACCTCGGCCGCGGGCCAGGGCAAGCGCATCGCGGTCCAGTTCCGCGACGGCGAGATCCTCTGCGGCACGACGATGGCCTACTCGGCGGAGCGGACCGGGTTCTTCATGGCGCCGGCCGACGACCAGGGCAACAACATCCGGGTGTACGTGCTCAAGCACGCCGCCACGAAGATCGCAGTGGGGGCGCCCGCGGACGCGCTCGCACAGATGGCGCAGGCGCGCGCGGCCTGATCGCCCGCGCCCCCGGAGACTTCACGCCCACCGCGCTCAGGCGCGGGGCGTCGTCGTCGAACACGCCTTCCCAGCGTGCGATCACGACGCTGGCGAGGCAGTTCCCCATCAGGTTGACGCTCGTGCGCGCCATGTCCATCAGCTCGTCCACGCCGAAGATCATGGCGACGCCGATGGCGCCCCAGGGCGAAGGCAGGAACGTGTTCACGGTCGCGAGCAGGATGACGAGCGAGGCGCGCGGCACCGCGGCTACGCCCTTCGAGGTGACCATGAGCGTCACCATCATCGCGAGCTGCTGCGGCCAGCCGAACGTGAAGCCGGGCACGGTGGTGGCGACCGCCTGCGCGATGAACACCGAGGCCATGGCGAGGTAGAGCGTCGTGCCGTCGAGGTTGAAGCTGTAGCCCGCGGGGATCACGAAGCCGACGATGCGGCGCGGCACGCCGAAGCGCTCCATCGCCTCCATCGCCTTGGGCAGCGCACTCTCGCTGCTCGTGGTGACGAACGCGAGCGTGAAGGGTTCGCGGATCGCCTTGAGGAACGGCAGCACGGGGAGCCGGACGATCGCCGCGACCGCACCGAAGACGAACACGACGAAGAGCACGAGCGCGAGGTAGAGCGAACCGACGAGCATGCCGAGGTTGCGCAGCACGTCGAGCCCCTGGTGCCCCACCGTCGCCGCCATCGCCGCGCCGACGCCGAGCGGCGCCGTGTACATGACGTACTCGGTGAAGCGGAACATGATCTGCGCGAGCCCCTCGCAGAACGCCAGCACCGGACGCCCCTTCTCGCCGACGGCCGAGAGCGCGAGCCCGAACAACACGCTGAACGACACGATCTGCAGCACGTCGCCGCGCGCGAGCGCGTCGAAGATGCTCGTCGGGAACAGGTGCACGAGCGTCTCGGTCAGCGTCTTGGGATGGTTCTCCGCCACCTTGCCGAGCACGCCCGGGTCGCCCGCGAGATGGATCCCCACTCCGGGTTGCGTGAGGTTCACGATCGCGAGCCCCAGGAACAGCGCCAGCGTCGTGACGACCTCGAAATACACGAGCGACTTCCAGCCCATCCGCCCGACGGCTTTGGGCTCGCCGCCGCCCGCGATCCCGACCACGACGGTCGAGAACACGAGCGGGGCGATGATGGACTTGATCAAGTGCAGGAAGATGTCGCGGATCCAGCCGACCTGCGTCGCGTGGGCGGGGTCGGCCCAGCCGAAGACACCGCCCGCGACGAGCGCGATCAGGATCCACTGCGTGAGCGACGGCCCCTTCACGCGGGCCACGTCAGTGGCCCTTCTTCTTCGCGGCGTCTTCCATCGCCTTGCGCAGCGCGAGCGCCATCGCGGTCGGCTCCGGCGGGCCTTCCGGCTTCGGCGGCATCGACCACTCCTCGCGCGGCTCGCGCGGAGGACGCGAACCACGGTCGCCGCGATCGCCACGGCCGCCCGGGCGCGGCCCGCGATCGCTCCGCTCCGGCCGTCCGGAACGCTCGGAGGGCGCGTGCACGCTCACTTCCGTCGGCGGCAGGCCGGCGGCGAGCAGTTCGCGCATCGAGAGCGAGATGCGCTTCTTGTCGGGCTCGACCGAGAGGATCGCCGCCTCGATCTCCTGCCCGACCGAAAGCACGTCCTTCGGGTGGTTGATGCGCTGCAGCGCGATCTGCGACACGTGCACGAGCCCGTCGATGCCGGGCGCGAGCGTGACGAAGGCGCCGAAATCGGCGAGACGCGCGACCTTGCCCGTGACCTTCTGGCCGGGCGAGAACTGCGAAATGCCCTCGATCCACGGATCGGGTGCGGCGGCCTTGAGCGAGAGCGCGACGCGCGGACGCCCGTCCTTGCCCTGCTCGATGCGCAGCACCTTCACGCGCACCTTCTGCCCGACCTGCACGACGTCGCCGGGATGCGAGACGCGCGTCCACGAGATCTCGGAGACGTGCGCGAGGCCGTCGAGCCCGCCGATGTTGATGAACGCGCCGAACGGCTCGAGGCGCGCGATCACGCCGTCGCGCTCGTCGCCCGGCTGCAGCGTCGAGAGCGCCTGGGTCGCCTGCTCCTCCTCGACACGACGCAGCAGCGCGCGACGCGAGAGCACGACGCTGCCGCGGCCCTCCTCGACCGCCGTCACGAGGAACTCGAGCGTGCGGCCGACGTACACGGACGGATCGGCGCAGAAGCCGGACTCGATCTGCGAAACCGGACAGAAGCCGCGCACGCCGCCGACCTCGACGCTGAGGCCGCCGGTGTTCGTGCCCGTCACACGGCCGGTCACCGGGACCTTGGCCGCGTGCGCCTCGCGCAGCGAGCCGAGCGCGGCGCGCGGATCGGTGCGGATGGAGCTCGCCAGCGTGACGGGTTCACCCGCAGAGACCACGAACAGGTCGAGTTCGTCTCCCACCGCCACGCGCAGCGTGCCGTCCTCGTTGCGATACGCGCGCGTCTCGACGGCGCCCTCGCTGCGGCCGCCGTAGTCCACGAGCAGCACGTCGGCGCCGATCGAGATGACGCGGCCGCGCACCTTGTCGCCCACGGCGAGCTCTCGGGTCGCGTCGGCCGCGGCGGCGGCGGGACGGGCGCCGGCTTCGTAGGCGGCGAGCGCCTGGGCGAAGTCCTCGGAAGGCTTCTCGTCGAAATCGGGATCGTTCGGGATCGGAGGATTCGGGTTCATGACGGGGTTCTCGAAGGGTCTTCGGTGGCGGGTGGCGCGTCGGGACGATCCAGACCCATGTCGTCGTAGGAAGCGGGATCGTCGAGGGACTCGAGATGCGTCAACACGTGGACGTTGGGTACGGCGCGGCGGATGTCCGCTTCGATGCGTTCGAGCAGCTGGTGACCGTCGTGCACGCTCCAGTCGCCCGGAACGAGCACGTGCAGCGACACGAAACGGCGTGAGCCCGACTGGCGCGACCGCAGCGCGTGCCAGTCCACGCCGTTCGAGCGGTGCGGTGCGAGCACGGCGAGCAGCGCGGCTTGCTCGTCGCGATGGAGCGCGGTGTCCATCAGGCCGAGGACGGAATCGCGCACGATGCGCACGCCCGTCCACACGATGTTCGCGGCGACCGCGAGCGCGACCACGGAGTCGAACCACGCCCAGTGGGTCGCGGCGACGAGGCCGACGCCCAGGATGACGCCGACGCTCGTCCACACGTCCGTCATGAGATGGTGCGCGTTCGCCTCGAGCGTGATCGAGTCGTGCTTCTTCGCCGCGCGCAGCAGCACGAGCCCGACGGCGAGGTTGAGCACGGCGGCCGCCACCGAGACGGCGAGGCCCACGCCGACCGACTCGAGCGGCTGCGGATGGCGCAGCCGGTCGAGCGCGGCCCAGGCGATGCTCACCGCGGCCACGAGGATGAGCGTACCCTCGACCCCGCTCGAGAAGTACTCCGCCTTGCCGTGGCCATGCGGGTGGTCTTCGTCCTCCGGGCGCGCCGCGACGTCGAGCATCGCCAGCGCCATGATCGCGCCCGCGAGGTTCACGAGCGACTCGAGCGCGTCCGACAGCAGGCCGACGGAGCCGGTGAGGAAGTAGGCCGCGCCTTTCAGCGCGATCGTGAGCAGCGCGGCGGCCATGGACAACAGCGCGAAGCGTGTGAGTGGCGCTCGGGACATGACGGGCTCGGCGTGGGACTCGGCGTTGGGTGCGGTCGTTTCCGCGTTCGTCGCGCACCGGGCGCGACTACGGCCCGACTCCGCGGGGCGGCGCATCATGTCAGTTTCCGGGCGCGGTGTCCCGCCCGATTGACGTCTCCGGGACTCGGGCGGCAACCTCGTGCACTACCATGGGGACCGTGCCGGCCCGTGCCGGCCCTTCGACCACATTCCAACGCCGGATCGCTCCCCCATGTCCCAGCGCTTCCCGTCGCTTCCGTTCCGGCCGCTCGCCCTGCTGGCGCTGGCCACGCTGTTGCTCGCCGCCGGCGGCTGCACCCAGAAGTCCGCGCCGCGCGCCCCGCGTTCGTCCGTCACCGTCGCTCCCGCCGAACGTCGCGACATGCCGGTCTACCTGATCGCCTCCGGCACGGTGGACCCGATCGAGAGCGCTTCGATCGGCTCGCAGGTCGGCGGCATGGTCACGCGCATCGCGTTCCGCGAGGGCGACGACGTGCGCGCCGGACAGGCGCTCGTCGAACTCGACTCGCGCCCGTTCCGCGCGCGCGCTCGCGCAGGTCTCCGCGGCACTCGCGCGATCGCGCGCAGGCCGCCGTCGCGCGCGCCGAGGCCGCGCGCGGCGCAGCTGCACGCGCAACAGCTGCTGTCGCAGGCCGACTTCGACGCGAAGCAGGCGGCGGCCGAGGCGCTCGCCGCGGCGGTCGCCGCCGACTCGGCCGCGGTGCAGCGCGCGAAGCTCGACCTCGAGTACGCGACCATCCGCTCCCCCATCGCGGGTCGCGCCGGCGAGGTGAAGGTGCACGTGGGCGACTACGTGAAGGCCGCGACGAGCGAGCCGCTCGTGACGGTCAACCACGTGGACCCGATCGACGCGCTTCACGCTGCCGGAGGCCGACGTGGCCGCCGTCCGCCGCCATCGCACCGCGGACACGCGCGTGTTCGCGCGCCTCGCCGCGGGCGACTCGACCGAGCTCGAGGGCCGGCTCGTGTTCGTGGACAACGCCGTGGATCCGGCGACCGGCGCCTTCGCGCTCAAGGGCCGGTTCGCGAACGCCGACGGCCGGCTGTGGCCCGGCGCGTTCGTCGAGGTGCGCCTCGAACTCGAACGCCAGAAGGACGTCGTGGTCGTGCCCTCGGTCGCGGTGAGCGCCGGCCAGAAGGGCACGTACGTCTACGTGCTCGGCGCCGACTCCACGGCGTCGCCGCGCCCGGTCAAGGTGGCGCGCTCGGACGACGACTTCGCCGTGATCGCCGACGGCCTGCAGCCCGGTGAAGTGGTCATCACCGACGGCCAGTTCCGACTCGCCCCCGGCAGCAGGGTCGTCGTGCGAGGCCCCGCGGCACCGGCCGGCGCCGGTGGCGCGAGCGGCGCCGGTGGCGGCGAGCCCGGCGCATCGCGCGGAGCGAAGCGCCGAAGTGAACTTCTCCGCGCTCTTCATCCAGCGTCCGATCGCGACCACGCTGGTCATGATCGCGATCCTGCTGTTCGGCATCGCGGGCTACACGCAGCTGCCGGTGAGCGACCTGCCGAACGTGGATTACCCGGTCATCCAGGTGAGCGCGTCGCTGCCCGGCGCCTCGCCCGAGACGATGGCCTCGGCCGTCGCGACCGTGCTCGAGAAGCAGTTCTCCACGATCCCCGGGCTCGACGTGATGACCTCGTCGTCGAGCCAGGGCAACACGAGCATCACCCTGCAATTCACGCTCGAGCGCGACATCGACGCCGCGGCGCAGGACGTGCAGTCGGCCATCGCGCAGACGCAGCGCCGCCTGCCGACGGGCATCATCCCGCCCTCGTACCAGAAGGTGAACCCGGCGGACTCCCCCATCGTGTTCTTCGCCGTGTCGTCGCGACTGCTCGCGCTGACGCGGCTGAACGAGTACGCCGAGAACACGCTCGCGCAGCGCATCAGCATGGTGAACGGCGTCGCGCAGGTGCAGGTGTTCGGCTCGCAGAAGTACGCCGTGCGCGTACGCCTCGACCCGCACGCCCTGCGCGCCCGCGGCATCGGCATCGACGAGGTCTCGGCCGCGATCTCGAGCGGCAACGTCAACCTGCCGACGGGCATCCTCTGGGGCCGCAACCGCACCGCGACGATCCAGGCGAACGGCCAGCTCGCGAACGCGAAGGACTTCGGGAACCTGGTCGTGTCGTGGCGCAACGGCTCGCCGGTGCGCGTGCGCGACCTCGGGCAGGTGATCGACGACGTGCAGAACAACCGCGTCGCGAGCTGGGTGCACGGCGACCGCGCGATCGTGCTCGCGGTGCAGCGTCAGCCGGGCACGAACACGGTCGAGGTCGCCGACCGCGTGCAGGCACTGCTCGCGCGCCTCAAGCCGCAGATGCCGGCTTCGGTCGAGGTGTTCAAGCTCTACGACCGCTCGATCTCGATCCGGAACTCGGTCGAGGACGTGCAGAACACGCTGTTCGTCACGTTCCTGCTCGTCGTGCTCGTGATCTTCCTCTTCCTCAAGAACCTGCCGGCCACCGTGATCCCGAGCCTCGCGCTGCCGCTCTCGGTCGTGGGCACGTTCGGCGTGATGCACCAGCTCGGCTACAACCTCGACAACCTTTCCCTCATGGCGCTCACGCTGTCGGTCGGCTTCGTCGTGGACGACGCCATCGTCATGCTCGAGAACATTCACCGGCACATGGAGATGGGCAAGCCGCCGGTCGAGGCCGCGCTCGAGGGCTCGCGCGAGATCGGCTTCACGATCCTCTCGATGACGCTGTCGCTCGTCGCGGTGTTCATCCCCGTGCTCATGATGGGCGGCCTGCTCGGGCGGCTGTTCCACGAGTTCGCGGTCACGATCTCCGCCGCGATCCTCGTCTCGGGCTTCGTCTCGCTCACGCTCACGCCGATGCTGTGCAGCCGCTTCCTGCGCGCCGAGCACGCCACGGCGCACGGGGCCTTCTACCGCACGGTCGAGGCCGGGTACGACGCGATGTACCGCTTCTACGAGCGCACGCTGCACGCGGCCATGCGTCACCGCCGGGCGATGCTCGTGTTCTCGCTCGCGATCCTCGCGGGCACCGCGGTGCTCTTCCGCCTCGTGCCGAAGGGCTTCATCCCGAACGAGGACACCGGGCAGCTGCAGGTCACGACCGAGACGGCCGAGGGCACGTCGTTCGAGTCCATGATGGTGCACCAGCAGGCGGTCGCCGCGATCGTCGCGGCCGACCCGAACGTGCAGGACTTCATGTCCACCGCGGGCGGCGGCGGCGTCAGCTCGAGCAATCAGGGCCGCATGTTCCTGCGCCTCAAGCCGCGCTCGCAGCGCAAGCTCTCGGCGGACGAGGTCATCCGCGAGCTGCAGCCGAAGCTCGCGAAGGTGCCGGGCATCCGCTGCTTCGTCATCAACCCGCCCGTCATCAACACCGGCGGGCGGCCCTCGAAGAGTCAGTACCAGTTCACGCTCCAGAGCGGCGACCTCGCGACACTGTACGAGTCCTCGGCGGCGCTCGTCGCGAAACTGCAGGACGACGAACACCTGCAGGACGTGACGAGCGACCTGCAGATCCGCAATCCGCAGGTGCAGGTGGACATCGACCGCGACCGCGCCGCCTCGCTCGGCGTGACGGCGCTGCAGATCGAGCAGGCGCTGTACGCCGCGTACGGCTCGTCGCAGGTCTCGACCATCTACACGCCGAACGACCAGTACTGGGTGATCATGGAACTGCTGCCGCAGTTCCAGCGCGATCCGTCGGCGCTGTCGCTGCTGTCCGTGCGCTCGCCGAAGACCGGCGCGCTCGTGCCGCTCGGCGCGGTGGCGAAGCTCTCGCGCGCCGTCGGGCCGCTGTCCGTGAACCACTCCGGCCAGATCCCCTCGGTCACGGTGTCGTTCAACCTGCGCCCGAACGTGTCGCTCGGCGAAGGCACCGAGGCGGTCGAGAAGGCGGCGCGCGCGGTGCTGCCGGCGAGCATCAGCACGAACTTCTCCGGCACCGCGCAGGTGTTCCAGTCGAGCCAGCAGGGCCTCCTGTGGCTGCTGCTGCTCGCCGTGCTCGTCATCTACATCGTGCTCGGCATCCTGTACGAGAGCTTCATCCACCCGATCACGATCCTCTCGGGTCTGCCGTTCGCCGGCTTCGGCGCGCTGCTCACGCTGCTCGTCTTCAAGACCGAGCTGAGCATCTACGCGTTCGTCGGCATCATCATGCTCATCGGCCTCGTGAAGAAGAACGCGATCATGATGATCGACTTCGCGCTCGACGCCGAGCGCACCGAAGGCAAGACCCCGGCCGAGGCGATCGTCGAGGCGTGCCTCGTGCGCTTCCGCCCCATCATGATGACCACCATGGCCGCGCTCATGGGCACGCTGCCCATCGCGATCGGCTTCGGGGCCGGCGCCGAGTCGCGCCGTCCGCTCGGACTCGCGGTGGTCGGCGGGCTCGCGTTCTCGCAGATCGTCACGCTCTACGTCACGCCGGTCTTCTACACGTACCTCGACCGTTTCGCGAAGCGCTTTTCGCGCCCGGAGAAGCCCGCCGCCTGACGCACCCGTCGCACTGGGGCCGGCACGCGCGCCGGCCCCGCGGCGATTCAGATCCCCGCGCCGCTGACGAGTTCGATCGCGGTGGCGCGTGCGTCGTCCTCGCCCTCGCGGATCGAGCGGAACGCGGCCTCGATGTCGGCCTGCGAGGCGCCGCGTGGAAGCACGAGTTCGACCGGGCGCTGGCGCAGTTCGGCGATCTCGCGCGCGAGCCGCCCGACCTGGTCGTGGAGCGCGGTGATCGCGCGGGCGGTCGGGTCGGGCAGGCGGTTGTGCTCGAGTTCGTGCCCCGGCCGCTGCTCCTCGGCCGGCTTGTCCTCGATCACGCGCCCGGGGATCCCGACGACCGTCGAGTGCGGTGGGCACGACTTGATCACGACGGAACCCGAGCCCACGCGCGAGTGCGCCCCGAGCGTGATGTCGCCGAGCACCTTCGCGCCCGACCCGACCACGACGTGCGGCTCGAGCGTCGGGTGGCGCTTGCCCGGCGACAGGCTCGTGCCGCCGAGCGTGACACCCTGGTAGATGAGGCAGTCGTCCCCCACCACGGCGGTCTCGCCGATCACCACGCCCATGCCGTGATCGATGAACACGCGCCGGCCGAGCGTCGCGCCGGGGTGGATCTCGATGCCGGTGAGGAAGCGGGACAGGTGCGAGACGAACCGCGGCAGCACGGGCACGCGCGCGCGCCACAGCGCATGTGCGACACGGTGGAACCACTGCGCGTGCAATCCGGGGTAGCAGAGCAGGATTTCCACGACGTTGCGCGCCGCCGGGTCCTTCCGGCGGATCGTGCGCACGTCCTCGAACAGGCGTGTCATGCGCGGACCGCCTCGGCCGGCACGTCGTCGGGGAAGTCGAACAGCGGCGTCGAGAGGTAGCGCTCGCCGTGGCTCGCGAGCACCGCCACGATTAGTTTGCCCGCGTACTCCGGTCGCGCCGCGAGCGCGAACGCCGCGTGCGCGACCGCGCCGGACGAAATGCCGACCATGAGCCCTTCCTCGCGCACGAGCCTGCGGGACGTGGCGAAGGCGTCCTCGTTCGACACCGCGACGATCTCGTCGATCAGGTCGGTGCGCAGGATGGCGGGGACGAAGCCGGCGCCGATACCCTGGATCTTGTGCGGACCCGGCGCGCCGCCCGAGAGCACCGGCGAATCCTTCGGTTCGACCGCGACCGCGCGGAACGTGCTCTTGCGCGCCTTCAGCGCCTCGGCGACGCCCGTGAGCGTGCCGCCCGTGCCGACGCCCGCGACCACGGCGTCCACGCGGCCGTCGGTGTCCTCCCAGATCTCGATCGCGGTCGTCTCGCGGTGCACCTTCGGGTTCGCGGGATTCTCGAACTGGCCGAGGATCACCGAGCCCGGCGTTTCGGCGTGCAGTTCCTGCGCGCGCGCGATCGCGCCCTTCATGCCCTTCGCCCCTTCGGTCAGCACGAGCTTCGCGCCGAGCGCGAGCAGCACCTTGCGACGCTCGACCGACATGGTCTCGGGCATCGTGAGCACGAGATCGATGCCGCGCGCCGCCGCGACGAACGCCAGCGCGATCCCGGTGTTGCCGGACGTGGGCTCGATGAGCGTGGTCTCGCCCGGCTTCACGCGGCCCGACGCGATCGCGTCGTCGATCATCGCGCGTCCGATGCGGTCCTTGACGCTCGACATGGGATTGAACGACTCGAGCTTGAAGACGACCTCGCCGGCGAGTCCCTGCTGCAGCCGGGGCGCGCGCACGAGCGGGGTCCGGCCGATGGTGTCGAGAATGCTGTCGTGGATGCGAGCCATGGAGGCCCTCCTGGAGGTGTGGGTGTGGCGGGGAAAACGAAAACAGCCGCTCTCGGGAGTGCGAGAGACGGCTGCCTCGGGTCGGAAGAAGAAGGTGTGAGCGCTAAGGGGTCACGCGCGGAAACCTGCCGACGGGAGACGGTCGTCTCTCCGGCGACAACAACAGCTCGGGCAGGTGCACGCGGTGCGCTTCATGACGTGCGGGAGTGTACGGGAAGTCCGGGTCACGGAGGTACAGATGTCGTGAATCCCGCCGCGTTTCACACGGATTTCAGTGACCGCGGCCCTCGACGTCGAGCCGGCGGACGTCCTGCCAGAGCCGGATCCGGACGCGGGTCACGAGCACCACGCCGACCAGCGCGAGGCCGACCACGAGCCCCCACCACAGCCCGACCGGGCCGTGCCCCAGCCGCATGCCGAACCACAGGCTGACGGGCAGCCCGATGATCCAGTAGCCGACGAGGCTCGCGATCATGGGCCAGCGCGTGTCCCCGACCCCGCGCAGCAGCCCGATCGAGACCACCTGCGTACCGTCGAAGACCTGGAACACGCCCGCGATCGGGATGAGCAGCGACGCGAGCGCGATCACCTCGGCGTCCGACGAGTAGATCCGCGCAAGCACGTCCGGCACGGCGCGCAGCACGAGAGCGCTCACGCTCATGAAGCCGACGCCAGCCACGAGCGCCGCGAGCGCCGAGCGCCGGGCGCGGGGCACGTCCCCGGCGCCGACGGCCTGTCCGACGAGCACCGAGCCCGCGATCGAGACGCCGAGCGGCACCATGAACGTGAAGGAGGCGATGTTGAGCGCGACCTGGTGCGCGGCGCCCGCGACCGGTCCCATGCGCCCCATGATGAGCGCGATCGCCGCGAAGATGGCGAACTCGAACTCGTACTGCGCCGCGATCGGCAGCCCGATGCGCAGGATGCGCCCGATCGGCGCGAGCCGCAGGCTCTCGCGCGACCAGCGCAGCCACGGCCGCACGTGCGGCCAGGCGAACAGGACCAGCATGCCGAGCATGAACATCCGGGCGAGCGCGGTCGCGATGCCGGCGCCGAGGGGGCCCAGCGCCGGGAGCCCGAGCTTGCCGTACACGAGCGACCAGCACACGAAGCCGTTGAACACGTTCGAGAGCACGATGCTCCACACGATCGGCTTCGTGACGTGGTTCGCCTGCAGCGTCGTGCGCAGCGCGATGAACAGGAAGAACGCCCAGTAGGTCGGCGCCTGCGCGACCACGTACGCCACCGCGCCGTCCACGACCTCGGGCGGCTGACCGGCGAGGGTGAGCAGTGCGCGCGCGGGCAGGCACGCGAGCGCGGCGCACACGCCGAGCACGCCCGAGAGCACGATGCCGCGCTGCACTC